>CAYUNE010000038.1:0-2702 GCA_964446115.1 uncultured Desulfobulbia bacterium | reverse complement strand
AGGGTGCCGGTCGGCTGACAATGGGAATCATGGCCGCCGGTCTGCGTTGCGGCTTTCTTTTTCTCAACCGGAAAAAAATCGACCGGCATTACCAGGCACTGGGGCCGGTGGTCGTCGAAGGCGCTGCCGTGTTGAGCCATGCGACCCGGTCGGTATCTGCCAAGTGATGATGAAGACGATGAAAGGTTTTAGGCCAACCACGGGGCAACGGGTATGATCGGTGTTATCTTGTTCTGGCTGTCGCTCTTGTTGCTGGGATGGACGTTTTTCTTCTATCCGGCAACCATGCTGTTTTTGAGCAGGATTCGACCGAAGCCCTGGCAACAGGAGGTATATAGGGGCAAGGTCAGCATGATCGTCGCCGCCCACAATGAAGAGGAGATTAT
Organism: uncultured Desulfobulbia bacterium; assembly: GCA_964446115.1. Classification (GTDB taxonomy): domain Bacteria; phylum Desulfobacterota; class Desulfobulbia; order Desulfobulbales; family Desulfobulbaceae; genus CAYUNE01. The sequence goes on along the minus strand of CAYUNE010000038.1, from coordinate 2,316 downwards.
TCGGGAAAAGGTTGAAAACTGCCTGCGGGTCGATTTCGGGGAAGCCGATCATGAAATCATTGTTGTATCGGACGGATCCACCGACGCAACCAACGATATTCTGGCCGAATTCGATGGAACGGATACCCCGGGCAGGCGTCTGAAGATCTGTACCTACCAGCCGCGGGCCGGAAAGGCCAATGCGTTAAATGTTGGAGTGAGGGAATCTGCCGGCGATATTCTTCTTTTCAGCGACGCCAATGTCATTCTCGATGATGACGCACCGGCACGGCTCCTGATGCCCTTTGCAGATCCGCAGGTCGGGGCTGTCTGCGGCAGGGTTCTTGTCCGGGGTCGGGGTGAGGATGAAATTGCCGGGGAAAGTCTGTACATGAAAATCGAAGGTATGATCCAGAGAGCCGAGGCGGGATTCGGCAATATGGTGGGAATCGACGGGGCGCTGTTTGCTCTGCGGCGCCAACTGTTCAGGCCCCTTGCTAAAAACCTGATCCTTGATGACTTCGCCCTGGCCATGGAGGCGGTCCTGGCCGGGCAGAGGATTGTCTATGCAGACCAAGCCCGGGCCGTTGAGGAGGTAGAGGCATCCACCGCCAACGAATTTCGGAGAAAATCAAGAATTATCGCAGGTGGATACCAATATCTGGCATGGCTTGTCAAAGAGAGAAAGAAGATGGCTCCGGCACCCTTGTTTTCCTTTGTTTCCAGAAAAGTTCTCCGGTGGCTGGCGCCGCTGTTTATGATCGGGGCTTTTGCCGCCAATGTGTTTCTTGCCCGCGTCTTTCCCTATTCATTTCTCCTGGCAGGCCAGGTAATTTTTTATTCTCTTGCCGTTGCCGGATATCTTATTCCAAATCTCCGCACCAGCTATCTGTTCTATCTTCCCTATTACTTCTGCAGTATCAATATGGCGTCTCTTGTGGGACTTTTGCGCTTCTTCGCCAAACGGCAGGATATTCTCTGGGACAAGGTGAACCGATAAATATGGAGTCTACACCCTTGGAAAGGAAAAAAGTTACAGCTTGTGCATCGCGGGATTATAAATCCTGCATGTGATTACATAACATGTCCATGGAACAGACCACCACCTCATCTTCGTCAGAGTCTATACCGTTTTCGGTTTGGTGCTGTGCCGCCTTGATCTTTATTGTGATCGGTCGCATTCAGGAAATTTTTGTTTTCCTTCAACTGGCAAAACCGGGAATGCTCGCCTTTGCCCTCACTCTCCTTACGTCATATAACAGCGGCAGAATAACTGATGACCGCGTTATCGCAACTTCAGAATCCAAACTCCTGGGCTTTTTCTGGTTGTTTAGTTTTTGCACCATAATCTTTTCCGTGTGGCCGGGGGGTGCCTTTCATATATGGAGAGCCTCGATCACCACCAATTATCTCTTTTTCCTTTGCTGTCTCATGAATATGAAAACGGAAAAAGAAATTCTCTTTTTAAGCAGGGCCCTCATCGCCAGTGTCGTCGTTCTCTCGGCCAAACTTCTCCTCTCGCCGGAAATATCAGCGGGGATGCGTTACTTTGCAACCGATACCTATGATGCCAACGACCTTGCTATGGTTATCGTCATGGTTCTGCCCCTGAGCATGGCTTTTCTTCTTTCCGGATATCCACGGGCAAAACTCAACTACACCATGATCCTCCTGATCCTTCTCGCAGCATTGTTGAAAACCGGCTCCAGGGGTGGTTTTCTGGGATTCGGCATTATCAGTTTATATTTTCTGGTCTCCTCTGTCTGGTCGGCAGGATTTGCCAAGCGGTTTCTTCTTGCATTCATTGCTGTTGTATTCATTCTCTATTCCGCTCCCGATACGCTCTGGCAGCGTTTTTATGACTTATACAGCGGCAAGGATTATAACTTTCTCAGCTCGCAAGCCGGGGAAGGAGTCGGTCGCCTGGAACTCTGGAAGGCGGGCCTGAACATGTTTCACCAGCACTTGCTCACCGGAGTCGGCCCCGGACAGTTTTCCACCGGCCTGGGCAAAAATCTGGGTCGTGAATTTTGGGTCACGGCCCATAATACCTATCTCCAGGTCGGCGGTGATCTGGGAATCATCGGACTCATTGTCTTTCTCAAAATAATCTGGACGATCAAAACAAATTTTCAAACGGCAAAAAACAAATTGCTCTCAACAAAAGCTGACGGCATGATATCTTCTCTGCCCGGTTTTGGCATAATCGCCCTGAGTGGCTATGTCATCTGCAGTCTCTTTCTCTCCCAGGCCTATTCCGCCTTTGTACCGTTTTTTCTGGCTTATTCACGGGCCCTGATCCGGCTATCTGAAAAAAGCGAACTGACATTGGGATGA
>CAYUNE010000037.1:0-115450 GCA_964446115.1 uncultured Desulfobulbia bacterium | reverse complement strand
CCTTGTACTTGAGGGCCACTTTTTCGGCAGAAAGGTCCGTGTTGGTGGTCAGCACCCACTTGCCGTCAAAACGGGATTCCTCTTTGACCTTGTCCATGTTAATGCGGGCACTGCCCTTGTCCATTTTCAGGTACCGCCGGTGCCAGAGGTGGCCCCAATTCGCTCCAAGCGCAAACCCCGGCCTCCCACGGTGCTTACTGAATCAGAAATCGGACGGGTTTTTGAGCAGATGCGGGACAGGCACCTGCTCATGGTCCGGTTGATCTATGGTAGCGGGATGCGGCTGACGGAATGCATCCGGCTGCGCAATCACTGGGGGCCTTTCGTCCTGCTGTACGAATTTCATCTATCACAATCAAAATCCACGCTGAAAGAAGAGAAACAGAGTAATTAGTAAATCTAATATTTTCCATTACTCTATTGTTGATAAAAACACAACTTCTTTCGCTATTACAGGATGATATTTCCCCATTGCCCCTGTTTTCCAGTAAAATTTTCCGGGAAACAGAGGTGTTGGCGAAAATTGCCGGCAAGTAGCAAAAAAGGTCCTTCATTTTCCGAAATGTTGAACCTGTTCACCTCAACATCAGTGAAAGGAAAGGACCGGTCGCCGGCTGGTCCGGTGGTGGTCTATGCGGGTGGGGAGATTTACCTGAAGATGGATGGCCGGGATCAATGATCCCCTTGTGCTCCGGGGCCGCCATAGGCTCCCATGTCGCTGGTGGTGGAATCCGGGTCCTCGTAGAAAAAGTCGGGGTTTCCCGTGTTTTTGCAAGGCGAATCCTTGCCGAGGTGAAAGTCCCCTGTGTCCGCATCCACAAAAAGCGGGTCAACGGCGATATTGCCGTTAAAGCCCCGGAAAGAACCATCGCTGATCAGGGAATAGGTCGGCCTGGTAACCGCTTCCGGCTCCCTGGCCAGGTAGTGGATGTCCCGGTCGCGGTTGTGGTAAAGAATTAGGTTGGTTAACCGCACTGCGCCCTTGTCCACCACAATACCGCCGCCATAGTCGGCCCGGTTCTCCACCAGGGTGTTGTTGTAGATGATGGACGCCGAGCGGTCGCATGAGATGCCACCGCCGAAAACCGCGCTGTTTTGATGGATGATATTGTTGATGATCTTCGAAGATCCGCGGTTGCTGCCGATGGCGCCGCCCGCGGTGCCGGCCCGGTTGTCGCGGAATCGGTTGTTGTGGATGACGGCGGCGGCCCGGGTGATAAAGATCGCTCCGCCGGAAACGGCAGCGTTGTTACGGGTAAAGGTGCAGCCGCTGATGCGCGGCGCCGACAGGGTATCGCAGTAGATGCCGCCGCCGAAAACCGCGCTGTTATCGGTAATGATCGCGTTGATGATCACCGGTGCCGATTCCGGCGCGCAGTAGATGCCGCCGCCCTTGAGATCGGTAACCTTTTCCCTGGGGATGCTGGTGATGGTAAAGCCGTCGAGCACCGCCTTGCTGCCGCGCAGGAAACTCACCACCGGCCCGTCCCCCCTGCCCTTCAGAATGGTCCGGGCGGCGCCCGCGGCGCTCTTGACGGTCAGCCGCTCCTGGAGGATCACCAGATGATCGTAAAAAAATTCATAGGTGCCGGGTTCCACCAGGACGGTATCGCCGTCGGCGGCGGCAGTGACTACATCCTGCAAGGAGAGGTTGCCCTTGGGAAACCGCAAAACAGCGGCCGAAGCCGGCAGGGAAAAGATCGCGGCCAGGACAAGCGCCGGGACCGCGGACCGGCATTTCCACGAAAGGTGCCGGCGGCCGCTTCGCCTCGCCGCCGTTTTCGATGCCCCGGACGCTTTCCTCATCGCTGCCAGCCGATCAGGTCAATGCCCGCGGTCACGTTTTGGTAGATTCTGTTGTGGGAGATGCGGCCGCCGGCCACATCCAGCATTCTGAGCCCGGTGGCGAAATTGCCGTGGATGTCGTTTTCCTCGATGATGACGTTGCCCACATCCCAAAGGGCTATGCCGGCCCGCTTGTTGGTGCGCACCTCGTTGCGCCGCAGTGTGACGCGGCCGGTTTTGGTGAGCCGGATACCGGCGGCCAGGTTTCCGTAGATGGTGTTGTCCTCGATGATCACCTCAAGCTCGGCGACCTGACTGCCGATGCCCCGCAGGCCGATGCCGGCGGCCCGGTTGCGGTAGATGGTGTTTCCCCGGATGACAAGGGGCTCCGCCGCGACGTCGAAGTTGATCGTCCCGATGCCGCTGCCGTTGTTGTAGCAGATATTGTTTTCGATGAGCGGCCGGGCATGCTCCCGCACACCGATGGCCGGCGCCACCCGGTCTCTGTCCTTGCCGTCCTGATAATAGTTGCCGAAGATCTCGTTTTCAACGATATGGGCGGCGGAGTTGCTGCCGTTGCCTATACCCACGGCAAGGTTGTCGTAGATGACGTTGTTTCTGATCAACGGCCGCGCCATGGTCTCCAGAGCCGGGCCCATGCCGACCCCGAGCCCGGTGGAGAGAATGGCGCCCCAGGACCTGTTGCCGTGCAGGATATTGTTCTCCACCACCGGCGAGCAGCCGCGGATCTCCATGAGAAACAGATTGGTGGAGGAATGATAATCAGGCATGTTGCGAAAGGTGAAGCCGTCCACCCGCATCTCCGCATCGGTGTCCTTGGGAAAGCTGATGAGGTAGCCGGGTTCCTCCAGGTCGGTGCCGTCGATGATGGTGCGCAGGGCGCGGCGCAACACCTTTTTGACCCCCGGACCCGCGACCTCCTCGTTGCCGCCGTCTCCGGCATAGCTCACCAGACTGACGCCCTCCTTCATCTTGATACGTTCATTGTACGTACCGGGATAGACCACCACGGTATCTCCCTCCATGGCCGCTTCCAGGGCCTCGGAAATGGTGAAGTAGTCATCGGGGACAAGCAGTTCCTCGGCCAAGGCCCGGACACCGGACAACGGGGAAAAAACGATCAGCGCCAGCAGGGCGGCGGTGGGCAGGCGCAGGATGAAGGTAATGGCAGCGGCTGGCATGGTCCTTTTTTTCCGTTCCCGTTTCCGTGGCATGCACCCCGGAAGGCTCCCAGGGGCCCACTGCCCGGAATAGGGTAATCGATTGATTGTTGCTGTTACATCTCTGCCGGGCGCGGCATCTAATAAGTACCACAACGACCGCCAAAGAACCAGTTTTACGAATGACTTTTTTTGTAACCCCTCCCACCGGGTTCGCAACCCGGCGGTACGGGCCGATCCCCCCGCCGTACCGGTTCCATGGGACTTCCTTGTCCATTTCCGGCTTCCGACCGCGGTTTTTTCCATGGCAAAAAACAGATGGATGTGATACAAAAATAAACAAATTTTCACAAGGAGTTAAAGGCTGACAGATGGTTGACGGCTTGCCGGTGATAAAAATCAGATGCGCGGAATTCCGCAATTTTATTCAATGCTCAGCACCACAATGTCGTATACGCCGGTTCATGGGCCATGTGGAGACACCCAAAGACCGCACCCCTTGGCGGCCGCCCGCCATGTACTCCGGCCTCTTCCCTCTTCTCCGGCTCCATTACGCGGCGCATCGTCGCTTTTCCCACCCGTTCTGACGGTTCCACATACCGGCCACATGATACGAACCACATGATTTAGTCGGATAATGCCTAAATAAAAGGAGGAAAACAATGAGGAAAAAAAGCAAATTCCAGGTGATGGCAGGCATTGCCGTCCTGTCGCTGTCGCTGACGATCCTTGCCTGTGCCCCGCAGGGGCAGGAAGGCGCCGGCAACGCCGTCAAACAGCCGCTGGTGGTGGATGCGACCGGCAAGGGCGGCGCGGCCGACAAGGGCAAGGTCCGGATCGTCAAGAATCAGCTGGCGAACACCGACTGTATCAAGTGTCATGTGGAAGTGGTTCACCAGAACATGGACGACGGCGGCAAGCACAAGAGCGAGGTCGGCTGCCTCGACTGCCACACGGGTGGTCATCCGCCGGAAGTGGAAAAGGAAAAGATCATTCCCCAATGCTCCATGTGCCACGAGGGAGAACCCCACTACGAGGTGGACAACTGCCTGCGCTGTCACCAGAACCCCCACCAGCCGCTGCACATCGTCTTCGGCGAGGAAAACAGCGAGGTCTGCAACACCTGCCACTCGGACAAGGGTGAGGAACTCTCCGACAATCCCAGCGCCCACGGCGAAGTGGACTGCGCCGTCTGTCACCACGACCAGCACGGCTATATCCCGGATTGTATGGAGTGCCACGATCCCCATCGGGACGGCCAGCAGACGCCGACCTGCGCCGGTTGCCATCCGGTGCATTCACCGCTCAACATCGGCTATGACGACAAGGTTCCCAACATGGACTGCGGCGCCTGTCACGATGAACTCGAGGCCACCCTGGCCGCCGGCGAAACCAAGCATGCCCAGTTGCTCTGTGTCTTCTGCCACAAGGATAAGCACGGTTTCGTCCCCACCTGCCAGGACTGCCACGGAGTGCCGCATCCGGACAAGATGATGTCGAAATTCCCGAACTGTATCGACTGTCATGAGGATCCGCACGATCTCGTGATGTAGCGGATCAGTCCACGGCCGACCCGCCCGCACCGGTTGCCTTGCGACCGGTGCGGTTTTCCGCCGTAGAGGTGAATTCCACCGTTTCGGCACGGCGGCCGTTCTCCTTTCGCGGGAGACGGCCCCGCGTGGTTCGGCTCCGGCATACAGTCCGGGACGCGGCACACCCGCTCCTGCTTCGCCATCCATATTGCAAAGGGGGGAAAGAATGAAAAAGAATTTCAATTACAAAGTGTCGGCAGGGCTCATCGCCCTCGCCGGCCTGCTGCTTGTTTTCACTGCCGGTACGGCCCTGACCGGCACAACCGAAAAATCGCCCGCGCCCGCTGCTCCGCAAACACCGGCGGCAGCCCCGGCGGCAACCACTCCCGACGGGAAAAGGAGCATGCCCCTGGCCGATGAATCGCTCTACACCGCGGTGCCCCGCAGCCTCACCCCGGTGGAATGCGGCAGTTGCCATCCCGGTGAATACAAACTGCTCCGGGAAAGCGAATCCAAACATCGCTTCTTCTGCACCGACTGCCACCAGCAACTGCACGCCTACGTGCCCACCAAGGATAACTATGCATCCATCATGCCCCAGTGCGCCGACTGCCACGAACTGCCCCACGGCGAACCCTTCACCATGTGCAAGGAATGCCATCAGGACCCGCATACGCCGCTGGACATTCCCTTTGAAGGGGTCAGCAAAAACTATCCCGACGGGGCGGGCAAGGAAGTGGTGGCCTGCGAGGTCTGCCATTACGAGACCGAGGGCAAAGAGTTCGCCGACAATCCCACCAAGCATAACGAGGAAGAGGTGGGTTGCACCGGTTGCCATGCCGACAAACACGGCTACCGACCCACCTGTTTCGACTGCCATGATCCCCATGTGGAAGGCCAGCCCTACGAGGAGTGTCTGGTCTGCCACCGGCCGCACAGCGCCAAAAACATCCTGCCTTATCCGGAGGAAACCGACAACAAGGTCTGTGGATCATGTCATGACGAGGTGTTTGACAACCTGCAGGTCAACCTGACCAAGCACAGCGAGCTGCAATGCGCCACCTGTCACACCGTCCATGGCGAGATACCCAAGTGCCAGGATTGCCACGAAAGCCCCCACGGCAAGAAGATGCATAAGAAATTCGCCGACTGCCTGGAGTGTCACGTGGATCCGCACAACATGCCGGTGGAACCGGAAAAGGAAGTGGAATAGGTCTCACCTTTTCACACCAGTCCCTGGTCCAGCATGGCATTGACCACCTTGATAAAACCGGCGATATTGGCCCCGGCCAGGTAGTTGCCCTGCCTGCCGTATTCGGCAGCGGCATCGAGACAGGTGGAGTGGATACGGTGCATGATGTGGCGTAACCGCTTGTCCACTTCCTCCCGGGGCCAATGCAGCCGCATGGAATTCTGGGCCATCTCCAGCCCGGAAACCGCCACGCCGCCGGCATTGGCCGCCTTGGCGGGGCCGTAGAGCAGGCCCTTGTCCTCAAAGATGTCGATGGCCTCCGGGGTTGAAGGCATGTTGGCCCCCTCGCACACCAGGCCCACGCCGCCGGCTACGAGATTGGCGGCATCATTGCCGTTGATCTCGTTTTCCGTGGCGCAGGGCATGGCGCAATCCGCCGGATGGCTCCAGAGCGGGTTGTGATCAAGCCCTGCATCGCGCTCCGTGTAGACCGCGCCGGGATATTGCTGCGCATACTCGCGGATGCGTCCCCGCCGGATATTTTTCAACTCCTTGACATATTCCAGCTTGTCCCGGTCGATGCCCTCTTCATCAAAAATGTAACCCGATGAATCGGAAAGGGTGACCGCCCTGCCGCCGAGCTCGATGAGCTTTTCCACGGTGTACTGGGCAACGTTGCCGGCCCCGGAAACCAGGCAGGTCTTGCCCTCCAGGGTCTCGCCCCGGGTGGCGAGCATTTCGGAGGCAAAGTAGACAACTCCGTAGCCCGTGGCCTCCGGCCGGATGAGGCTGCCGCCCCAGTCAAGACTTTTGCCGGTCAGCACCCCGGTGAACTCGTTGCGCAGCTTCTTGTACATGCCGAAGAGAAAACCGATCTCCCGGGCGCCGACGCCGATATCCCCGGCCGGGACATCGGTATCGGGGCCGATATGGCGATAGAGTTCGCACATGAAACTCTGGCAGAAGCGCATCACCTCGCCATCGGAGCGTCCCTTGGGGTTGAAATCGGCTCCCCCCTTGCCGCCCCCCATGGCCAGGGTGGTGAGGCTGTTTTTGAAAACCTGTTCAAAGGCCAGGAACTTGACGATGCTGAGGGTCACCGATGGATGAAACCGCAGTCCTCCCTTGTAGGGACCGATGGCGCTGTTCATCTCCACCCGGAAACCACGGTTGACGTGAACCTGATCGAGGTCATCCACCCAGGGTACCCGGAAGATGATCACCCGTTCCGGTTCCACCAGACGTTCCAGCACCGCCTGCCGACGGTATTCGGGATTGCGTTCAAGGACCGGGCGGACGGTCTCCACCAGTTCCTCCACCGCCTGATGGAATTCCCTTTCCCCGGGATCCCGCTTCAGCAGTCCATCAACTGTCTCTTTCATATTCTCCTCCTTTTTCCGGTTTCTTGCCGCATGATCGAGACGGCGCTGCACCATGGCATGACCCGCCTGATCTCCATAACCGCCTATTCTTCAGGGGCGAGCACAACCGCCAGGGGCAGCCGCCCATCCACCTTGACAAGCAACGGCTCCTCGAGGCGGATATGGCTGACAAACTCCAGCCGCTCCCGCCGGGGCAGGGAGCGCAGCCATTTTTCATCCAGCCGGCCGTCGGCGTCAACCGTGATATAGGGAATGCCCAACGAACTGATATTCTGAAAAAAATGTGTTCCTTGCGACGGCTCCGCCCGGAACCCGGCTCCCCCGGTTTCAACAATGACGCCGACCCCGGAGATATCCTGCCAGCTCACCGGGATACCCAGCCACGGGTCTCCGCTTCCCCACCTTCCCGGGCCGATGAGCAGATATGACCTCGACTCCCCTTGCAACCTCCGGTTGATCCCGCCTATCTCCCGGGCCGCGGCCGCGGCCGTGCGGTTGTCGAATCCGGGCGCCTCAACATAGACGATATCGGCGATGGTGTTGTAAAGACCGTGGCCCAGGACATTATCGGCAACCAGCACCGCCCTTTCTTTTTCCTCCTGGTCGATCTTCACCACCCGTCCAGTTGTCTCGGTGACCAGCGGCCGGATCTGCAGCAGGTTGAAAAGACTTGTTTCAATGCTCTCTTCCAGGTCAACGGCAAATTCAATTTCCACCTCGCACCCCAGCCCCCGGCGGCCGATATCCATGAGCGCCTGCAAAATTTCCGCCAGGGGATAGAGGTTGTACTTGAGCAGGGCGGCAAAGGTGAGCACCTTGCGTCCCGGCAGGTCGCTGTCGCGGATCCGCTTTTCTTCCGGCAGATAGGTGCTGCTCAGCAGCCGCACCGGAAACTCGTCCCGGGCGTCATCCGGATTCCGGGCGACCAGGGCGCCGATATCCCCATCGTTATCCACGCTCATATCCAGGGCGTAGAATCGCCGCTGGCAGGTGGCGAGGATGTCATCCACCGTCGAAAACTGCGGCAGATGCCGGGGAAAAAAGGGTGAAAAACGCAGGCTGCGCTCACCCTCGACCACGGTCTTGCCGAACCCGAGGGCCACCGCGGCAATGCCGTGTTCCGGCCGCATGGGTGCCAGGGGATAGTAGTTGTGGGACTGCACCGTTCCAGAGATGCCCGGATAGAAAAAGCTTCCGTACTGTCTGCCCACCAACTGCTGCACCAGCACGGCCATGCCGTCCTCCCGACCCTGTCCGATGGATCGGGAAAAGGCCCGGGGTCCGGCAAAGCGGGTGGAAGCGTACACCAGTTTGATCCCCCGTACGAACTGCTTAAATCTTCGTGAAAAATCCGGATGGTTATTGGCCAGCATCAGGGTGCTGTAAAGACCGGCATAGGGCATGAAGCGGGCATCTTCCAGCAGGCTGGAGGAACGGATGGCCAGGGGATAGGAAAATCGGCGCAGAAACTCTTCCAGCTCTTTAAGCAGGGCCGGCGGCATGGACCCGGCCACAAACCGTGCGGCGATCTCCCGGTCGCTGAGTCCGTCTGTTGATTGCAGTGAATTCAAGCGCACGAACTCTTCAAAGCCCTCGCTCAAGATGACGCAGGTTTTGGGGATGGCGACCCTGGAGCCGAAGGGCGGAGCGGGGCGCGCCGCCGCACTGTTGAGAAAGGCGGCCATGAAGGCAAGTCCCCGGGCCTTACCGCCCATGGATCCCCTGCCGATACTGACGAAGTCATTGATCTCGCTGTCATAGTATGGTGCCGAAAAACGGCTGACAACGCCCAGCTGCCGCTTCCGCCGCTGCGCATGGACGGCGGCGACCAGGTCGCGACGCAGGGCCGCAGCCGTCGTATAGCGGCCAAAACGCTCCCTGCGGAACCTGGAGGCAAGCTCCACCTCGGCCCGGGCCATGAACCAGTGGGAGAAGTGGTTGAAACCGGCATGGTACATGAGGGAGTCATCGGGTATCCGTTTCAAGGCGGCCTCGAATTCGGCAAAGCCGGCTGCCCGGTCCACAGGGGTGGTATCCGGCAGCCGGAAGATGAATTCTCCGAACCCAAGGCAGGAGAGAAAAAAGTCGTGGATACGCTCCTGGAGATCGGCGGCATCTTTTCGTAAGAACACCGCCCGGAGATAATCGGTCTGTTTCCTGTCCACCGAATCACTGCTGAAGAGCAGCAAGGGCATATCCGTCGCGGTGCGCCGGATTGCGGTGAGCAGCGACAGGCCGGCCCGGGGGTCGGACTTTCCTCCGCGGGAAAAACGCAGGTCGGAGAGGACCGCGTAGACATAGGGTTGGTAGGCGGTGTAGAGTTCCATGGCCTCCTCATGGGAAGAGGCGGTGAGAATTTTGGGCCTGGCGCGCATTTTGAGGAGACGGTGTTGTTCATTCAACCCCTCCTTCAAGACCGCCTGGGTCTGGCGGACCAGCTCCCGGTACAGGATCGGTAGCAACTGCGATCGAAAGAGCGGTGAATCTTCCACCACGAGGATAACCCGCACCATGGCCCGCCGGGTGTCATGATCGACATTCATCCCGTCTTCCAGGTTTTTTATGATCGCCAAGAGAATCTCGGAGTCGCAACACCAGATGAAGCTGTTGTCGACGGCGGCGGATTCGATGCGCTCCTCCCCCATCTCCAGCTCCCGCATGGAGTGGGCCAGGAGGATGAAAAAGAGATCAGGCTGCAGCCTTTTCGCCGCCCGGCTGAGGTGATCGATCCCCATTTTCCCCAGGTTGGGCATGGCCAGAACCAGGTCGAAGGGCCTCTTCTCCAGCAGCTCCAGGGCCGCGGACCCGGTGTCCGCCCGGGTGATCCGCGGCGGACTGCTGAGGTTCAGGCCGCGGTATTCATTGATAATCCGGGAGGCAAGACTGGAATCCTCCTCCATGATATAGGCGTCGTAGGGGCTGGAGACCAGCAGAATCTCCCGCACCCTGTGGGGCATGAGTTCATGGAATACCTTGAAATGCGGATCGGATTCTGCATCAGGCTGGTTGGACACGGCCGGTCTCCTGACTGGTGGGAAGGCAGCTTGCTTTTCTTCTCTTTATCCCATGCGGCCGCAAAAGTAAAACAGGTAATCGGTCACCGGTGTTACTTACCGAAAAGATAATTTGAGCTTGACACAAGCTATACCACAGAGTATCAGTGAGTGATGTTCAGGATTTTCCACTGTATACTGGTTTGTATTTTTGTGCTGGTGGGCGCCTCGCCGATACCGGCCTGCTACGTGACCCGGCCGGACTGTCCGGCGAGGGGAGAGGCCGGATGCCCCCTGGCCGGAGATACGGCAAAGGCGACAACCGCGCAAACGGCCTGTCCCTTCGGAGCGCCCGGCGTCGTCTGCGAACCCCAACCCGCTCCCCTGCCCTCGGCCGCTGAACGGCTGAAACGGTTCACCATTGAACAACTCCTGCCTGCGGCCCTGCAGTTGCCTGTCTATGTCCCGACCCTGTTTACCGCGCTTTTCTTCAGGAGTCCGGCCCCAGCAGGTCTGCGGCCGGAGCCGTATCTCCTCGCCGCCGTACCTATTCATCACCGTCCACCCCCTCTTTTTCTTGAGCAGCAGGCCCTGCTGATTTGAGTTTCCCCCCTTTTTCCCCGGCACATGGCGGCTCCAGGCCGCATATGCCGGATTGCGTCCCGACGACGGCACCATCGGTCGCGGGCCGCAGCTTCCACGCTGTCCGTCAACCCATGAACCATTCAGCCATTGGGGGGAAAAATGATCAATGGACAATATCTTTACAGCGAACTGACCAATCGGGGGCGCCGCACCCTGGTCAATGTCGGCCTGGTGGCCCTTGTAACCGCGGTTCTTGTCTGCATCACCCTGCTCTCGGATGCCCTGAACATCGCCTTTCAGGCACCGCTTGCCGCCATCGGCGCCGACATGACTGTGCAAAAGGCAGGGGATGTGCCGGAGCAGATGGCAGGTCCGGTGCTCCCCTGTTCCGTCGCTCCCATCAGCCGATCCCAGAGTGACGCCATCGCCGCCCTGCCAGCAGTCATCTCCCTGAGCCGGGCCGTTCTGTTCTGGGATTTTTCCCGGGACACCTTCCGGATCGTCGTGGGTTTCCGGCCTGGTGACCGTGCCGGTCCCGCCCTGTTGCAGGGAACGATGATTTCGGGGAAGATGATCGAGCCGGCCGATCGGCAACAGGCCCTGGCGGAGGTCACCTGGGCCTCCGAAACAGGCGTGGGTCCTGGGGACAAGGTGATCATCGGCGGCCGGAGCTTTACCGTTGCCGGCCTGGTGGATGGTTCGGCGATCGGCCGCATCGGCACCGCCAATCTCTTTATCTCCCTGGCCGCGGCCCAGGATATCGTTGCCGCCGCACCCGGCATCTCCGCCATCCACCAGTTCGGTCCCCGTGACAGCAATCTGCTCTTTTTGCAGGCAAAGCGCGACAAGGCCGATGAAGTTTCCCGGCGCATCAAGGAGATCCTCGGGGAGAAGGCCACCGTTTCCACCCCCGATTCCTTCAAGGAGCTCATCGGCGGACTCTTTAGCCTCACCCAGCGCTTTTCCGGGATGATCTCTTCCCTGGTCGTGGTGCTGGCCCTGCTGCTCATCGGTCGCAACAGCGCTGCCGCCGTGGGGGAACGGATCACGGAAATCGGTACCATGAAAGCCGTCGGCTGGACGGGCCGGGACATCATCGGCCAGCTGCTGGCGGAAAACCTGCTCTACATCGGTCTCGGCACCCTGTTCGGCCTTGGCCTCGGCGCCCTTGCCGCCTGGACGCTCTCCTTTGTCACCATTTCCATTCCCATTCCCTGGGACATGGCCCCCACCCCGCATTTTCTGCCGGGCGGCGACCAACAGCTCTCCCAGGAAATCCGCCTGCCCATAACAGCGGGCCGGAGGCTGCCGTTCCTGGTAACCGGCATGGCCCTGCTCCTGGGTCTTGCCGCTGCCTGGGGAACCGGGCGGCTGATGACCCGCTTGCACACTTCGGAGGTACTTCGCCATGAATAAAACAGTCCGGCAACCACAGAGTAAGGGGCAAACCATCATCGACGTGAGAAATGTCAGCAAACGATTCGGCGAGGTTACACCGGTGCGCGGTGCGAATTTCCGGGTTCGCCGGGGCGAATTCGTCACCCTGCTGGGTCCTTCCGGATCAGGCAAGTCAACGCTGCTCGGCCTCATGGCCGGCTTTGAACGTCCGAGCACGGGCTCCATTGCCCTTAACCGGGAAGAACTGGCCGAACTCGACGAAGACGGCCTGGCCCTGCTGCGCAGACGATTGGTGGGATTCGTCTTCCAGGCGTTTCACCTGATCCCCACCCTCAACGCCCTGGAAAATATCGCCTTTCCGCTCTATCCGGTCCCCATGACCGGTGCCGAGCGGAAAAGGCGGGCCGCCGAACTGCTGGAACAAATGGGACTTGCCGACCGCAAAAAGCATCTCCCCGCCCACCTTTCCGGCGGGGAACGTCAACGGGTGGCCATTGCCAGGGCCCTGGTCAACAGGCCGGAGATTCTCTTCTGCGACGAACCCACCGGCAACCTGGATTCGGCAACGGGGAAGGAGATACTGAAGCTGCTCACGGATTTTGGGAAAAAACAGGGAGTCACCATCTTTATGGTCACCCATGACCGGGACATAGCCCGGATATCGGACCGATCACTTTACATGAATGACGGGGAGGTAAAAGAAATATGAAAACAGCATCGGCACCATCAACCGGAAAGATCACGCGACTGCTCATCATCTCCCTGCTGCTGGTCTTCGGCCTCGCCGGTCGGCCCTGGGCGGCGGAGAAAGCGCAACTGGAAATCCTTTACATGAACCATGGTCCCATGCGCCCCACCCTTGTCCGGATCAGGGAGCTGTTGCAGGATTTTCCCCACGCCTTCGAGATCCACTGGTATGACTTCGACACCCCGGCGGCCGGGAAATTCATGAAACGCCGGCGGCTGTCCGGCCACATTCCCCTGCTCATCCTCCTCAATGGCCGCTCCGATTTCGACGTTAACGGCCGCCGGGTACAACTCCGGGGCTTTCCCACCGGAGCCGCTCCCTTCAAAAAGGTGGAGGGCAACTGGTCCTTCGGCGACCTGCGGCTCATCTTCGAGCAAAACACGGCCCCGGCCGGGGGACGGTGACCGCCATGGAGATCATTTCTCTGGCCGGTTACGGGATCCGCTCCGCCCTGGGCGACCGGCGTCGATCCGGCTGGCTGCTTGCCGGAATTCTGCTGGGCCTGGCATTCTTTGTCATCATCTCCACCCTGGGAAACGGCTACCGGGAGCTGGTGGAGCTGCCCTTCAGCCGGTTAAAAAGCGATCTGCTGGTGCAACTCGGCACCCAGGGCTCCAGCCGGGAGAAAAAGAGTCCCGGCGGCTTCCGCCTGCCCTTTTCCAACCAGCCCATCACAGCGCAACAGAGCGGGGGAGTGGCCCGGATTCCCGGGGTCGTCCGGATGACTCCGTCGATTCTTCTCTGGTATCAGGAGAGGAAAAAATTCATCACCCTGGCGGGTATCGACCCGCAACAAAGGGAAAACGGACCTGCCGCGGCCATGGGATGGATCACTGCGGGAAGAGCGCCCAAAACCCGGGGCGAGGCGGTGGCGGAGAGCCATTATGCCAGGTTCAACCGCCTCCGGCTCGGACAAAAATTGCAGCTGGGGAAATATTCCCTCACCATTGTCGGCATCACCACCATCAGGGAAGGGGCATCGCTGGCCGCCGCCAACCTGTATATCCTGCTTGACGAGGCCCGGGAAATGGCTGCAATGGCTCCGGGCGCGGCCAATCTGCTGGCCCTTGAGCTGGCCGGGGGAGTGGAGAAAAAGTCGGTACAGGGGGAAATTCGCGCCGTGCTGCCGACGGCCATCATCTCCTCTGCCGACTCCATCGGGGATATGATGCGCGGCTTTGCCGGAATCAGCGACACGGCAACCCGCCTGCTCACCGCCACCGGCATGGGCTTTACCCTGCTTCTGGTCTGCTGGCTCATCGCCGGGCGCCTGCAGGAACAGCGTCGGCAACTGGGGCTGATGCGGTGCATGGGCTGGCGCAAAGGGGAGATCCTCCTCAGCTGCACCGTCGAGGCCCTTGTCATCAGCCTCATCGGCGGACTTGGGGGGATCTGCCTGGGCCTGTTGGTGGTTCGGCTCTGCGGCGCGCTGGAAGTCTCGCTTCCCCTGCCGTGGAACCTGGCTCCCACTCCGAAAGGGATGCAGCACCACAGCGCCGGCAGCACCATGCTCCTGCCCCTGCCCCTTCACCCGCAGGCGGCCGCCATTCTCCGGGCCCTGGCCCTCACCTGCCTGGCGGCGGTGCTCACCGCTTCGGTCACCGCTGCCCGCCTGGTGAACAGGGGAGTACGGCACACTCTTTTCGATCAGTCACCCGGTAACTGATCAGCGGCGCCGCATCCATAGACGCTCTCTCAGGATCGGCAACCAGGCGATATACCGCTATTCTTGACTGTACGCGCTTTTGCCCGGCCGGGGATCAGTTTGTCTTGAGCCTGCCGCCGGTGCCCATGCCGTTGGGTCCCACCGCCTCCTGGGGCTTATAGTTGCGGAGAACGCGGACCAGGTTGTTGAAGGAATCCATCATTGCGCCCACCACCAGCTTGCCTTCGGGGGTGCGGTTATAGGCCCCGAGGGAACCGGCGGCATGGGTGCCCAGCAGGCTGAAAACCCCGCCGAGACTGGTGCTGGAGGCGCTGCCCTCGGCCACGGCAACCTGAATTCCGGAACGGTTATCCACCAGGGTCATCATGCTCTGGGCCTGACCGGATCGCACCGAGCCGGCAATGGTGCCGCCGATGACGGATCCCAGGCCGCCAAAGGCGCTGCCCACGGCCGAGCCGATACCGCTTAATCCGCCGGTATCACGCGCCTTAAACAGGAGGGTCGGTGTTACCGTGTAGTCCGCCGCCACCATCTGGCCTTTGCCGAAATTACTGCCCTGGCGCAGTTCTCCGGATTTCTGCAGTCGTCGTTCGCGGGTCATGTGCCGGAAGCCGGCACCCCGCTCCACCACCACAAAGCAGTTGCTCTGCTGGGCCAGCAGCCGCAGAACCGGTACCGTTGACTGGATGCCGTAACGGCTGAGATGGGTGTACCAGCCCGCGGTGTGGTCTTCATTGACTGCCAGGGTACCGTAGGGTGAGCTGCAACGCTCCAGTTGACTGCTGACGTTTTCGGTATTCAGGCCGCCGGCACTCCCGGTTGCCGGCGATTTCGAACCGCTGGTTCCCATCTGCACCGAACCACCGGCACAACCACCGAGAAAGAGCAAGGCCGCAAGGCAGATAATATACTGTTTATACTGTTTCATTTTTCCTCCTTGTCCGGATGAGCCGTATCGGAAACCTCTGGTCCCTTGTTTGGGCAACTATAGCAGCATCAGTGAAAGGTGGCAGTAAATTCTTCGGCATAGTCAAAAGATTGTTGCACCATCTCACCGATCACCGCCTCATCGATATTATACTGCTCACGGGCGGTTTCCACCAGGGCCCGGGCCGGATTTTCCTCATCGAAATAGTTGAGCAGGGACACCAGACGGATTGCCGGTTCAGCCGCTGATTTCCCATGGGGCAGGTGATGGGCGGCAATGGCGTTGACGATATATCGGGGCAGCTTCCAGGCCTCGGCCATCAATCCACCGATACCGGCATGGTCATACCCGAAGCTCTCCTGCTCCAGTTCCACAAGCCCGCTTTCGCCGTTGTCGCGCCAGCGGCTGATCAGGGATGAATATTCCTCTTTATGGAAGGGGTCCAGCACCGGAATTGCCATATCCAGCAACAGACCGGCGGTGAAACATTCGGCCTGGGTGGCCGGGTGCAGCCGGGAGGCGATCATCCTGGCCAGACAGGCCCGGCGGGCGGCCATGGACCAGAACATCCCCCTTTCCATGCACTGCATGGACGAAGGGAGGCTGTCGGAGACTCCGAAGCTGAGAACCAGCGCTTCCAGGCGTGAATGGCCCATGAGCATAATGGCATGCTGGAGATTGTTGGCCTTTGTCGTCAGACCGAAACCGACGGAGTTGACCAACCTGAGGATTCTCACGGTCATTCCGGGGTCCACCTCGATCAGGGGAACCACTTCCGCCATGGACATTTCCGGATCGCGCAGTTTACTCAGGACGTTGATCACCGAGGTCGAAAAACTGGGCAGCTCATATCCCCCAAGGATGGTTTTCAGCTCTGTCTGGGCGTTTTTATTACGGCGTTTGAAAAATTGAAACATCTTCTATTCACCTCTTCTGGCCATTTTATTGGCAAAGATCGACAGCAGGCCGCCGAGCATCACATATCCGGCAACCACCTCAACAAGCGACACCATGCGGGCCACCGGTGTAACGGGCAGGATATCGCCGTACCCCAGGGTCGAAAGGGTGACGACGCTGAAGTAAACCGGCGCGATCCAGTTTTGATTCTCACCGTAGTCGATACCGACGAAGGTATAGATCCAGGCAAAGACCAGGGTCAGAACAGCTATGCAGCCGCACCAGCGCAACAGACTGCGGCCGCAGTCGCTGGTCAGCAGCCAGATGTTGTAAACAAAATGTGAAAAACGATTTACATTCTTGAATTCATGAAGGTAATTCTGATCGACAATGAATCGTCGCACCCGGTAGGCTCCGGAGAAGTTGATATCGCGAATATCCACCCCGATCCATTCCGCCTGCTCGAAGTGAACAATGCGGCGCAGCCTTGCCTCGCGCATATCCGCATTGGTGAAAATCGCGTCTTTGACATCGCTCAACGACAGGTGGATTCCGTAGAGATCCGCCTCGGTGAGATCGGCGCCGATGAGCCGCGCTTCCCGCATGCGGGTATGGCGCAGCTTGGCGCAGCGCAGATCCGCCTTTTCCAGGTTGGTCTTGGTGAGAGTGGCCCGGCAGAGGTTGCAGTTGAAGAGCCGCGCTCCGGAGAGATCGGCCATTCCCAGCCCGGCCTGCCGGCCGTTGGCCCCTTCCAGGTTTGCCCCGCTGAGGTCGCAGCCCGTCATCTCCGCCCCCTGCAGCCTGGCCTTGATCAGCAGGGCGTTGACGAATTTGGCGTTGAACAGCCTGGCGCCGGAGAGGTTGACCTCCGAGAGATCGGCGCCGGAAAAATCGGCACCGAAAAGATCCAGGCCGCTTAAATCCTCACCCCGCAGCGAGGCCCCCCGGAAGTTGAGCAGCGGCGGCGCAAGGGATTCTCCCCGGCGCAGTCGCTCGATGATCTCCAGGGCTTCTCCACGGGTCGTTCTCTTTTCCTGTTGTCCGGATACTGTCATGAAATGCGTATCGGCGGCCCTTCCCCGTCTCTGAAGTCAATCTTTTCGCAACCACTCACATGATTTTCAACCCGGCAATATAATCCATCTCCCGGCTGCTAGCGGCCACGGGTTGTACGGCTTTGCCGGATCTTTCCCGTCCGCCGCAGTAGCCATTTCCTGCTTGACAAAGATCCGATCGGCAGTACTATTATAGTGAATTCGGTTCTCAAATCTTCATCATCAATTCAGGACAAAACGATCATGCACCGACACGACCTCGCTCTATCCCTGCTCCTTCTTCGGCTCAAGGGGAGAGTCGCGGCCTTTTCGTCGGTTGTGTAAAAGATACGCAGCAACAGAGAAAACCAGGGCCGCGGTTCTCAGGACCGTGGCCTTTTTTTTTGCTGTTGCAGTGATGAGCCTCAGAGCGGGAGCACAGCCATGGACAAGGAAAAGATAAAAAAATATCAACAATATAAACCGGTATCCCTGTCGGACCGCACCTGGCCTGACAAGGTCATCACCAGCCCGCCGATCTGGTGCAGCGTTGATCTGCGCGACGGCAATCAGGCCCTCGTCCAACCCATGAACCTGGATGAGAAACTGGAGATGTTTCAACTGCTGGTGGATATCGGATTCAAGGAGATCGAGGTGGGATTTCCCTCCGCCTCGCAGGTGGAGTATGACTTCTGCCGTCTGCTCATCGAAAAAAAACTGATCCCCGATGATGTCGCCATCCAGGTGCTGACCCAGGCCCGCGATCATCTCATCAGAAAAACCTTTGATGCGATTGCCGGAGCGCCCCGGGCCATTGTCCACCTCTATAACTCCACCTCCGTGTTGCAGCGCCGGGTGGTGTTCGGGATGTCGAAGCAGGAGATCATCGACCTGGGCGTTGCCGGGGCCCGTCTCATCCGGGAGGAAGCGTCAAGAACCGATACCCGTATCACCTACGAGTACTCGCCGGAAAGCTTCACGGGAACCGAGCTCGACTACGCCCTGGAAATCTGCGGGGCGATCATGGATGTGTGGGAACCCACCCCGGACAACAGGGTGATCATCAACCTGCCGGCCACGGTGGAGATGTCCACTCCCAACGTCTACGCCGATCAGATCGAGTACTGTATCCGCCACCTGAAAGACCGGGACCGGGCCATCATCAGCCTCCACGCCCACAACGACCGCGGCACGGCGGTGGCGGCAACGGAGCTGGCGCTCATGGCCGGCGCCGACCGGGTGGAGGGCACCCTGTTCGGTAACGGTGAGCGCACCGGCAACGTCGATATCATCACCCTGGCCCTGAACATGTACTCCCAGGGCGTCGATCCGCGGCTGGACCTGCATGATATCAATCACATCATCACCGTTTCCGAAAAAACCACCAAACTGCAGGTGCCCAAGCGCCACCCCTATGCCGGCGAGCTGGTCTACACCGCCTTTTCAGGCTCGCACCAGGATGCCATCAACAAGGGCATGGCCGCCTGCAGCGAATCGGACTCCGGCCTGTGGGAGGTACCCTACCTGCCCATCGATCCCGAGGATGTGGGACGCACCTATGAATCCATCATCCGCATCAACAGCCAGTCCGGCAAGGGCGGCATCGCCTTTATCATGGATCGGGAATTCGGCTTCAAGCTGCCGAAAAAGATGCACCCGGAATTCGGGGCCGTTATTCAGAAGGTCACCGACAAGCTGGGGAACGAGCTGTCCAGCGAGATTATCCACCGCACCTTTGAAAAGGAGTACATCCTCACCAACAGCTGCTATAAACTCATTCACTTCAACGTGATCAAACGCCATCTCGACAGTGACCGGGAAATGTCGAGCGCCGACATCGAGGTGGATATCGATATTCACGGGCAGCGCAGGAATCTTAAGGCAAGCGGCAACGGCCCGCTGGATGCCTTCTGCAACGCCCTGCGGGAAAGCGGTGGGCTGAAATTTTCCCTGCAATCATATCATGAGCACGCCCTGGGTCGCGGCTCCGGTTCCCAGGCGGTGAGCTACATCATGATCCGGGACAGTCGGGAGAAAGAGTTCTGGGGGGCCGGGGTGGATACCGACATCATGATCGCCTCGGTCAAGGCCCTGCTCAGTGCCCTAAACCGGGCCTGTATCGACTGCAAAAAAGAGCGGTCCGGCTGAATAACACCTTTTCTTATCGTGGAGCAGACACCATGAAAACAATCGGCTACAGACTCCTCTTCATCCTTGTTTTGCTGCCTTTCCGCCTGTCTCCCGCCCTGGCGGATGAAATCGGCACGGTGAGCACCTCATTCAAGATCCTCGGGGCCAACGACAAGATCGTCATTGAGGCCTTTGACGATCCGGATATTCCCGGGGCCACCTGTTATCTGAGCCGGGCCAAGAAAGGCGGAATCTCCGGCTCCCTCGGGGTTGCCGAGGATAGCTCGGATGCCTCGCTTGCCTGCCGGCAGACAGGCCCCATTGTACTGCCTCCGGATGTGGCCTCCGGCAAGGATGACGGGGAAAGAGTGTTTAAGAAGAGCACCTCGCTGCTGTTCAAGGCGATCCGGGTGATAAGATTTTACGACAAGAAACGCAACACCCTTATCTATCTTACCTACAGCCGCAAGGTGGTGGACGGCTCGCCCAAGAACAGCGTCTCGGCGATTCCCATCAGGCAGTGGCCGCAGGCGGAAAAATAACGATTTGCCGCAATCCGGCGGCATAGCGTGCCTCTTGGCTGTAAGCGCTTACGGGTGCTTACAATTTTTCGGCAATCTTCCGGGCCGTGGCCGTATGCAGCCGGGATAGGGACACAGCCTCCGCCCCTTCGCTTTCCAGGCGGTAGAGCAGATCGGCATCATGGATGATGGGGTATTCGGCGGGCTGATCGTCTGTGGGGGCGTCATGGCAGCGCAGGACGGCAACAACCTTGTCGATCAAGGCGGCATCCGCCTTGAGCTCGCCGAGAATTTCACCGCCCTTTTCCGCGGAACCGATACCGAGCAGCAGGGAACCCGCCACCAGCACAGCCATATCGCCCTTTTCCTCCCGGCCGATGCGTTCGGCATATTCCGCGGTCTTCCTGGCCCTTTCGAAGCTGTCCGTTGCGGCCGGTCCGAAAAACTTGCGCACCTGGATGGTCAATCGGTCCTTGAAAAGATCGTCGCGTTTGGCCAGCAGTTCCGGCGGCATCGAGCCCAGGCACTGATCGGCATGGGGACAGTATGAGGCACAGCCGAAATCCATCTTCGGGTTGAGAACCCGGGTGCCGCAACCACTGCATTTGCGCTGGCTGTCATCCTTGAAAAACTCGATCACATGGCCGCATTGTGGACATTCGGTCTCAAAGACGTCCTCACCCACCCAATATCTGCTGTCCTGACCGGGGCACTGCATATTCAACTCCCTGTTTTTTCATTTTTTCTTTATTAGTTGCATCCTGTCGACATCATCACCATGGTTCCCGGCCACTCCCCAAGGCAATGTCACAGCGGCCTTTGCATCGGGTCACCCGGCGGCCATTCCCCTGGGGGAATAACCACCGGGATCGGAAACCGACCTATCCGAGAATCGCCTTAAGGTCTTCCTCGGGGGTCGCGGCAATGGGTTTGATATCAAAATTCTCCACCAGTACATCCAGCACCGCCGGGGTGATAAAGGCGGGCAGGGACGGTCCCAACCGGATATCCTTGATGCCGAGATGGAGGAGAGTCAGCAGGATAATCACCGCCTTCTGCTCATACCAGGAAATGATCATGGACAGCGGCAGGTCATTGACCCCGCATTCAAAGGCACCGGCCAGGGCCACGGCGATCTGGATGGCGGAATAGGCGTCGTTGCACTGTCCGACATCAAGCAGACGGGGAATACCGCCGATATCGCCGAGATCCTTGTCGAAGAAACGGAATTTTCCACAGGCAAGAGTCAGGACAAGGCAGTCGTCGGGGACCTGCTCCACAAACTTGGTGTAATAATCCCGGCCGGGTTTGGCGCCGTCGCAGCCGCCCACCAGGAAAAAGTGGCGGATATCCTTGTTCTTCACTCCCTCGATGACCTTGTCGGCAACTCCGAGCACGGCGTTGCGTGCAAAGCCGACCATCACCGATCCCTTGTCGGTATCCTCGGTGAATCCTTCCATTTCCAGGGCCATTTCGATTATCGGGGTGTAATCCTTATCCCTGATATGCTTGACTCCGGGCCAGCCCACCAGACCATTGGTGAAGATGCGGTCCTTATACTCGTCCCGGGGTTTCTGGATACAGTTGGTGGTGAAGAGAACCGGTCCGGGAAATTTGGGAAACTCCTTATGCTGATTTTGCCAGGCGGTTCCGAAATGTCCATAGAAATGTTTGTACTTTTTCAGTTCCGGATAACCGTGGCAGGGAAGCATCTCGCCGTGGGAGTAAACATTGATGCCCTTGCCTTCGGTCTGCTTGAGCAACAGTTCCAGGTCGTGGAGATCATGGCCGGTGATCAGAATGGCCTTGCCTTTCTTGGCACCCAGGGGAACGGAAGTGGGAACCGGATGTCCATAGGTGCCGGTATTGGCGTCATCGAGCAGCTCCATGGTCCGCAGGTTCACCTCACCGGCCTTGAGGGCGGCGGCAACACAATCATCGACGGAGAGACCGCTCTGCATGATGGTTACCAGCGCCTCGTACATAAACGCGGCAATGGCATCATCGGTGCGGCCGAGAATCGCGGCATGATCGGCATAAGCCGCCATCCCCTTGAGACCGTAGAGCAGGGTCTGTTTGAGGGAGCGGATATTCTCGTCCTCGTCCAGGGAGGGGATGAGGTTCAGCTCCAGACCCTGGGCGGCCATGCCCTCGATGGTGTCGGCGGGTGTAAAGGTGGCGGCCGGTTCGGTGAAATCGGTCTTGCCGCCGGCTGCGGCAACCTTTTCCTTCATGGCCTCCCGCAGTTCCACCGCCTGCTCGATCCACTCCTTGAAACGCTGGGGATCGAAGTCGACATTGGTCAGGGTTGCGAAAATCGCCTCAAAGGTAAAGAGATCGGTATCCCGATCAACGATGCCTTTTTTTCGTCCTTCATTGGCGAACAGGGCCAGACCCTGAACCGCATGAATCAGCAGATCCTGCAGGTCGGCCACTTCCTCGTTTTTGCCGCAAACACCGATCTTGGTGCAGGCAGCTCCCTTTGCCGTCTGTTCACATTGATTACAAAACATACTTTTCCTCCTTTGAAAACAGTTGATTTTTCGTTACATTGATATTTTGACGTTCATCAGGTTCCGCCGATGCGGACAGCAGATAAACTGTTATTGGTCTCCGATGACAGCTCTTGCCCTTGTGAACGCGGGTACAGAGAATACTGAGTAATTACGATCAGGCTGAAGGCAAGGCTTGATATAAAAAATTTTTCCCGGCGGAATATTTGATCCGGATTACGCCGGTGCTGCATCGAAATTGTGCCCTATCATAGCTGTGGCCGGGGAATGAGGACTTGACTTAGATCAAGCTCACCCTTTTTTCTTGCCTTTACTCCCTTTTTTCAATGGCCGATAAGGAAAAAAGGAAAACGCTTACAGCTCAAGAGGTACATGACACCGCCTGGTTACGAACTTGGTGAGGGGTGACGAAAAAAGGGATAATCATTCATCTTCCTTGACAATGGCTGCGGAGAGAAGATAGGATTAATTAGAGTAAAAATAATTGGTTATTTCTCCTCGGGGGGAAAACGGGAAAAGAGATTGTAAGGAGGTTGGGTAATGGGGCGAAAAGATCAGCTTGATCAGGCGCTGCAAAATTTAATGGCCGGCTCCGCCGATATCGAGGCCTGCGCCGTGGTTTCCGAAGACGGCCTCATTATTGCCAGTGCCCTGATGCAGGGCATCAATGAGGACCATATCGCGGCAATGAGCGCCGTTTTACTCTCCATGGGCAGCAGAACCGTGGCGGAACTTGATAAGGGCAGGCTGAAACAACTCTTTGTCAGGGGCGAGAACGGCTATATCATCATGTCCAATGCCGGACCCAACGCCGTGCTCATTACCCTGACGAGAAAGGAGGCGAAACTCGGCCTTATCTTTCTGGACATGTCCCGCTGCGCCGCCGCCCTGGAAAAAATCCTGGCCTAGGCGCCGCCTTCTCTCCCTGGGAAAAACGGTATCCGCATGTTTGAACTCTACAACGATCAGGCACACAGGAATCTGTGCGTCAACAACCTCTCCCTGGGGCATATGGTTGACGCCAATCAGCACATCATCATCCACGATGACGAGGCCATGCTCCTGGATCCCGGCGGCCATAAAATTTTTACCCGCCTCTTCTCCCAGATCGCCCGGGTGATGCCGATCAACAACCTCAAATACATCTTTTTCTCGCACCAGGACCCGGATATCATCGCCTCGGCCAACGGCTGGCTGATGACCACCGATATCGAGGCCTTTCTGCCGTCGCTCTGGATGCGCTTCATCACCCATTTCGGAGTGGACAAAATGGTGAGCGACCGCATCATTCCCCTGGAAGACGACGGCCGGATCATCCATCTCGGCGGTGTGCCGCTCAAGGTGATCCCGGCTCATTTCCTCCACTCTCCCGGCAACTATCAGATCTACGATCCGGAATCGAAAATTCTCTACAGCGGCGACTTGGGCGCCTCCATCGGCTGCACCAACGAATTCGTCCAGGATTTTGACGATCACATCCAGTATATGAAAGCGTTTCATCAACGCTACATGGCCGGCGGCAAGGCAATGAAGGCCTGGGCCAACACCGTTCGTCACCTCAACATTGAAACAATCGCCCCCCAGCACGGGTCCATCCTGGCGGGCCGGGAAATAGTCCGGCGTTTCATTGACTGGATAGACGATCTTCCCTGCGGCATCGACCTTCTCGGCGAGAGATTCACCATACCGGAATAAACCTCAACAAACTGAAATAATGAAAAAATACCGCATTCTCCTGGTCGATGACGATCCGATCATCCACAAACTGCTGGATCAGTATTTCAAAAAAACCCCCTTTCTCCTGGATCACGCCTTCAGCGGCAACGAAGCCTTTGCCATGCTGGAGGAAAGCAACGCCGACCTCATTGTCCTGGATATCAACATGCCGCAGATGGACGGCTTCCAGACATTGACAAAACTGCGGGAGAATGAGGGATATGCCAAAATACCGGTTATCTTTCTCAGCGCCCTCGACCGGGATAATCTCAAGGTCAAGGGGCTTGAACTCGGAGCGGACGATTATCTCACCAAGCCGTTCAAGGGGCAGGAACTGGCGGCCCGCATCAAGGCCGTGCTCCGTCGCAACAAACCCCAGGCCCTCCAGGGTGACCTCACCGGCAATATCGCTATATTCGGACTTTCGGAGCTGTTTCTTACCCTGGGTATGTCCAAAAAAAGCTGCCTGGTAAAATTTCCGGATATGGACGGCCTGGTGCAGGTTCACAATGGTGAACTCATTGATATCCAACAGGGCAACGCCCATGGTGAGGAGGCCCTGCTGCGGCTTTTCCTGCTGGAACGCGGCTTTTTCAGGGTCAACTTCACCGATCCGCCTGACAATCCCTCCCCCGGGCTCAGTATCGACTCAATCCTGCTCAACACCGCCACCAAGGTCGATGAACTCATGGAGGCGATCAACTGCGTCGGTTCCCTGGACACCAAGCTGGGGCTCCACAGAAACAGCAGCGAATTTCCGGAACTCGATAAACTGGAGGGCGCTTTTCCCCTTTCCCTTGCCGATCTCCTGGTCATGCTCGACGGTCCGTTGACCGCCAATCTGGAAAATGTTGACAGGGCATTGAAAGACGGAGTACTGAAAACCTACGGTGACAGCGGTTGAATATCAAAGGCATGGGGCACTGTGACGGCCAAAGGCTGCAGTCGGACCGGAATTGAAGCGGAGTAGGAAACGTGGGCAGCATCATCAGTATAACGAGTAATCGAGGGGGAGTCGGCAAGACCACAACCACTCTCAACGTCGGCGTCAGCCTCGCCCAGCAGGGACACAGGGTTCTGCTCATCGATGCGGATCCGCTCAGCGGCCTGGCCGCCGCCGGCAACCTGACCCGTCACCCCGACCAGGGAATCGTCCAGGTACTGAAAAACCGGATCCCCCTGGACAAGGCTATTTTTTCCGCCAACCGCCTCTCCCTTTCCATGATGCACCTGGGGGTCGGGGAACCAAGCGATATCCAGTTTCTGGAAAACAAAGTCCGCAAGGGACTCGTCGGCCGTCTTATCCGCAATGCCGCCGAAGAGTATCAGTACATCCTCATCGATACCCCTGAAGGACACGGTCGGTTTACCTCCATCCTGCTGGGATATTCCAACTCCTGCCTGATGGTTATGCCGTGCAAAAGCGTTGCGATCAAGACTCTGCCCCTTTTCCTGAAACAGCTGCTTCGCATCCGCACCATTCTCAATCCGGATCTGCGTTTTCTGGGTATCATCATCACCATGTTCGACAGCCTCAACCCGCTGCAGTCGGAAATCATGACCCAGACGCATCTGCTGTTTCCGGAGCAGACGTTTTTTTCCACTATTATTCCCCAGGCCCGCTCATTTGAAAACGCCGACATGGAGGGAATTCCCCTCTGCCTCTATCGGCGAAGCAAGGATATCGGCGACGCATATACACGGCTGGCCATGGAGTTGAAAATGCGGGACGGTAAGAGTCAACCACTTCAAGAATATGAGCACCCTGAGAAACTCTTCTGAACTTCTGGAAAGCGCCGCTCTTCTTAAACGCCTCCTCAGCGGCGACCGGGAGGACAAAACCCCGGAGGGGGATTTGATCTTCCATGTCAGACCGGACGATGCCGTGCGGGAGGTTCCGGAACCGCTTTTCTCCATACGGCCGCAACCGGAAACCCCTCCCCTGCCCGTTGAGGATCAACCGGCCGCCGACCTTCCCTTTGATCACCTGGACCGCCTGGAGGAAACGGAAAGGCTGGGGATCGGTGAATTCCGGGACAACAAACTGGAGGATATCCTGAGCGACATGTGCAGGCGCAGCGGCATGATCGGCGCTTTACTCGCCGACATCAACGGCTTGCCGGTGGCCGCCTACCGCAGTCCGGTGGAAAATGAAGTGTTTGCCGCCTTTGCCTCGGTTCTCGGCGAAACCATGGACAAGGTAGGTTACTTCCTGGACCAGCATGATGCCAACTATATAGCCGTTGATATCAACTATGCGGACAAGGCGGTGGTAAAAAAATTCCTCATCGATGACGCCATTTTCTACTTGATCGTCATCGTTCCCAAACATATCAACGAACGCGGCGAGATGGACTACACCATTGAACGGCTCAACAACGTGCTGTCGCTGCACTGAATCGATCCTGAGCGCTTACGGAACAGCAGGTATCCCATCAATGATGCGACTCGGCTGAAAATGGTCAGCGAAAGGGAAAAAATCATTGCGGCAAGTCCGCTGTTCAAGGGACTTCCGGAAGAGCAGATACGGGAAATCGCGGCAATCGTCGTTGAAAAGGAGTACCGCAAGGGACAGCCTGTTTTTTTCGAAGGCGACGAGGGAAACGGTTTCTACGTGGTTGCCCGGGGGAAGGTGAAAATCTTCAAGGTCTCGGCAGAGGGCAAGGAACATATCCTCCACATCTTCGGGCAGGGAGAACCCTTTGCCGAGGCCCCGGGTTTTTACGGTCACCCTTTTCCGGCCAACGCCGCGGCCATGGTCAAGAGCAGGCTGCTGTTTTTCCCGCGGGCGGAGTTTATCCGCCTGGTGAGCGAAACCCCGGCCCTGGCCCTCAACATGCTGGCGGTGCTCTCCACCCGGCTGCGCCGTTTTGCCACCAAGATCGAATATCTCTCGCTCAAGGAGGTGCCGGCCCGGCTGGCGTCATACCTGCTCTATCTTGCCGAGGAACAGGGAAACCTGAAAATGGTGCAGCTGGATATTCCAAAGGGCCAGCTGGCCAGCCTGTTGGGGACTATTCCGGAAACCCTCTCCCGAATTTTTCTGAAGATGACCTCCCAGGGCCTGATCAAGGTGCAGGGCAAGACAATCCTGCTCCTTGATCTCGAAGGTCTCAGGGAAATGTGAGCATTCCGCCGCAGCGCTATTTCCGCACCCGCCAGGTGTGCTTGCCGGACTTGGTCACACCCGGATTTTCCTGCTGAATGGTCTTGATGCCGCCGGTACTGGTCTGAACAAAGGCCTTGCTCCCCTCCTGACGGCCGGTGTGCAGGGCCGGCGTGATGGTCAAACCCTGGCCCAGGGAAACCGAGTGTTGTATCACCTCATCCCCGTCCTCTTCACCGGATTCACCGCCACCGGATTCCTCATCGGGATTCTCCCGCAGCACGGTCCGGAAATAGGAGGTGCCGGTTTTATAATAGAGGGCATAGAGGGTGCTCTCCCCCTCCATGGCGCAAAGATCCTCCGACGGTGTGTAGGTTGTAAAGGTAAGGAGCCGGCCCAGGAGAGCGGCCTGGCCCAGATTTCTCTCGCTGGGCTTTCCGGACTCGACGGCAAATCGATATTTCCAGCCCGTCTTTTCGTCCATCTTTTTAATGAGGCTGGACCAGTCGGTAATATCTATATCGTCAAGATTATGCACTGTTCTATCCCGCCGTACCTCGGCCGAGGTCACATCCAGCAGCGAGTTTTCAGCTACCTCCTGCCAGGACGGCGTACCGTCATCATCGCCAACAATCGGCTCCTTGACACCGTAAAAACACTGCTCATCACTGTTTTCGGCATCATTTCGCACCAGGAAACGACCGGTGCCGAAGTAGATCCACCTATTTCCCTTTTTATCAAGGGCGATGGTCGGCGCTGCCGTGATGGGTTTGCCCGCATCCAGCAGGATGCTGTCGGCAAGCCATGAAGCGGGATCCGGCGAATCCGCCGTGATCAGGCGTCGTAACTTGCCGCCCCATTCTCCCTCGGAGCCGCTGACCGTGCCGAAGTAGACGGCGTCAACATTGAAATCCTTGTCATAGTCCACGGCCACCGGATCGGAAATGAAACTCTTTTCATCCAATGCCTTGATATAGTTGATCCCATATCTATCATAGTCAGCGAATACCGGTGCTCCGGTCTCCCCATGGCGGACGATCTGCAGAGAATTTTCCATACCCAGTTTCTTGAGATCAACCACGAAGAGTTTGGCGCTCTGCATGCTGACCGCCCGGCCGAGGATATCCACACCACCGGAGTCTCCGGTATCCGGATGGGACGCCGGGTTACCATTTTCATCAGCGGGCCCGGAACCAAAGACAAGAAACCACTCATTGCTGCCGAAGGTATAGAGCTGCCCATTGCCGCTGTCGGCTCCGGCAGCACCCTGGGATTCTCCGGAGTCGCCGTCTCCCGTGCCAATACCGTCGCCCTGCCCGGTATCCTCATTTTTTTCCCTGGAAAGCATGGGAATCACCGCCGGATAACAGGTGGTATACCCCAGACCGGGAAAACTCAGCTCCGCCAAAACCCTGGGCGGAGTCTCCGGATTGGTAATGTCGAATATAGTATAGGCTGACCCCATGGTGCGGTCGGTCTTGTCGTCATAGATGCCGTTATTGTCCAGATCCGCACGGATACGTCCCCCGCCGAAACGCATACCCGTCACCATCACCGTACCCCAGCCACCGGGATGATCATCGTCGTCGGCAAAGATGCGGGCGTCAAAGACCTTGGGTTTCAGATCGTTGTAATAGATATGGGGATAATCCGTTTCGGTGAGCCAATAGAGATGCGGCAACAGGTTATAGGGAATATAAGCCCAGAGTTCCTGCCCCAGGGCAAATTCGATCTCGTCGGCATCGGTGGGACTGGTTCTAAACGCCCGGTTGGCCGAATCATAGAAGCCGGCGTTGAAGGCGTGAACCATGCCGTCGTTAGCGCCCACATAGACCACGGAACGACGGTTATGGTACTTCCGGGCAAAACGGCCGTAGGAATCATCCTTGTAGAGCAGATGATACCCCTCGCTGGGCCGGCCGACCACGGTGGGTGAAGAATGGACGATATCCCCCAGCCGCCAGGTAATATCCGGTCGCCCGTCGCCATCGGCATCGGGGCCGTAACGTCGGCTGCGCATGGCCGGGACGAAGCAGAAGCCTCCAATGGTCAAATCTTCCTGGTCTTCTCCGCGGATATAGTCGATCACCCGGTTGGTCTGTTTTTGCAAAAATTCGTTGCGGATATCACCAGAGGACAGCCTGCGTACCCAGGCCGGTTCATCACTAAAAGAAGGATAGGTTGGAAAAAGTGTCAGATAGGGAAAAACCTTTGATGTATCGGTCAGCTCTTCAACGGCCGGCAGATCGCCGCCACTCTCCGCATCACCGGTTCCCCGGACAAAGGCCTGCTGTTCTCCGCCGTCCACCACCATATCCCCATCTTGATCCACAAAGGTAAAGATATAGCGCTGGTTGGTGAGATGGGTATACTCCCGCTGATGAACGGCATCCAGGGTCGGACTGTTGAGCCAGTCAGACGCTGTCCACACATAGGCGATCCCGGCCTCCTCCAGGGGAAGAGAACCGGACGGGTCACGCTCATCGGCCTCGGGAACCATGTCGCAGTCGGCATCGATATATTTCTCCACCTCGGTGCCGTTGAAGATGATGATCTTATCATACTGTTCAGCGTCTCCCTCGTTTTCGCAGCCGCTGTTTCTCCTTTCCGGTACATCAAGCCTCTGGTTGCCGTTGGTATCCTCGCGGATGTTACCATAGGCATCGACAAAAAGAGCCCGGACATCACCGGCCCAGTCAACAGCATTGCCGTGGGTATCGGCATACTGGGAGTAGAAGATCGACTGATAAACCGCCCCCTCACCGGTGCGGGAGCTGGAGACCACCGCCGCAGCGCTGCCGCTGGCCACCCTTTTGAGAATTTCGGCAAAGGAATTGTTCAGCTGTTCGGAGAGGTGCAGCGGATTGCTGACGTAGAAATAGTTGTCCGGCGTGCCGTCGCCGTCCTTGTCCCATTCGGTGGGATCATCGGGCGCAGGTATCGCGTCTTCTTCCCCGTCGTTCTCCTCGAAACCACCCCATTTGGCGGCATACCAGAGGGGATTTTTCAGCAGCGTCGCCGCCGGTTGTCCGGCATCCACCGTGAAAAGTCTCTCAGCGGTGAGGGGCAGGGAATCCTGCGAGGCGGAGGTATCGAAGTCACGCACCTCAAGATAGGTGCCGTCCGCGGTGGTGCCGGATATCACATAACCGATATGCTGAACAAGACAGCCGCTGGCCGCGGTGGAGGTAACGGTAACCCGCACCGATCTTCCTAGGGCCGGATCCTCCACTGCATCGCCATGGGCATCCAGGACCTGATACTCATATTCGACGATGGCGTCCTGATCAAAATCACCACCCTGTTCCAGATCCTCGAAGTTGATACGAAACCTGCCGTGGGCCGGGCCCATCTCCTCAATGAAGAAGTCGGCAATGGCATCGGTGGGATGGTAGTCGGAACCGACGCTGAGATTGACGCCCGGCGGCAGGTTATCACCACAGTTTCCGTCAACCGTCTTGGCGGTGGGCACCAGGGTCACCGTTGCCTCACCCACGGTGATATCGACCTTCGGCAGCGGTGAGGCCAGGGCAACCACCATGGTGGACACATGCTGGGCATCATCGGCAGGATTGATATCATGCGTCAGGCCGTAATAGGCCACCGAGGCGGCATAGTAACTTCCCTCCTTGGTCGGCTCCTCCGGACAAATTCCGCGAATCTCACCCAGGTTGTTGATATTTTTCTCCGTGCAGATTCCGTCATCGGCTGCAAGGGTTTCACCGATAAAATGACTGCCGCTCACCCCCTGTTCCAGGGAAGAGATCCGGGCGGCGAGGTTGGCTGCATGAAAATCCGTTAAACCTCCGCTGGAAGAGGAAGAGGGAAAGGCGCTGCCGGGAAGCTGGTCGGAATCAAAGGTGGGATTGATGTCGCTGAGCACCAGCATGTAGGGTTTGGCGCACCTTTCAAATTTGGAATACGGATCACTCCACTCCTCATCCAGCGGCAACTGCAACTGGTTGTCGGGCAGGGAAGCGTCATCTCCATAGGTGAATGCCGATGTCGGATTTCCGGCTCCGCTGAAATAGCGCAGACCCTCGTACATCATCTCGGCAACGGGATTGCCCCACATGGAGCATTCTCCATCTATAAAAGTACGGTCGGTGCGCCAGGAACAATCCGTATACCAATGCGTATCCTCTTCCCAGGGATCGACTTCGTCATAGGTGAAGTTAACGGTACGCAGCTTGTTGATGGTGCTGATTATACCCTCATCGGTGAAAATACCGGTGTCGAGACTAATTTCATCGGTAATCGTGCCGATCTTTTTCCGCAGCACGCCGCCTGACTTGTTTTTGGCATAGGAGCCGGTGAGCAGACCGAAATACATTCTCTCGGTCTCGCCATACTGCTGCAGCAACCCGATGGGTTTATAGCCGCCGTTGGAATACTTCTGACAGTTGCCCTCCAGCATGTCCGGCTCGCAGACCACGACGCGGGAGGCATAGTCGGTAATGGTCGAGTTCAGTGAAGCCGGATTAAAACCGTAGACGGTTTGAGTCAGATTCCGAAAAACAGCCGCGGGCATGATCTCCCATTCCCAGTGACTGTCGGCCGATTGCCACCAGAGGGTGTATTGCCCTCCGGAATCGGTTTCGTGGCGAAATTCGATGGAGTGGCTCCCGGCCTCCAGCGCAATCCACTGTCCATGGGTCTCCAGGCAAGCATCGTGCTCCTCGGGAGAGCCGGTGGGACATGCCGCATGCTCTCCATACCAGCCGATAACCTCCTGTCCGTCAATGAGCAGTTCGACACTGTCACTGCCTTCCACAAAAAACCGGTAATTTTCATCAACACCGGCCAGGAAATTCCCGGAAAAAATTGTCAGATATCCGCTATCGGCACCAAAGGGGTTGCCGCTGCCATTGATATTTGCAACCGGTTGTGAACCCTGCATATTCTCTTCAACGGCAAAATATTCGACAAGGGCGGAATATATCTCATGGGAGAGGGGATGAGGGTGGACAAGCAGGTCAACAGTATCGTCACACACAGGATTCTGCTTGGCTACCCAGTCCCAGATTCGCAAAGGGCTGTTGGGCAAAACACGTAAGATCGGCGTGCCGTTCTCGGACAATGTGGTGGAGGCAAAGAGATGCCGGGTTCTGTCCATGGGAAGGTCAAGGGGTGTATAGTCCCGAATATCATAACCGGCTTCGGCAATACTCCCGTACTCCTTGCCCCAGGAATGGGCATCCTGGGGGATATAAACCCGTTCCAGCACGGTTTCGTCGACATTGTCGGTGGAGCGGTACCCGCCGTAGAGAACCTTGCGCATGGTATCCATGCGTGACATCGTGAGATAGTTGAGGAAATCCCCGCTCCATTCATCCGTTCCCGTGCATTTTTTATCAGTGGTGATCCTACGCGGCTCAAAACGCTCCTGACCCGTATCGTACACATAGCACTTATGGGAATCGAAATAGCCGTAATAGTCGATACCGGGATTCCAGCGACCATCACCATTCATATCGGTGAAGGTCTCGCCCTGATTCCAGGTGCCGTTACCATTGGTATCCTGGAAGGGTTCACCCTCTCCCCGATATCCGACATCGATGCTGCCGTCACCATCAAGATCGGTGGCATCGTTATACGCCTCATAGTAGAGCTTGTGGTTGCGGGCCATGACCAGCATCACCAGCGGCGGCGCCTGATTGGTGACAAACGGAGGAACGGCCTGATAATCGATGGCCCGCTCGGCATGGGCTTCATGGGCATACTGCAGGAAAAACAACACCGAGAGAATAATATGGGTTATTGGCTTACAATATCTCTTTTTCATAACTCAACTCGTCGTCTCAAGGCATGAGGTAATCACTCACTGGGGTCGCAACCCGGCGGTATATTGTACCTATTGCCTGTGGGCGCTTGCACCATTAGTAGTTACAGTCTCCTTCCTGGCCGATGAGGTGCTGCCACTGCAGGCGGAGAACCGCCTCGCTGGCGGAGGCACCGAGATGCTGGGAATGAATATCATAGACTATTTCAGCCCCACCGCCGGCAAATCCCTTGCCCTTGCCTTCATAACCGGCGGCAATCTGAATGGCGCTGCCGGTTGACAGCTCCGGTACTCCGAAAATAGAGAGATTGGTATGGGGAACAAGGTCCTCCGTCTGCCGGGGAATGGTAATATCACGCATATCGTCGCTGGGATATTCATCTTCCGGTGCTGTTTCCTGACGCCAGAAATCCAGGGTGAGCACCTCGGTGCCGACAATGGTGCGGGTACCGGCGGCGGTATTGCTGCTAAATCCCTCGGGACAGCTGATATTTTCCTCCAACAGCTCCACCCCCACCTCGGTGCCGCCATCGGCCGCATAAAAGGTCTTGCGCGAGACCCGCTCATTTCCTGATATGCGGATTTCAATCTGGCTGGTTCTGGTGGCGGACAGACCAATGAGGGTCAGAATCACCATAATCATCATGGCCAGAACCAGGGCAAAGCCCTGTTCGTCTCGGAGAGGAGAAAAAAATCTGTTCATCGTCGATTTGTCTGTCAAAATTTATCGTCCTCACATGACATCATCCTTGTAATACTCGAACTCTACCCGTTTGTCCCTGCCGAATTTGTTTGTGATCACGATTACATGGATGGTTTTCATATGCGGCGCCGGGACATCGACGGCCACATTCCAGTACATGGTCGTCCGGTCATCGATGACGGCATGGCCGTCGGCGGTTTCGACTGCGGCATGATGGAGTCCGAAATTTTCCTCCGGCTCCACAACATCGTCCCCATCGTCATCGTCATCAATTCCGTCAGCATCCGAATCCTGACCGGTGCCGTCTCCGTCGCTATCGGCGAGAATGTCATCGTTGAAATCCGCACCGACAATATGTTCCAGCTGGCCCGCCGTCCTGGTTGACAACTCGGTCAGGGCAATGGCACCGGCATTACCCCGAATCGTGGTTGTCTGCATGGCGTAGAGGGCGCATATTCCTATGCCCAGAACCACTATGGCAACCATAACCTCGATGAATGTAAAACCGTTTTCTTGTGACGACATCATTTTTTCAATCCCATGTTGCGGCACTGGACAGTGGTGATCAGCATGCGGCGGCGGTAGTGATCGTTAAAAGGCCCCCAGGTTGCCCCCGAGGCGGTGACATACTGCTCCGTATTGGTGAACTTTCTGTCAGGCCGCGAGGCCCGGGCCAAAATCGAAATCAGCACCTCCCTGATCTGATCCAGTTGATTTGCAGTGGGCGCTGTCAGGCAAGGATCGGTTTCATCAGCACCCGCCAGGCGATAACAAAATTCAATGGCCGCAATATCGTCGGCTATGGGAAGAAATGTACCGTTACCGCTTTTTCTGTCCAATGATTCGGCACCATGTTCGCCCAAACCGGCCGGCTGGCTGTCGTCTCTTTCAGAAGAAAAGCCATATGTGATTTTTTCTTCAGGGTCGTTAAGGTCTCCATCGCCATCTGCTACAGTCTGTCCGTTGCCCCGGTGATCACGACTGAACATGATGCGACCGGCCTTGGCCTCCTCAATTGTGGCATTGGCCTCGCCGGTGGGATTATATCCGGCCATCTGAATCTCCATGGTCATCATACTGACGGCAGCACGAATATTCTGTTGCATCTCAACAATCTGCTCCTGTACTACCGAGCTCTTTTTCTGGGTGATATAGGCAGTATATACCGAAGCCATGACAAACCCGGAAATTGCCACGGCAACGATTAATTCCACAAGAGTAAAACCCGTATTGCAACAGGGCTGATACCGACATTTTGATTTTAGTTCCATTGACCACCTTCCCGTCTTTGGATACGAATTGCACCCGACTTCAACGCTCCCACTCTGTAATACGAAGTACTTTTCCGGTTACGCAAATAGACATACCCTCCCACAGAGTTGTTCAGAAGTCCTTTTGCATTAAATTCGGCAAGGTTGTTGGGAAAGGTGATAGCCGAACCACTCTCCGCGGGGGGACGACCAAAATCAACCCCGTTTTTATAATCAGCAAGATCCCGGCGGAATTCTCCGGGATCAGGAATTCCGTCTTCATCAAGATCAAAATAATAAAAACCGGGAGATACGGAATTATCAAATTGAATCCTGATATTTTTATTCTCCTTGATCGCCTCCATCCTGGCACTCTGCATATGGGAAAAAAGATCCCGGGCCGCGCTTTTCAGCCTGATATCAGGCAGCCAGTTCAAAAAGTTGGGGATGGCGATGGCGGCAATGATGCCGGCCACAACCAGGGTTACCAGCAATTCCAGCAGCTGGAAGCCTCCCTGGGCCTGGCGGACAGTATGCGGCAGACTCCTGCCGGGGAGAGGAGCGTTGGGGAAAACACTCTGGAAAACTGATTTCAAACTCATCTGATACCTCTTGCCGGATTCACGTTCCTTTGCCGTTCCACCTCCGCCTGTGGCCCGGTTTGGAAGTATGATAAACCGTGGTTACAAACCCCGTGATCGGTTACCATCTCTCCTGTACCCAGTAGAACAAAAAAAAGAAAAAGTATAAAGAATTTTTATCCTGGACCGTTAATTTTTGCAGCAGCAGAAAGGATCGAAAAGAAAAAACTATAAAGAAATTTAACACACAGCTAGATTTTATACTCCTTGATCTTGCTCAGCAGAGAGGGATAGCTGACCTCCAGCAGCTCGGCGGCCTTGCTCTTGTTGCCGCCGGTGGCCTCCATGGCACGACGGATGAGCCGCTGTTCCATAATCTTCCGGGCTTTCTTCAGCGAGAAACCGCCGAAGATATCGTCGAGCCGGCGATCACCACCCTTGCCTCCCAGGTTGCCGGGCAGGTTTTCCGGCAGGATGATATCCTTTTCAGCCAGGATCATGGCCCGTTCCATGACATTTTCCAGCTCCCGTACGTTGCCGGGCCAGGAATGTTTGAGCAGCAGCTGACGCGCCGCCGGTGAAATACCCTTGATGCGGGTGCCGGTCTTGCGGTTGATCTTTCCGACAAAGTGATCACAGAGCAGCGAGAGATCCTCCGGTCGTTCACGTAACGGCGGCAGCTCGATATGCACCACATTCAACCGGTAAAAAAGATCGCTGCGGAAACGATTTTTCCTGACCTCTTCTTCAAGATCCTTGCCTGTGGCGGCAATGACCCGCACGTCGATCTTTTTCGGCCTGCCGGCACCCACCGGCATAATCTCATTCTCCTGGAGAACCCGCAGCAACTTCACCTGCATGGTTGCCGGCAGATCTCCGATCTCATCAAGGAAGAGACTGCCGCCCCTTGCCTCCTCGAAAAGTCCCTTCTTGTTGCGATCCGCCCCGGTGAAGGCTCCCTTGACATAGCCGAAAAATTCACTCTCCAGCAGGGCCTCCGGGATGCTGCCGCAGTTAATGGCCACAAAGGGCTGTCCCGCCCGCGGGCTTTTTTCGTGGATGCCGCGGGCCACCAGCTCCTTGCCGGTGCCCGATTCTCCGGTGATCAACACCGAGGAATCATATTGCGCCACCTTGGCAGCCAGTTGCATGGGGCTTTGCATGGCCTTGCTGTCGGCAATAAGCTTGCCGAAGCTACGATACTCTTCCAACTGCTCCACCTGATCCCTGAGCCTTCTGTTTTCACGCCGCAGTTTTTTTTCATCCGCGGCCTTGCGCAGAGTCAGAAGTATCTCGTCCGGCTTGAACGGCTTGCTGATAAAGTCATAGGCGCCGCTGCGCATGGCTTCCACAGCCGTATCAATGGTGCCGTAGGCGCTCATCATGATCACCGTGGCCCCTTGCAGGTCTGATCCCGCCCGGCGCAAAAATTCCAGCCCATCAACGCCGGGCATCTTGACGTCGCAGAGTATATAATCATAGGCAACCTGCCGCACCTTTTCCAGGCCGCTGCGTCCATCCGCGGCAACATCAACGCCGTATCCGGATTTTTCCAGCAACACACCGAGCATATGGCGCATATTTTCCTCATCATCGATGATCAACACCTTCCCGGAACTCTTCATATCGAAATTCTATTAAAATTATCTCTCGTCATCTTCACGCGGATCGCGGGCAGGACTTCCGGAGGCCCCAACCGGCAGCTCCATGATGATCCTTGTTCCCTCTCCCTCCGTACTGGCGGCGGTGATCCGCCCTCCCATATTTTCGACAATGGCGTGGGAAACCGACAGACCCAGCCCTGTGCCGCGGCCGGGATCCTTGGTGGTAAAAAAGGGATCAAACACCACCGGCAGGTCGGCGTCGGCAATGCCGATACCGTTATCCTCCACCGTGACGCGCACATACGCCTTCCCTTGCGCTGCCTCTTTTGACCGGTCGACTTGCTCGCCGACGTTTTCGGTTTTGATGATAATCCTCCCCTGTTCCTCATCCTTTTCCAACACGGCATCAGCCGCGTTGAAGAGACAGTTCAGCAACACCTGCTTGAATTGATCGGGATTTCCCCGTACCAGATCCGGTTTTGCTTCCAATATCGTTCTGATTTCGATTTCGCGCAATCGCGGCTGTACCTGCACCATGTCGACCAGGTCGCTGATAAGGGGATGCAGGGCCACCTCCGTTGCCGTGGGAGGGGCCGGCCGGGAAAAGTCAAGCAGCCGGCGGATAAGCTGATGAATACGTTGCAGCTCCCTGTCGGCACGGCTGATAAACTCGTTGCGCTCATCCCCTGTCAGCCGATCATCCTGAAGTAGATCCAGATAGCCCTGGATGATACCCAGAGGATTGCCGATCTCATGGGCAAGGCCGGCGGCCAGCCGACCCACGGATGCCATTTTCTCGGTGCGCACCGTCTCATGGCAGGAAACACGGAGCCGACGGTTTGCCTCCTTGAGCGAGGTAACCGTGGCCTGCAATTTTTCACGATCCGTCTCTATGCGCTGCATCATCCGGTTGAGAGCCGAAGAAAGTCGGCCAAACTCGTTTTTCTCGGAAAGGGCCAGAAAGGAAATTCCATTGACATCATCGCTGTAGGATTCGGTCAGGGCAACCAGTTTTTCAATGGGACGCACCACGAATTTCACCAGCCTGAAAAAGCCGACCACCGTCAGGATGAGCACGTTGATCAACAGATAGACAAAAAGGATGTTTTTGTTTTCCAGCAGCGACCTTATGGTAGCCCGCTCCTCCATGACCAATCCCACCGCCCCGCTTCGCTTTGACCCCAAGCCTAGGGGAGCCGCACTTATAATCCACCTGGAACCCGGAGAAAAAAGGCTGCGACCGGGTGGAAAAACAACATCCACCACCCGGTTGGATGTCGCCGCCTGCCGCACGGTCACCCCCAGTTCCTCGGCCCTTTCGCAGTCGGCGGGGAAAACCCGGGAGGCGGCCCCATCACCGGCCAGGACCATGACACAGTCGGCACCACCGGCATCAAGGAGGCTCCCGGAGCTGAGGCGACTCAAAAGAGTATCCGGCTCCAGCACCGCCAGAGTCATGGCAAGTCTGCTGCCGGCAAGCCTTTCCATCCGTAACAGGTCGCGCTGCCATAGCATCAGAGCCACAAAGATCACCAGCACCATGCCCATGGTCAACAGCATGACCAGAGTGGTGCTGATATGAAATTTCAACCCCTGCATACGCATGGATCACCCGATCGGCCCATTATTGACTTTCCCATGTCCTTTCGCTACGATAATAGTAATACCCCTCTGCCCCAACATTCCTTTACGAGAGCTTTATCACCTCGATAACTCTTATATATTCTTTCAAAAACAGAAACGAAAAGCAATGACTGCTTTCAAGGTATCCCAATGCCCGATCTGCTAAATTGTTTCACAGCCTATGATGTGCGGGGACGCGTTCCCGATTCCTTTGGCGAAGAGGCGGCCGGGTATATCGGCTCAGCCTTTGTCAACCATTTCGACCTTAAGCAGGTGGTTATCGGCCATGATATGCGGCTCTCCAGCCAACCGATCACCGACACTCTCATCAAAACCCTGACGGAACAGGGTACGGACATGATCGATCTGGGGCTCTGCGGCACCGAAGAGGTCTACCACGCAGTCTTTAGCGGAGAGCAACAGGGGATTGACGGCGGCATCATGGTAACCGCCAGCCATAATCCGGCCGACTACAACGGCATGAAACTGGTTCTCCGCGGAGCCCGGCCGGTAAGCGGCGACACCGGACTCCGGGATATCGCCCGCAAGGCCCGCCGCCTTGCCGCCGCCGCCCGACGGCCTGAAAATCCGTCTACACCGGGTCGACACCTCAAGGCGTTTTCAAAAAAATCCTATATTGAGCACCTGCTTTCCTTTGTCGATCCGCTGAAACTTCCTCCCCTGAAACTGGTGGTCAATGGTGGAAACGGTTGTGCCGGCCCCATCGTGGATCTGCTGGAGGACCACCTGCCCTTTACATTCATCAAGCTGCAGCATCGGCCGGACGGCACCTTCCCCCATGGGGTTCCCAATCCACTACTTCCGGAAAACAGAGAGGTGACGGCAGAGGCGGTGCGCTCACACCGGGCCGATATGGGGATTGCCTGGGATGGCGATTTCGACCGCTGTTTTTTCTTTGATGAGACCGGAAGATTCATTGAAGGATATTACCTGGTGGGCCTCCTGGCAACCTCCATATTGCAGCGCCATCCCGGAGCCGTCATTCTCCATGATCCGCGGCTCATCTGGAACACGCGTGAACTGGTGCGACTGGCCGGCGGCAGACCGGTGCAGACCCGCACCGGCCATGCCTTTATCAAAGAAAAAATGAGGCAGGAGGATGCCGTCTATGGTGGTGAAATGTCGGCGCACCACTACTTCCGCGACTTCGGCTACTGCGACTCCGGCATGATACCGTGGCTCATGGTCTGCAACCTGCTGGCAACAACGGGCAAGCCCCTCTCGCAACTGGTGGATGAACGAATGGCCGCCTATCCGGTCAGCGGCGAGATCAACAGCATGGTAGAAGATCCTGCCGCCGTCCTCGCCCGGGTGGAAGAAGCCTTCCCCGGAGGTGAAATCGACAGGACCGATGGTCTCGGTATCGCTTTTGATGACTTCCGTTTCAACCTGCGCCGCTCCAATACCGAACCGGTTATCCGGCTCAACGTGGAAACCAGGGGAGATCCCCACCTGCTTCAGGAAAAAACCAAGGAGTTACTCAGTCTCATCGGAAAAAGCCCGGCCAAAGATCAACCCTGAATATCGCGGGCTCCCTGTCCAACCCCAACCAGGAGGAAAAAATCCATGCAGATTCAACCGGTTGTTCTCGCCGGGGGTACCGGTTCCCGGCTCTGGCCGCTCTCACGCGAACTCTATCCCAAACAGCTGCTCGATCTCATCGGCAATCGCTCCCTCCTGCAGACCACCCTGCAGCGGGTCGCCATTCTTCCCGATATTCTGCCGCCGATCCTGGTGATCGGCGACGATCACCGCTTCATCACCAGAGCCCAGGTTGAAGAGCTGAAGCTTTTCGACTCTTATCACCTCCTGCTGGAACCGGTGGGACGCAACACCGCCCCGGCTATCTGCGGCGCCGCTCTCTATGCCCGGCAAAAGGTGGGAAATAATCCCGTTTTGCTGGTTTTGCCGGCCGATCATCTCATCACCCGGCAACAGGCGTTTATCGATGCGGTACAACGAGCCGCAACCTTGGCGGAAAACGGTCACATCACCACCTTTGGTATCGTACCCGACCGACCGGAAACCGGCTATGGTTACATCTCTCGGGGGGAGGGCAGCAAGGTGGCCTCTTTTGTGGAAAAACCGGACCGAGAAACTGCGGAACAGTACATTGCCAGTGGACAATATTTCTGGAATTCCGGAATGTTCGCCTTTACAATCGGCACCTTTATCAACGAAATGGAGGAACACGCTCCCGAGGTGCTTGCCTGCATGAGCAAAGCCCTGCAAAAGGGCGAACAGGACAATCGTTTCTTCCGCTTCTCCAAGGGGGCCATGGAAAAATGCCCTGGGAATTCCATTGACTATGCTTTGATGGAAAAAACGCGACAGGCGGCTGTTGTCGAAGCGGATATCGGTTGGAGCGATATCGGTTCCTGGCAGGCTTTCTGGGAAGTTGCCGACAAGAATGATGACGGCAACGTGGTCAGAGGCGATGTTCTCCTCGAGGATGTCAAAAATTCTCTCATCCACTCCGAGGATATGCTGGTCACCGCCATCGGACTCACGGATACCATGGTGGTGGAGACCGGAGATGCCCTGCTGGTGGCCCCGCTGTCCAGATCCCAGGATGTCAAAAAAATCGTCAAACGCCTCAAATCCGAAGGGCGGGAGCAGTACCACGTGCATCGAACCGTTTACCGGCCCTGGGGAAGTTACACCACCCTGGAGATGCAGCCCCGTTTTCAGATAAAACGTATCACCGTCAATCCCGGAGCCAAGCTCTCTCTCCAGATGCACCATCACCGCCACGAACACTGGGTGGTGGTCTCGGGAACGGCGCGCATCACCAACGGAGATGACTCCTTCCTGCTCCATGAGGATGAATCCACCTATATTCCGGCAGGCAGACGCCACCGCCTGGAAAATCCCGGGGTTATTCCCCTGGAGCTCATAGAGGTGCAGATCGGCTCCTACCTGGGAGAGGATGACATTGTCCGCTATGACGATGTCTACGGCAGGAGCCCGGAAAGCGATAAGGATTGAGCTTACCGCCTCTTTCCTACGGATGTCCCGGAGGTTTTCTTCCCCGCATAGAGGAGAGTTCGACCTTGACGGTGAGCTCCTCGTCGGGTAGTAGGGTTCTCTCCCGTTTCAGCC
Organism: uncultured Desulfobulbia bacterium; assembly: GCA_964446115.1. Taxonomy (GTDB): domain Bacteria; phylum Desulfobacterota; class Desulfobulbia; order Desulfobulbales; family Desulfobulbaceae; genus CAYUNE01. The sequence continues at coordinate 73,477 of CAYUNE010000037.1, read as the reverse complement.
GGATCTCGGCGGTATCCCCCGCCTTTTTATCAAGCAGGGCGATCTTGATATCATCGATGGTCTCAACGGTGATTCCGTCAACAGTGATGATGATGTCATCAACCTTGATCCCGGCTTCGCCGGCCTTGCCGTGCGGGCTGATACCGGCCACCCGCATGCGGGTGCTCTTTTTCTTTTCTCCCTTGGCCTCCCCTTCCCCTTGCTCCAGCGGCTCTTCCTTGAGCATAACGCCGATTTTGGGAGCCGGCGGCAGGGAAAGGGATTCGGTGTAGAGGAGATAATCGAGCTTCTTCCCCTGTTCCCTGCCCTGCTCACCGGAATAGATGGGAGCCACCGTGACCTGGCTGACCGCAAGCCTCCTGGCCACCCGCGGAGGAATGGCGCTGTCTTTGTAAATATGACCGGTTCCGGCCAGGACCACCATTTTCATACCTGGATTGGCGTTGAGAAAATTCACCACCGACTCGGCCATGGTTTCATCCCAAAGGGCCTGGGCCTGGATAAAACCGCTGAAGTTTCGGGAGTGACCGCCGCCCATGGAACCGTGCACGGCATGAATTTCCGCCAGCCGGCGGCGGTAGCCGGGCAGATCGAGATCGCGCTCCTCCGGAATCTCCGCCAGTTGCTCCGGGGAAAGCTCATCGGTGTGTCCCTGCCGGAAAATGGTGGAGACAATCTCCTTTTTCAGGTTGAGACCGATCACGGGAATATGATTTTTACGGGCAAAGTTGATCACCGGCCGATAAAAACGATAGTCATAGCCCCAGCCGGAAAAATAGCCTGATTTTTTCAGAAACTCCTTTTCGTCCTTGATCCGTCCCTGGATATAGTCATCGAGAACGGGTTGCACCGCGCGCGGGAACATCTCCATGCCGATTGCCAGGCGGGGATGGATCCTGTGCAACCCCTGAATTATCTGTAACTGCATCAGATGATTCCCATAATCAGTATGGGTCTCCCCGATATAGACCACCCTGTTTCTTCCCAGCTCGGCAATGATATCACCAAACCCCCTTGTCTGCCGCACGGCCACACCGGCGGGCTCCTCTCCGAGGACTACGATGATCCCCTCCGACGAGGCTGCCGCCTTCTTCTCAACAGACCTGCCGTCCCTGAAACGGAGATAACTGTATTTGCCGTAATGCTTGAGTTTTCGTACAACCTGGGCGGACTGCTCCTCGGAAGATGAGGTGATCATGACAATCAGCTCGCCCTCTGCCAGCGGATTTGCCCTGATATCCACCACAACGCCGTCATCAACGGAATCGCTCCGGGCAAACAGCGCCCTGGTGTGGGCGGAAGCACCCAGAAAGAGATAACTGCCCTTTTGCAGATCGCTGTTGGTCAGCTCTTCTTCTTTGATCACGGTGCAGCCCGCCTTTGTGAGCATGGTGAGAAACGGGGTATAGATTTTCCCTGCGGTTCCGCTTACACTCCCGCCCGTCACCACCACCTTTTTCCCGGCGGCGCCGATAAAACCGGACCAGGTGGGAACCATTTCCCCGCTGCTGAGTTTCCGCAGAATGTCATATCGGGGATCAACGGTGAGAGAAAGGGGGACGGTGTCGAGATCGACATGCACGGTGGTTTCCCTTTCGGAGACACGAATCTTTTTACTCACTGTGTCGAGAACCGTTTCCACCACCAGGGGAACCGTCAGATCAAAGGGCTTGTCATTGGCCTGCACCAGTGTAAAGGAGAGACGAAAACCTTGTCCGCTCTGTTCCACTTCGGCATGACGCACGCTCAGCCCGGGTATATCGGGCCGGCTCAGCCATGTGGAGAAAAACGGCCCAAGGTCGCGCCCGCTCACCGCGGAAAAGACGGCTTCGATATCGCTCCAGCCGGCGCGCTCATACCTCTTTTCTTTATAGAACCGTTGAAGTCCCTTAAAAAAAGCCTCATCCCCGATGCGGGTTCGCAGCATATGAAAGAGCATGCTGCCCCGGTCATAGCCGATGGTCCGCATCGTGCGCGCCGATGGCCGCCCATCGCCGCTGTTGCGAAAATCAGCCAACGTCAGGTCGTTGTCGTCGTGCACATAGGCCTGATAACGCAGCAACTGATTTTTCCGATACTCCGATCCTTTACCGCTGTCAGCGGCATAGGCCTGGTCCGCCAGATAGGTGGTAAGCCCCTCGCACCAGTTTCCTTCCCCATCCTTGAGAAAGATGGAATTACCGAACCAGGAGTGGAGGATCTCATGCCCCAGCGAGGTATCCTTGATAAAGGGCAGCCGCACCACGGCCTGCCCCAACAGGGTAAAGGCCGGCATGCCGTAGCCGGTGGGCAGCCTGTTTTCGACAATGGCAAAGCGGGCATAGGGATAGGGACCGATCAGCTTCTCATAGCGCTCAAGATAACAGGATGCCTGCTGCAGATACTCGTCGGCGAGTTTTTCATCTTCCGGGAAAAAATAGGTATAGAGAGTGGTTGTGTCGGAGACCTTCCGTTTGGCCACCTTGTAGGGACCGGCGACGAAGTGAACCCCGGGAAGGGGATGGGGAAAGGATGCCTTCATCTGCCTGCGCCCCCGAAGGGTGGTTTCGACGATGCGGTCCGCTTCGGTGACCGCGGTAAATCCCCGGGGCAGGTCCGCCGTCACCGTATAGAGCATGTCGCGATCCGGCACCGGATGCCAGAATCCTGCCAGGGTAATGCCGTTTGCTCCAATGAGATTGTCCGTCCCCATGGGATCATCTGCCCGCAGCTCCCAGGACACCAGCAGCCGGCGTTGGGTTGCCGCCGGTTCCAGAGTGATGCTGTTGTCGTCACCAGGTTGCAGCACAAGGGCCTCGGCATCGGCACGGTTCAACACCGCTCCGGTGATGGCCAGCGGGCCGCCATCAAGGGTCAGGCCCCTGTTCGGAAGCACCTGGATGCGCGAAGTGCCGCTCAGGGTGGCTGACTGAAGATCGAAGCTGATATGAATTTCATGGCTCTCCACCCGGTCCTCTCCCCTTGCAAGCAGCACCGGCGGCAACAGGAAAATCGCAAGCAGCAAAACCGGTGATGTAAAGAAAAAGTGTATTGGCAACAACATATTGTTTTTTTTTCTCAATACCCGCATTTCTTGTGTTTTTCGATAGAATTTGTTTATAAATGGTCCTGGCAACCGATCATCGGATTCGTAACCCGGCGGTATATCTTGCTTCCAAACCGCAACCGGTGAGGTCTTGATCGCCTAACCCTAATCATTCTCCGGTAAAAAAACAGTAGAACTTTTTTACCCATTCACTGCAGGAGAGAATCATGGAACCATATCGCATCAAAATCCTCAACGCCATTGCCGCTGAAGGCCTTGAGCTCCTGACGGACAATTACGTGGTCGGCGAAGATGAAGCCGATCCCCACGGCATCGTTGTCCGCAGCTCGCCGGTCAACATCGACGATTATCCGTCACTGCTGGCCGTGGCCAGGGCCGGTGCCGGGGTCAATAATATTCCGGTTGAAAAGGCGACCAAAAAGGGGATCTGTGTCTTCAACACCCCGGGAGCCAATGCCAATGCCGTGGTGGAACTCGTCTTTACCATGCTCGGTATCCACTTCCGCAACACCTGTCATGCCATCGCCTTCTGCCGCAAACTCATCGGCCTGGACAACGAGGACATCGAGCGGGAGGTGGAGGCCAAGAAAAAAATGTTCCGTGGCGAGGAGATGGCCGGCAAGGTCCTGGGCATTATCGGGCTTGGCCAGATCGGGGTACGGGTTGCCAATGCCGGCATTCATCACGGCATGCGGGTTGTGGCCTTTGATCCCTTTCCGCTGCTGGACAACATCCATGTCCTGCTCCCCGAGGTGGAACTGGTCCGCTCCCGCGACGAGGTCATGGCACGGGCCGATATCATCAGCCTCCATGTGCCCCTTAACAAGAATACGCAGGGACTGATTTCCGACGAGCTGCTGTCTCTGGTCAAGCCGGAGGCGATTCTCATCAACTATTCCCGCGGTCCCATTGTCGATGAATCAGCTCTGCTCAAGGCCCTCAACGAGGACAGGCTCAGCGGTTTCATGACCGACTTTCCCTCCGCCGCCATCCTGGGACACGACAAGATCCTGGTCTCTCCCCATCTGGGCGCCAGCACCCGGGAATCCGAGGGAAACTGCGCCTGCATGGCCGTCTCTGAACTCAAGAACTACCTGGAATACGGCAACGTCACCCACAGCGTCAACTTTCCCAACATCGAGTCGATTCCCTCGGCAAAGGTCCACACCCGCCTCATCGTCGTCAACGAGGATCTGCCGGGCATGATCGGCTCCATTACCAACATTCTCGGGGCAAACTACATCAATATCGCCAGCCTCAACAACGAGAGCAACGGCACCATCGGCTATAACATCATCGACTGCGAATCGGAAATCAGCGATGCGGTGCTCACGGATATCCTGGACAGTCCGGGGGTTATCCGCACCCGGGCGATCCGCCTGCACCAAGAGGAGAGGTGATCCACCACCGAAAACAGCGTCATTGATCACAGGCAGCGCATCTTCACTTGAATCTCCCGGCCGCATAGCAGGGCTATAACGACCGGGAGAGATTCGGGCAAATCTGCAGCACCTGTGACCAATTACAGTTTGAGAGCATGATATACCGCGGGGTTATATACCCTGCAATCGGTTACAAAACAGCAAAGGAGAAGAACGTGGGAAAAACCGTTGCCGAAAAAATAATTGCAGCACATCTTGTCGAAGGTGAACTTGTTAAAGGCCGGGAAATCGGCATCCGCATCGACCAGACCCTGACCCAGGATGCCACCGGCACCATGGCGTATCTGGAATTCGAAGCCACCGGCCTCAAGAGAGTGCAGACCGAGCTGTCCGTAAGTTACGTGGACCACAACCTCCTGCAGTCCGATTTCAAAAACGGCGACGACCATCGCTTTCTGCAATCCGTTGCCCGCCGCTTCGGCCTTTACTTTTCTCCTCCGGGCAACGGCATCTGTCACCAGGTGCATCTTGAACGCTTCGGGGTGCCGGGCAAGACTCTGCTGGGTTCCGACAGCCACACCCCCACCGGCGGCGGCCTGGGCATGCTGGCCATGGGTGCCGGCGGCCTGGATGTGGCCATGGCCATGGCCGGCAAGCCTTTCTATCTTATTATGCCGAAAATTTACGGAATCCGGCTCAGCGGCAAACTCGCCCCCTGGGTCTCGGCCCGCGATGTGCTGTTGGAGGTGCTGAGAAGGCTGACGGTCAAGGGCGGCGTCGGCTACATCATGGAATATTTCGGACCCGGACTCCGGGAGCTGAGCGTCACCGACCGGGCCACCATCACCAATTTCGGAGCGGAACTGGGAGCCACCACCTCGGTCTTTCCCGCCGACGACAATACCCGCGACTTCCTGGCCAGTCAGGGCCGCGAGGCCGACTACCGCGAACTGACCGCCGATGCCGATGCCGAGTACGATCAGGTCCTTGAAATCGATATGTCAACCCTGGAGCCGATGATTGCCTGCCCCTCGTCGCCGGACAACGTTGTCAAGGTAAGCGAGGTGGCCGGCAAGCCCGTGGCCCAGGTGCTGATCGGTTCCTGTACCAACTCCTCCCTCCGGGATCTCATGGTTGCGGCCCGTACCCTGGAGACCAGGGAACTCAGCAATGACCTCAGTTTCGAAATCAATCCAGGCAGCCGCCAGGCCCTTGAAAACCTCACAGCCCTGGGCGGTCTGCTCACCCTGGTTCATGCCGGGGCCAGGATCCATCAATCCGGCTGTCTCGGCTGTATCGGCATGGGGCAGGCACCGCCCACAGGCGGTATCTCCCTGCGCACATTTTCCCGTAACTTCCCGGGAAGAAGCGGTAATGCCGACGACAAGGTCTACCTCTGCAGCCCCGAGGTAGCGGTGGCCGGCGGAGTGAAAGGGGTGATTACCGATCCCCGCGATCTGGGTGAGTTTCCGGAGATCATCCTGCCCGAAAAGGTCATCCCCGGTGACCAGCGGATCGAGAAACCATGGCCCGCGGATGCGGAGGTGGAGATCATCCGCGGACCCAATATCGCCCCCTTTCCGGAATTTGAACCTTTGCCCTCCACCTGGCGGGGAAAGATCATGCTCAAGGTCGGCGACAACATCACCACCGATCACATCATGCCCGCCGGTGCAAAAATTTTGCCCTTGCGCAGTAACATTCCGGCAATCAGCGAGTATGTCTTCGAGTCGGTGAATCACTCTTTTCCCCGCGATATGAAGGAGGCCCGGGCCGCCGGGATCTCCGGAGCCGTGGTCGGCGGCGAGAATTACGGCCAGGGATCGTCGCGGGAGCATGCCGCCCTGGCACCACGCTATCTCGGGGTTCAGGTCAAACTCGTCAAGAGTTTCGCCCGCATCCACAAGGCAAACCTCATCAACTTCGGCATAGTGCCGCTGACCTTTGCCGATCCCGGTGATTATGACAAGGTCGTCCAGGGGGACGAAATCGTCATTGCCGATATCCGCAATGCCCTGGAAAGCGGCGCCGAGAGTGTCGCCGTCCGGATCGGCAACCATTCCCTTACGGCCCGCTGCGATCTCTCGGCGCGGCACCGGGAAATTCTGCTGGCCGGCGGTCTGCTCAACTTGGCCCGGGAAAAGTAGAGTTTTTTCCGTTTGGGTATAAATTTTAAAATTCCTTCAATTGCCTGTTTTCCTATCCTTTGACTTATCTTTCTTTGCCTTTGAATGAAAAAATTGCAATTCGTATATAAATATTTGTACTCGACCCTTGTAATTCAGAGTATGGTGAGGAATTCGCTATTTCCAATTATTTGAAATAATAGCATTTTTTATTTTTTATTCTCAGCGGTATTTTGGCACGCATGCTGCATAATAGAAGGCAATTCTTCATCTCTTCTCTCCTTTTTTCGGCCCGGCTGACTGGCAGTCGGGCCGTTTTTTTTTCACGGTGCCCCGCAATCGATCGTCAGCACTCACGGGCACCGCATCTTCACCGAATCTCTTTCCATGCAACTCACATCCTTGACCGTTGCCCTTGACGACTGTCCCGACTACACCCGGACCACCCTGTTCAGCGTTATGGATCGTCTCGTTTTCAAAAGCGATCCTTCCCTTTGCCTGCGTTCGCTCCGTGTCCTGCTCAAACCCAATCTCATCAGCGCCCGACGCGGTCCCCTTGCCTGCACCGAAGCGGAGTTCATCCTGGCGGCGGCGCAATGGTTTTGCGACCAGGGCGCTGTTGTCTCCATAGGCGATTCCCCGGTCTTCGGTACCGCAAAAAGCGTCCTCGCCGCCCTGGGAATCGATGAGCGGCTCAACTACCTGGGTGTGCCCATTCTCTCCTTCAGAAAAAAACGGACCATACCTCTGGAGTCGGGCGTCACCGCCTTATTGGCAGCCGAGGCTTTTGACTGCGACCTCCTGGTTAACCTGCCCCGCGTCAAGGCCCATGACCAATTGCGGCTGACCATGGCGGTGAAAAACTTCTTCGGCTGTCTGGTGGGCATGCAAAAACCGTGGTGGCACATGCGCCATGGCGGCCATGGCAGTCGATTCGAATCCCTGCTGGTGGAAATCCTCCGGGTGCTTCCCGACTCCCTGACCATCATCGACGGCATTGTTGCCATGCACGAGAGAGGCCCCCTCACCGGAAGTCCGTTCCCGTTGAAAATCATGGCGGCCGCCGCCAATCCCGTGGCTCTGGATACGGCGCTGCTGACTCTCCTGGGCATTGATTCGAACCTCTCCCCGCTTTGGCAGGCCTGCCGAAATAGCGGCATCCCCGGCACCGACATCGAAGAGCTCGACTTTGTCCTTCGTCATCCCCGGGATCTGCCAAAAAGCGGATTCATCGTACCGGAAAAGCTGCAGCCCATCCGCTTTCGACCGCTGCAATTTTTCGTGAGTTCTCTCAAGCGGTTCCTGCTTGGATTTCGCTAAAGCAATGTTGCAATCATTGTCTGAGGCGGGTACACTCGCAACACCGACGGCAAAAGTCGAAAGCGGTTACCGGGTCGTTTGCCGGGGACGGAATCATACTTCACAAGTGGAATTGATCATCAGACGGCTGGAGAGAAACATGCAGAGATTAAAGGGGAAAATAGCACTGATCACCGGCGGCTCCCGGGGAATAGGCAGGGCCATCGGCCTGCGGCTGGCCGAACACGGGGTCACCGTCATCATCAACTATGTCCGCCATCGGCGTGATGCCGAAGCCACGGCAGCGGCCATCGAGGAAAAGGGCTCCCGCTGTCTTGTCATCAAGGCCAATGTGGCAAAAAAGGACAATGTTGACCGCATGTTTGCAGAGATCAGGGAACAGTTCGGACGGCTGGATTTCCTGGTGAGTAATGCCGCCTCCGGGGTTCTCAAACCGGCCATGGAATTGACCATTCGCCATTGGGACTGGGCCATGGACATCAATGCCCGCGCCCTGTTGACCCTTGCCCAGCAGGCCGCTCCCCTCATGGACCAGGGCGGCAGGATCATGGCGGTCTCCAGCCTCGGCGCCGTGCGCGCCGTCCCCAACTACACGGTGGTGGGAGCCTCCAAGGCCGCGCTGGAGTCGCTCATCCGCCACCTGGCAGTGGAACTCGGTCCCCGTGGTATCACCGTCAACACCATCAGCGCCGGGGTGGTGGACACCGATGCTCTTAAAAAATTTCCCAACCGCGACGAAATGATCAGCACCTCTCTGGCCCGTACTCCTCTGGGCCGGCTGACCACCCCCGAGGATGTCGCGGACGTGGCACTCTTCCTCTGCAGCGAGCACTCGGCCATGATCCACGGGCAGGTGATCACCGTGGACGGCGGCTATGCCATCCAGGGCTGACGACGGGACCGCTGCCCTGGATAAAAAGATCTTCCCGATAACATGATTACTTGCTTTAATCGCCATTTGATCTTATTTTGATCGTTTTATTGAATATATTTCATCAAGAGGGATCAACCCGACGTTGACCCTTTTCCCACTTTCCGTTGGAGAATATTCATGGACACCACATTCAACTCAGACGTATTTGCAACCGAGGTTATTCAACTGGCCGACACCGAGGAGACCATTGTCCGCGGCGGCCGGGATAAATTTTCTCTTCTGCCCCGAGCCTTTGAAGGTATCGACCAGATCGGCGTCATCGGCTGGGGCTCCCAGGGTCCGGCCCAGGCCCGGAACCTGCGGGATTCGCTGGAGGGAACCGATATCAGGGTCAAGGTGGGACTGCGTGAAGGTTCCTCTTCCATGGCAGCCGCCGAAGAGGCCGGGTTTACCGTGGCCGGCAACACCCTAGGGGAAATGTACCGGGTGATCGGCGAGTCCGACATGGTCCTACTGCTCATCTCCGATGCGGCCCAGGCGGAAAACTATACAAAGATCTTTGCAGCCATGAAGCAAGGGGCCACCCTGGGCCTCTCCCACGGCTTCCTGCTGGGCTATATGGACAGTGTCGGCGACTCATTTCCGGAAAACATCAACGTCATCGGCGTTTGCCCCAAGGGGATGGGCCCCTCGGTACGACGGCTCTACGTGCAGGGCCGCGAGGTCAACGGCGCCGGCATCAACTGCAGCTTTGCCGTGGAACAGGATATCGACGGCCGGGCAACCGATCAGGCTCTGGGATGGGCGATTGCATTGGGCGCCCCCTACCTGTTCAAGACCACTCTGGGTCACGAATACCGCAGCGACATTTTTGGAGAACGGGGTATCCTGCTGGGGGCTGTCCACGGCATTGTCGAAGCCCTTTACCGCCGTTACGTCATGGAAGAGGGCATGGGAGACGAAGAGGCATTTACCGCCTCGGTGGAAAATATCACCGGACCGCTGAGTAAAACCATTTCGCGAAACGGCATAATCAGCGTCTACAACGACCTTGATGATTCAGGCCGCCGGGTGTTTGAACGTATCTACTCGGCCGCCTATCATCCGGCCTTCGAAATTCTCCTTGAAATCTACGATGGAGTTTCCAGCGGTAATGAAATCCGCAGCGTCGTCATGGCCGGTAAGCGCCTTTCCAGATATCCCATGGGCAAGATAGACGGCACCCGCATGTGGCGAGTGGGTGAAAAAGTACGGGCGGCACGCAGTGGCGATCCCCGGGTAAATCCCTTTACCGCCGGCCTCTACTGCGCGGTGATGATGGCCCAGATCGACCTGCTCATCGAAAAAGGTCACTGCCTCAGCGAGGTCTGTAACGAATCGGTTATCGAGGCGGTCGATTCCCTCAATCCCTACATGCACTTCAAGGGGGTCGCCTACATGGTTGACAACTGTTCGACCACCGCCCGTCTGGGCTCCCGTAAATGGGCTCCCCGTTTCGATTACAACATCATGCAACAGGCTTTTGTGGATTATGACCGAAAAAAAGAGGTCGACGGCCGGCTGCTGGAGGACTTCACCAATCACAAAATACATGGAGCCCTGGCAACCTGCGCCACCCTGAGACCATCGGTTGATATCTCGCTCACCGAATAACCTGCCGACAACATATAACTTTCAGGATGCTTGATCTTCAAGCATCCTTTTTTTTTGATCTTTTTTCCTTACAGTAGGCATTCCTTGTGTTATATAATATTTTTAAATAGTTGGTTAATAAAATCTCCCGGGAGTGGTCCCGATAAAACGTCTCTGGGAAATTTTCGAGGTGACCGCTGTTTTCATATGTGCGTATATTCTAATGACTGTGAGACTATTTCATAACAGGGAGACGGTCATACTGGCCTCGAATTCCCCCCGCCGCCGGGAACTACTGAACGGCCTCGGCATAGACTTTTCCATCGAGGCTGCCGAGGTGGATGAAACACCGTACAGTTTTGAGAACCCGGAAGATTTTGCCGCAAGAATGGCGGGAGCCAAAACCGAGATTCCAGCCAAACGTCATCCCCGGGCCTGGATCATCGGTGCCGATACCGTGGTAACCATCGCCGGAGAGATTCTCGGCAAGCCGGGCAACCGGCTGCGGAGCCTGGAAATGCTGCGTGAACTCAACGACGGCATCCATACGGTTTACACCGCCTTTTGTCTCCGCCATCAAGCACAAGACATTACCGTCAGCAAGATCTCCCGCACCGAGGTGCGCTTCAACCGCCTGCCCGATACGGTACTGCAGGCCTATGTACGCACCGGGGAACCACTCGACAAGGCCGGAGGCTACGGCATCCAGGGGATCGGTTCCTTTCTCGTCCGGGAGATAGCGGGGTCCTGTACCGGTGTGATCGGCCTGCCCATGGGCCATCTGGTCTCCTGTTTACTGAAATATGACGTTATTGAACCCGTATAGAAAAAGAGCCTGCAACCCCGCCGGAGCCATTGTTTTAGCCGTCTTGCCCATGGCCCTGCAAACTTGATTCATGCTCAGTATACTGAAAAAATACTATCCCCTGCGCAACGTCCTCTTTTTTCTGGGCGAGGGGTTGCTCATCTTCCTTGCCATCAGCGCGGTATATATTGAGTTCAAGGGCTGGGAGACCTTCTCCCAGGACCTTGTCATCTACTGCCTCCGGGCCCTGATCGTCTCCAACATCTTCCAGCTCAGCTTCTACTTTTTCGATCTCTATGACCTGGAAAAGGAACTCAGTCCCGCGGACACGGTCCTTCTGCTTGTCCAGGCATGTGGTACCGGCTGCATTATCCTCGCGATTTTTTATTACTTTTTCCCCACCGTCGTCATCTCCGGTCCGGTCTTCTGGGTCAGTTATATCGTTACCTGCACGGTTCTCTTTTTCTGGCGTATTCTCTTCTACTTAATCATTAAAAACCGCCTCTTCATCCAACCGGTTCTTATCCTCGGCAGCGGTAAACTCGCCCAGGCGATCACCCATAAGATCGAGGGCCAGACCACGCCGGATGGAAAAATTACAGGCGGCCTGGATTCGGGATACAAAATCGCTGCCTTTATCGGCAACAACCAGCCCCTAGCCAACCCCCGCAAGGCTCCGGTGGTTCCCTTTGGGGATTCCCTGCTCTCCCTGTGTGAAAAGTTCAACGCCACCCGTATCATCGTCGCCCATGACGACCGCCGGGGCAAGATGCCGGTTCAGGAGCTGCTCGAGTGCAAACTGCACGGTATCCATATCGAAGACGGTATTTCCTTTTACGAGGCCATCACCGGCAAAATTCTCATCGAATCGGTGAACCCTGCCTGGATGATCTTCTCCGACGGCTTCCAGAAAAGCAAAACCCGTTATCTGGCAAAACGGCTGATGGATGTATTTTTTTCCTTTACCGGCCTGATTCTTTCCAGTCCCATCGCCCTGATCACAGCCGTCTGCATCAAGCTGGACTCTCCCGGGCCGGTTTTCTACTCCCAGGAACGGGTGGGGGAGCTGGGCAAGGTCTTCACCATCTATAAATTTCGCTCCATGGTGGAAGACGCGGAAAAATCAGGGTATGTGTGGGCCCTGGAAAACGACCCGCGGGTCACCCGGGTGGGGGCCTTCATCCGTCTCACCCGCATCGATGAAATTCCCCAGATGTGGAATGTTCTCAAGGGCGACATGAGTTTCATCGGCCCCCGCCCGGAACGTCCCCATTTTGTCGAACTGCTCACCAAAAATATTCCCTACTATGCACTGCGACACACGGTACGTCCCGGGATCACCGGCTGGGCCCAGGTATGCTATCCCTACGGCGCCTCCGAGGAAGACGCCCTGCGCAAACTGGAATATGACTTTTACTATATCAAAAACCTGTCCACCTTCATGGACCTGCTTGTCGCCTTTCGCACCATCAAAACGATCATCAATCGCCGGGGATCCCGCTGATCCGCAGCCAACGGTAGCCGTGGATATCTCCCCAAAGGCTCCCGACATAACCGACCCTGTAAAACAGACTTGATGATTTGTGAACTCCAGGGTTATAGTGGATGATACTCCTTCATCCGTAAACCGCATCGTCGGCACCATGGGCCTTTTTCGAGCTGCCAATAAATATTTATCCAGATGAAAACTGATCACCAAACCCATGATCAGAACCTTGCCTTTCTCATGCAGTTGTACACGGCGGTGCGCAACCTGCAGCTCTACCCCCCCACCAATCCCCAGGTGAACCGCGCCCTGGATATTGCATATAACAAGCTGAAAAAAATACAGAAACCTGAAGAAGACGGTCTAACTCTGGCCGAATCCGAACACAAACTGCTCATCAACGGTCAGGCCCTGGCGGACAGGGATATGCACCGCCCCCAGGTCATCGGCATCATAGAATTTCTCACCGGATTCGGCGTCCACTCCATCAAGTTCAAGTCGACCATCGACCGCGCCGATTTCCGAAAATTTATCGAACTCTTTGTCGAAAGCTCAAGCACCCTGCAGCTGGACTCCAATCTGAAAGAACTGCTTGCGGAAAAGAAAATCCAGCATATCAGTGTCGATACCAAACGCTACGTCGCCATTCATGACGGCCAGGAGGTTATAGACGGCAACGAACGTGCCTTCAGGAATCTTTCGGTCAGCGACGATGAACTGGCCCTCTTCGTCTCCGCCACCGGAGAAAAAAAAGACCCATCCGGCGACGGAGATCAGTTCAACACCGTCTTACAGATGGTCTTAAGTCAACTACGGACAGCGGCTCAATCCCGCACCGCAACCGCATCACCTTCCCGGATATCGCCAGGCGGAGGCACGATTGCCGGCAATCCTTCACCGGGAGAAAGCCTTTCCTCCGGGTCAATGGTGGCCGCATCCACCTCCACATCGACACCACAGCCGGACGGCCCTCTCCAGACCGCAGCAATGCCGACGGACTCCTCCGCTTCCGGCCCTTCCCCGGTGCTGGCGGATACCTACGACCATCTGGTCAATATCCTTGACCGGAAGGAGGGAACACCCGAGCAGTCCAGGGCCCTGGATGATACCGCCACCATCATGGCCTCGCTCAATGACGAGGATCTGGAGTGGCTGTTGGCACAACCGATCACCAAGCCGGTGACGCAAAAACTCTACACCAAAACCCTGCAGGAACTTGACAAGGATACCCTTATCCGTGTGGCCGCCGGTCTGAAACATAAGGCCGAAATCCTCCATACCAGACAGGATACCGCTGCCCATGACAAGAGCCGCATTCTGAAAGAGGCGTACATGCGCCTGCTCAGAACCACCCAGGGAAAAGAAATCGACGAAGATGCCGCCCGTCACGCCGACGCCCGCCTACTGCTGGAATCCGGTGAATTGCCCGCCGCTCTCGCCGAGGATTTGAAAAATCGTCTCAAGCAACCGGAGTGGTCCTCCGCGGTTCTGCTGGCCGGTATCGAAACCCTGGTGCGGCAGACCGGAGAGGATCCGTCCGGCGAGGGCATCGGGAGTTTCGCCAAAGCTCTCGCGGTGTACGACTCCGTGCTGGTGGATGAAAACCGCGACCAGGTCGTCAAATATGCCGCCACCAAAATGGCAGCGATGGATGACGGCACCCTGGAATGGTTTTTCCGGCAACCCACCGACACCGCCATGGCCGAGGAACTCTACCGATCGACCTTTGAGAAGCTCAGCAAGGACGCCCTGATCAGAATAGCCTCCCACCTGAAGCTGCAGGCCGACATCCACAACAGTGAAAACAACAACCAGGCCAAGAATCCCGGTGGTGCGCCCATCGCCCCGGCCAGGGCATATGAACGGTTGCTGCAACTCTCCGGCGACCCCGATCTTGACCGCGAGATTACCAGGCATGCCGATTTCCAGCTGCTGAGCAAAGCGGATAATCCGGACAACATCGATATTGCCAGGCGGCGGAAACGCCTGAAAGATCCGGAATGGTCCTCTTCGATTCTGCTCTCCAGCGTGGAACAGCTCCTGCAAAGCGGCAACAAGGAACGGGCATCTGCCATGCGGTTCGCCTTCACCAATACCACCGCCGCCTTTGACAGTATCCTCGACGACGAGGAGAAAGAACAGCTGGCAAAAAAGGCGGCCGCCGATCTGGCCGGGATGGATGAAAAAATACTGGGGCTTCTCCTGGTACAACGCTTCAAGGGCGTCTTTGGGGAGAAACTCTACGCCGAGGTTGTCAAACGCATGGGCGACGACAAGTTCGAACAGCTTGCCAGGCAATTCGATTCCGTCGGCCGCAGCGCCGAAAAAATGGAGGACTGGGAAGGTGCGGACGCAGCCGAACTCCGCCGGGCATATGAACGGTTGATGCAGACCGTGCGGGGTGAAAAGATGCGGCTGGTCATGGAAATCTACAAAAAGAAGGAGCAGGAACAACGCCGCCGGCGACTCGCCGGGATAAAATCAGGGATCAAGCAACTCATCAACGGCAATGCCGAAATACTGGCCGACGAAGAGCTGGTCAAGGCCCTGCCGGCCACTCTGCTGCGCCTCATCCACAACCGGAAAGAGCGGTTGGCCGAAACCATCCTCAAGGAGCTGTTGACCGCCCTGGACAATCCCCGCCGGGAAATTGCCGAGGCGGCAGCTTCCTGTCTGGCTCCCCTGATTCCCCGGTTGACCGGTCGCAAGCGACGGCATTGGCTGGAAAAGATCTGTTCCCGGGTGGACGGAATTCTTCGTCACCTCGATCCCCGTTCCGATGAAAGTCGCGAGGTCGTTGCCACCCTGCGCCAGATCATCCGCCGCTTTATCTACGACCGTCATTACGGCCCGGCCGAAGATTTTCTCACCCTGTTGCATCAGACCCTTGAAGAACAGGGGCGGGAAAACCGGGATCTTGTCTTTCTGGTGGAAAAAACCCTGGCCGAAATCGCCGACCATGACATTCTCACCAGGCTGCTGGAGGAATACCTGCATAACGCCATTCTCCGCAAGGAGGCAGGCGCCGTTCTGACCAAACTCGGCAAACCGGCGGCCGAACATCTGCTCAAGTCCCTGGAACAGAGCGAGAACAAGGCATTCCGCATGCGGCTCATCCATCTGCTGAGCACCATGCAGTCGGCGGCCCTGGAAGTCCTGCTGGAGCAACTCAACCAGGAAGGCCCCTGGTATTTCAAACGCAACATCCTCCGGTTGCTGGGAGCGGTGGGAGACGAGACATGTGTCGATCTCCTGACACCCTATCTCTCCCATGAAGATCTGCGCGTCCAGAGGGAGACACTGCATACCATCAACGCCATCGGCGGCCGTCACCGGAAAAAGATGCTGCTGTCGGCCCTCAAGACCGTGCCCGATCCGCTCAAGGCCCAGGTGGTCGTCTGGCTTGGAGAACTGCAGAGCGATACCCTGGTCTATCCCCTTGTCAAACTGCTGGAAAACAGATCCCTGTTCTCCAGCAAGGTCAAGGAAGAACTGCAAGAGGCAATCTGCAATGCCCTGGGACGGATCGGCTCCCCCAAGGCCACGCCGGCACTGCGAAAAATTATCCGTGAAAAGTCTCTCATCGGTATCACAGGGTATTCGGCACGGGTTCGGGATGCCGCCGGCCGCGCCCTGGAAAAAATCGGTGCCCACCAGCATATGGAGAAGAAAAAAGTGGTACCTTTAGGAAAAAAACGGTTCCAGCGACAAACGGCGGATACCCGGCAGCGGCAGGAGATCATCACCACCAGGGAAAAGGAAATATTCCAGCTTGTTGACAGGGGAGAAAAAGAACGGGCAAAGCAGATGCTCTTTGACCTGGTTGTTTCCTGTGCCCGCCGGAAAGATTTTCAGAATGCCGAGCGATTGCGCGACAAACTCTATGAGATCGATTCCCTGGCCCTGCCCGAGATTATCAAGTCCGGAGAAATCATTGAACAGGAAAAAACCGATTCCATCGACGCCGATGAGCTGGAAACCTGGCGGGACCTCTATGAAGAGCTGAGCACCGAGGAGTTCAACGCCGTCTTCCAGAACCTCGAAAAGAGGCACTATTCGCCGGAGCAGGCCATTATCCGCCAAGGCGCCGACAATGAAGAGTTGATCTTCATCAACAAAGGCGCGGTCAAGGTTTTCTACCGGCAGGACAACCGGGACATCTTCATCAAAAATCTTGGTCCCGGTGACCTGGCAGCCGAAAATTTTTTCGAATCATCGGTATGGACGGTATCGCTGGCCGCTTTGACAGTGGTTGATCTTGCCGTTTTCAACCGCAAAATCCTCACCTCCTGGCGGGATCTCTACCCCGGCCTGGAATCGAAACTCCGCGACTTCTGTCGCGAATTCACCAAAATCCATGGGCAGCTCAACAAGAAAGGCCTCAACCGCCGGGCCCATGAACGATTCAGCCGCAGCCCCAAGATCAAATTCCGCATGTGCGATCAGACGGGAAAATCCGGTGGTAAGGGCTTCCGGGGCGAACTGGCAGACATTTCCCAGGGGGGGCTTGCCTTTCTCATCCGCATATCCAGAAAGGAAAACGCCCGCCTGCTCCTGGGACGTTCCATCAGCATCGCCGTTCCCTTAAAATCAGGCCCGGAGCCCATCTGTGAGCTGGAAGGTTATATCACCGCTGTCCAGTCCCGAATTCTCACCGAAGGCGACTACTCGATTCACGTCTGCTTCAACGAATTGTTGAGCAGGGAACGTCTGCAGCAGATCATCGCCTGAACCTGCCCGAGTTCAGGCCTGCAGGCCCGGAAGATCCAGAACCGGTTCCCAGAGAAGATAGAGGCTGATATCGAAGATGTCCTGCCGCCGGGGCTTGATGGCAAAGGTTTCGATGGGATAATTTTCCGGAGCCAGCAGCTCGCCCTGTTCGGCGATCTTTTCCTCAAGCTCCAGGGCCAGGGTTTCCAGCTCATCGCGGATGGCGGCAATGGCTTCCTCGGCCCTGGCCACATCCCCCTTTTCGCGGATCATCCGCCCGGCGCTGCGCACGCCGCCCGCCCCCCGGCGAACCGTGGTTACGGAAAAGGGTTTACGTCCGAAAAGGGCGCCGAAAATCGCCACTCCGAACGATACGGCAGTATCCATGCCCCTGGCCTTGACATCATCTTTTTCCTTGTCCAGTCTGATGAGCGCCCGGTCCAGCCGTTGTTCCAGCTTCTGCTGTTTTTTCCCGAATCTCTCCTGGAGCTTGTCAACGGCGATCTCCTTCTTTTCGCGAAGAAAATCCGCCACCCGCACCCGGAATTCACTCTCCGGCTCTCCGGGCCGGGACTCAAGCCCCAACCGCGGCACCCGAAAGAGTTCCAGGCGCATGTTCTGGTAGAGATAGTCGCTGAACTCCTTTGCGTAACCGCGCAGATTTTTCATGCCGGACAGCTCCGGCGGCAGGGGGGCGAACAAGCTTCCCGGGGTGGGATTTTCCCGAAAATCACCTTCACCATAGGGGATGGGTTCGGCCAGACTCCAGCGGGGCGAGCTAAAGGAGTCATCCAGCCGCAGTCGCAATTTGATCTCCGAGACCTGATCGATATTGCGTTTCTGATTGAAAAAGCGCAACGAGGCCTCGGCAGCGAGCCATGGGGTCAGACGGATATCCTCTTCAATGGGCAGCGGTGCAGGGAGATACCGCTGCTTGATATCACCGCTGACCAGCGGCGGATGGTTGCTGAAACCATCGGCGGCCTTTTGGGCCGCGGCTACTGTGCCCGGGGATGTTTTCTTTTCCTGCGTCCCGCCATGAGACGAGCCACCCGGCAGCCGCGAGATATCGCTCAGCGAGATGGGACCCTTCAGATAGGAAAGGACCCAGCGGGTCTCGAAGAGCACCGGCTCGTCACGGTGCACGCAGGACATGAGAAAGGTGCGGCCCCGCATATCGGTCAACAGCTCCCGGATACGCTTTTTGTCCAGGTGCACGCCGGATCCTTCCAGTCCGGACATGACCCGGTCCTGATCCTGCGGCGTCTGCAGACGACCGACGAACCAGGTGCCGATATTGGCAAGCCCCTTGTAATCGAGATCCACCGGATTCTGGGTTGCGAGTACAATTCCGATACCGTAGGCCCGTGCCTGCTTGAGCAGGAGCAACATGGGTTTTTTGGAGGGTGGGTTGGCCGAGGGCGGAAAATAGCCGAAAATCTCATCCATGTAGAGCAGGGCCTTCAGGGTACCGGCGCCCTCCTGCCGACGCATCCAGCTGATGAACTTGCTCAGCAGCATGGTGACGAAAAACATGCGCTCGGTTTCGCTGAGATGGGCAATGGAAAAAACGCTGATGCGCGGTTTGCCTTCCGGGGTGTAGAGCATTCGGCCGATATCCAGCGGATCACCTGAAATCCAGGCCGAAAAACCGGGACTGGCCAGAACGTTGTTGAGCTGTATGGCCAGTTCCATACGCCGGTCCTGGGGATAAAAGGTGTCGAGACCGAAAACACCGATCCGCTCAAAGGGCGGAGTGACGATCATGCCGATCAGCGCCTCCAGGGAGAGATCCTCCTGCAGCCGCCAGTGGTGGAGGAGGATCGAGGAGAGCAAAATATGCTCCCTGGATTTAAGGGGGTCGGCTCTGATACCGATCAGCGCCAACAGCGAGGTCACGGTGGCGTTGACCAGACTGTTCATGGTATCGTCGTCCTGGACAACGCGTTCCGGCGGAGCTTCCAATCCTCCCAGCACAGAGACCGGCCGGATGCTGCTGCCCGGCGTGTAGACGGTGAACTCCGCATTCTGCTTCAGGGTCCTGATCCGTTCCCGGTCCTGGTCCCAGGAGCCGATACCCTGCTCCCAGGTACGCGCGGTTGCAGCGGCAAGCTCATCAACGCTTACCCCCCGGCGTTCGGCCTCGGCCGGATCCACCCAGGGCTTGAAATCCGCGGCGGCCAGATCGGGAAAGGTGAGGAGCAGATTGGCCATATCACCTTTGGGATCGATGACAATGGCCGGCAACCGGTCAAGGGCTGCTTCCTCGATGAGCCCGATCCCGAGCCCGGTTTTGCCGCTGCCGGTCATGCCGATAATGGCGGCATGGGTGGTCAGGTTTTTGTTTTTATATAGCAGAGGCAGAGATGTAGACTCACCGGTTGCGATATCAAGCTCCCGGCCCAGATAAAAGAGATCGAGTTTTTCGTAGGCATGCTGCTCGCTCATAACCACCTCCCGGATCTAAGTGATGTTTATTTCATTGATAATTCATATCATTTCTGATTCAATAAGTACAGAAAAAACAGTTGTTCTCCCCATACACACAGAGAGAAAATATGCCCCGGAGCCAGGATCCGATCACCCTTTTTTATCTCGAACATCTGACCTCAGCGACACTGCAGGGCAAGTTGCTGCAGGCCCCCTGCCCCTTTTGCGGCGAAAAAAAAGACGGGGGGCGCCTTGTGGTCTTTCTCAACCCGGAAAGCTATTTCCACGGCTACTTCCGCTGTCTCAACCGTTGCCTGCCCGGTGGTTTCCCGCTCCACTTCGCGGAGCAGGCGGGCATCAGCGGCGAGGGACTGCCGGGTTATGATCCCGACCGGGAATCCCTCGCCGCTGCAATGGACTATCCCTCCGGGGATATCAACAACGAGATCAAGAAATTCACCAGCCGCCTCACCCAAGAGCTCCTTGGGGAGTTCAAAGGCCGCGGCATCGGCAGGGAAGCGTTGACGGAGATGATGATCGGCTATAACGGCCGCTATCTCGTCTATCCCTATTTCCAGGCGGACGGCAACTGCTACTCCGCCCGCTGCATCCACCCGGAACGGCCTGAGGATAGCTTCTGGTACGGCGATGAAGAGCTTCATGTCCCGAAATTTCAGATCTTCAACATCGCTGATATCGACCGTTGCGTCCGGGGCGCCCTTTTCGTGGTCGAGGGCGAGGATAACCTTCTTACCCTGAAACAGTTGGGATTGCCCGGTGTCGCGGTCTCCACCGCCGGCGGCTTTGATCACCTGGATGCCGCTCTTTTTTCGGCCGTGGAGACCATCTTTCTGGTGGCAATCAACAACCCGGCAGCAAGTCGATCCGCCAGGAACCTGGCCATCCGGCTGGGATACAAGGCACGTATCATCCGCTGGCCCGACAATGCCCCCCGCGACTTCTCCCTCTGCCGGCTGGCCCTTGAAAAGGCAGACGCCTTCCGGGAAACCGTCTTCCAGCTTATCCGGCAGGCGCGCTCCTTTTCCCCCTTCAGTTCACCCGCCAGGGAATTTTCCCTGTTCACCGCCCGCATGCAACGGGAAAGCGGTGAACATTATCGATCTCCGTCCACCGGATTCACACGGCTGGACCAGGCCCTGGAGGGGATGCACGGCATCAATATCATGGGTGGTCCCCCAAAAACCGGCAAATCATGCTTCTTCATCCAGATCGCCACGGACATGGCGCGACGGAACATCCCGGTCATCTACTATGACTTTGAAAACAGCAGGCAGAAGATCTATCAGCGCACCCTCTGTCGACTGAGCCGTCTGGCGGAATACCGCATCAAGGCCGAATCGCTGGACAGCGACGAGCAAAAGAGACTGGCAAAGGCCCGCACCGATCTCCGGCAGCTGCTCACCTCTTTCAGGGTGGTCACCGACCGCGCCCTGACCCCGGAAATCATGCGCCGCCACATCGACTTTCTACGCCATGAGACCCGAAACGAACGCACCGTGGTGGTGGTCGACAGCCTGCACAAGTTGCCGTTTGCCGACATTTCGGAACGTCGCAGCGGCATCGATGGCTGGCTGCGCCACTTCGAGGCGATGCGGGATGAACTCGACGTCTCCTTTCTGGTGATCTCCGAGCTCTCCCGCGATGCGGAAAACCGCTTCTCGGGCAGGCCCCACCTGGGCTCCTTCAAAGGGTCAGGGGATATCGCCTACTCCGCCGACAATGCCCTGATCCTCGTCCCCGACTGGGATCCCTTTGAAAACAGCGATGCCGCCGAGCGGACCAACACCCTGTGGCTGGTGGCCAGCCGCGAACACAGCCCGGGCCGGGTTGCCGGGTATCGATTGGATTTTCCCTACTGGGGTTTTGAAGAACTCCCCGATCTCCCGGGATCGGAAGGGGTGAAAACAGAGGCTGGGGACTGAAAGATTCGGGACCCTGCGACCGGTTACGAAGAGATCCGGACGGATTCCTGCCGCTGCCAGCGGTCAAGGACGGCCAGGGCCTTGGCGCTGCGATAGGGCCCCCGCTGTTTTTTGGGAATTTTCTTTCCAAGAGGGGGAAAGAGGCCAAAGTTGATATTCGAGGGTTGGAAGCGGGCGGGATCCGTATGGGTGAGATGGAAGATGAGGGCTCCCAGCGCCGTTTCCCGGGGTGGGACCAGTGCTTCCCTGCCCCCGGCCAGCAGGGCGGCGTTGATTCCGGCCAGCAATCCCATGGCCATGGACTCCACATAGCCCTCCACCCCGGAGAGCTGTCCGGCAAGGAGAATGTCAGGCCGCTTTTTCATCTGCAGGGTCGGCTCCAGCACTTCGGGGGCACAGATGAAGGTGTTGCGATGGATGGAACCCAGGCGTGAAAATTCGGCCCGTTCCATACCGGGAATTGTCCTAAATACCCGTTTCTGAGCTCCATAGGTGAGCTTGGTCTGGAAACCGACCATGTTATAATGGGTCCCCTCGCGGTTTTCGGCCCGCAGCTGCACCACGGCATGGGGCACCTTACCGGTATGGGGATTGAGCAACCCCACCGGTTTCATTGGTCCGAACCGCAGGGTTTCGTCACCGCGCCGGGCCATGACCTCAATCGGCAAACAGCCTTCGAAATATTTCGCCTCCTCAAACTCCTTGAGAGCCACCTTCTCCGATTCGCGCAACAGAGTGACAAAACACTCATATTCTTCGCGAGTGAAGGGACAGTTGAGATAATCACCGGGACCATGGTCATCCCAGCGGGACTTTTGGTAGATGATCCGCATGTCCAGGGAATCGGCGCGAACAATGGGGGCAATGGCATCGTAGAAGGCGAGATTCTTTTCGCCGGTGAGGCGGATGAGCGAGGCGGTGAGGGAGGCCGAAGTCAGGGGCCCGGTGGCTATCACCAGTGGAACGGAGGCGGGGGGAATCTCCTCCACCTCGCGCCTGGTAATCCTGATGAGCGGATGCCTGCCGACAGCGTCGGAAACCGCCCGGCTGAAACGCTGCCGGTCCACGGCCAGGGCCTTGCCGGCGGGCACGGCGGTTTCGTCCGCCGTTCGCATGAGCAGCGAACCCAGACGACGCATCTCTTCCTTGAGCAACCCCACGGCCGACCCCGGATCATTGGAACGCAACGAGTTGCTGCACACCAGCTCCGCCAGCTCCGGCGACTCATGGGCCGGCGAATAGCGCCGGGGCTTCATTTCGAAGAGTTCCACCGGGACACCCCGCTGCGCCACCTGCCAGGCCGCCTCACATCCTGCCAGACCGCCGCCGATGATGACAACCCGCTGCCTGCCGCTCATCGTCGGATCCGTACACTCACCTTCCTGCGTCCCCAGTCAAGGGCCTCGCCGTGTGATGAGAAAAAAAGATCCAGCCGGTCAGGCCCCTTAATGGCCGATCCCCTGTCCACAACCATACCCCAGCCGTAGCCGGGAACAAACATGCGGGTGCCGAACGGATAGTAGTTGGTATCGGCGGCAATGGTGCCGTCGCGATGCAGCCAAAGCCAGGGAAAGAGCAGGCGGAAGGGCAGCATCCAGGGATGGTACAGGGTATCAAGGGAAAATATCCCCGGCACCGGCTCCACCGGTTTGGTACCGGAGGCGGTGAGGCCGCTGTAGGGCCTCCCGGCACTGGTTCCGGTGGAGACATATCTGTTCCAGAAATCCAGTTTCAGATACTTCCAGCTGCCCCTTTCCCAACCGCAGCAGCTGCCGCAACCGCAGTAGGCGGTTGTTTCCATGATTCTGGTCTGGTAACCGGCACAGCCAGCCGGAAGCAAAAACAGAAATACCAGAAAGAGACGGCGGAGTATGGCCATGGCGGCAACCGGGCCCCAAATTAATCAGTACCGATAATAGTCCGGCTTGTACGGGCCATCCACCTCTACCCCGATGTAGCGTGCCTGTTCCGGGGTCAGGGTGGTGAGATTGGCGCCGATCTTCTTCAGATGCAGCCGGGCCACCATCTCATCGAGTTTCTTCGGCAGAAAGTAGACCTTGTTGTCATACTTTTCGCTCCGTTTCCAGAGCTCGATCTGGGCCAGCACCTGGTTGGTGAAGGAATTGCTCATCACAAAGCTGGGGTGGCCGGTGGCGCAACCAAGGTTGACCAGCCGCCCCTCGGCCAGGACAATGATACGCTTGCCGTCGGGGAAAATAACGTGATCCACCTGGGGTTTGATATTTTCCCAGGTAAGCTCACGGATGCCGGCGATATCGATCTCAGAATCGAAGTGACCGATATTACAGACAATCGCCTGGTCTTTCATGGCATCCATATGGGCCCTGGTGATCACCTTGAGATTACCGGTGCAGGTAACGAAAATCTCGCCCACGGGTGCGGCTTCCTCCATGGTTACCACCCGGTATCCCTCCATGGCCGCCTGCAATGCGCAGATGGGATCGATTTCAGTGACCAGCACCGTGGCCCCCATGCCGCGCAGCGCCTGGGCGCAACCCTTGCCCACATCACCGTATCCCACGACCACGGCGATCTTGCCGGCGATCATCACATCGGTTGCCCGCTTGATGCCATCCAGCAACGACTCGCGGCAGCCGTACAGGTTGTCGAACTTGGACTTGGTGACGGAATCATTGACGTTGAAGGCCGGGGTCAGCAGGGTGCCCTTTTCAGCCATTTCGGTGAGCCGGTGGACACCGGTGGTGGTCTCCTCGCTGATGCCGCGCACATCCTTCATCAGCTCGGGATATTTTTCATGCATCACCTGGGTGAGATCGCCGCCGTCATCAAGGATCATGTTGGGGCGCCAGCCGTCGGGCCCGAAAATAGTCTGATCAATACACCACCAGAACTCCTCCTCGCTCTCCCCCTTCCAGGCAAAGACCGGCAGCCCGGCGGCGGCCATGGCAGCGGCGGCATGATCCTGGGTGGAGAAGATGTTGCAGGAAGACCAGCGTATCTCGGCGCCCAGGGCCGTCAGGGTTTCCATGAGAACCGCCGTCTGAATGGTCATGTGCAGACAGCCGGCAATGCGGGCGCCGGCCAGGGGCCGTTCCGCACCATACTCTTCGCGCAGCGCCATGAGACCGGGCATTTCGGTTTCGGCAATGGCCACCTCCTTGCGTCCCCACTCCGCCTGGCTGATATCCGCTACCTTGTAATCGTTGTCACTCATCGGTTGTGAACTCCATTTTTTTCTTAGATTTTTATTGATTGGCAGATTGCCCTTGTTTCGGCCGGCAGGGCCGGCCCGAAAATACCGGGGCGCTATCCCTTGATTCCCGCTGCCTGGCGCAGTTCTTCGGCCTTATCGGTCTTCTCCCAGGTGAAATTGGGTTCTTCCCGGCCAAAATGGCCGTAGGCCGCCGTCTTCTCATAAATGGGCCGCAACAGATCCAGTTGCTGAATAATGGCCTTGGGCCGCAGATCAAAGTGATTCCTGATCAGTTCAACAACCTGTTCATCGGAGAGCTTGCTGGTGCCGAAGGTATTGACGTTGATGGATACCGGTTTGGAGATGCCGATGGCATAGGCAATCTGTACCTCGCAGGCATCGGCAATGCCGGCGGCAACCAGATTCTTGGCCACATACCGTCCCATGTATGAGGAGGAGCGATCCACCTTGGAGGGATCCTTGCCGGAAAAGGCCCCGCCGCCGTGGGAACCGCGGCCGCCGTATGAATCGACGATGATCTTTCTGCCGGTGACGCCGCAGTCGCCCACGGGTCCGCCGATGACGAATCGGCCGGTGGGATTGATGAAGTACTTGGTCTTCTTATCCAGCATCGCTGCCGGCAGCACCGGTTTGATGATCTCCTCCATGACCCCTTCCCTGAGTTCATCGTAGGAGACCGTGGGACTGTGCTGGGTGGAAAGCACCACCGCCTCGATGCGCAACGGCTTCCGGTCCTCATATTCGATGGTGACCTGGCTCTTGGCATCCGGTCGAAGCCAGTGGAGCTTACCCTCCCGCCGCACCAGGGCCTGACGTTTCATGAGCAGATGGGCATAGGTGATGGGCATGGGCATGAGAACATCGGTCTCGTTGCAGGCATGTCCGAACATCAGTCCCTGGTCACCGGCTCCCTGGTCCAGATCCAGTCCGCTGCCCTCGTTAACGCCCTGGGCGATGTCGGCGGACTGTTTATCGATGGAGGTGAGCACGGCGCAGGATTGCCAGTCAAAACCCATCTCCGAGGAATTGTAGCCGATGCGTTTGATGGTGGCCCGGACAATGGCGGGAATATCGACCCAGGCCTTGGTGGTGATCTCACCGGCCACCAGGGCCATGCCGGTGGTGACCATTGTCTCGCAGGCAACCCGGGCCAGCTTATCCTGCGCTAAGATAGCATCAAGCACGGCATCGGAAATCTGATCGGCGACCTTGTCCGGATGGCCTTCGGAGACGGATTCGGACGTGAAAACATGATTGGACATTTGCAACTCCTTTCAAAATTGATGTTGTCGAAAAAACTCTGAATCTGCTCATGCGGCGACAGCTGTTGCACCGCTACGAATTTCTGATACAGCGTCGTACCCTTTCATTGGCGGCAATCCCCATACTACGCACCTGACGGACGAACTCAAGGGCCACCTGCCACTTGTTCAGGGGACTGACGAAGTAGAGACCGTCCACGAAAGGAGCGATCTCCTCCACCAGGCCGGCGGTATACTCCAGAGCGGCCTTGCGCTGATCCTCCACCCGCCGGAATCCCGCCAATTTTTTCCTGATCTCCGCAGGCACCGAAATCCCCGGCACCTCATTGTGAAGAAATTCGGCGTTGCGTGAAGAGATCAATGGAAATATTCCTGGAAAAATAAGGATATCGATGTGGGAGGTCTCCTCCATCATTTGCTCGACGCTCACCCGGTCGAAAAGCGGCTGGGTCATGGCGAAACGAGCCCCCAGGGCCGCCTTCTTTTCAAGCCTGCTCACCTGGAGATCGGGATTTCTGGGACGGAAACTGAAGGCCGCGCCTATGGAAAAATCGGTCTTGCCCTTGATACTGCGCTCCGCCATGTTATGTCCCCGGTTCAGGCCTGCCAGCATGCGGATGAGCCCAAAGGCCCGCAGGTCGAACACTCCGGTGACACCGGGCTGATCCGTGGCGCTGGCGGAATCGCCGCTCACCGCCAGCACCGCCTCGATACCCAGGAGATGCGCCTCCATCATGCGCGACTGCAATCCCAGCCCATTGAGGTCCCGACCGGTCTGGTGAATAATGGTCTGGATACCCGTCTGTTTGCGGATGAGGCTCGCCACGCCGAGATTCCCGGCCCGCAAAATGGCAAGGGGGTTTTCACCCAGGGAGACGGCGTCGGCGCCCTCTTCGGCAAGGCGGGCGGCGCCGGTGAGAACGGGCGCCACATCGAGATGGGTGGGCGGATCGATCTCGACGATGATCGGCAGACGATCATTCCGCAGGCCGGCAAGAAAACCGCCAACCGTTCCAGCCTCACCGGTGACCCGATCCTTTTCCGCCACCTCGATGCCGCCGCGGCCCCGTACCCGAACCGGCCTGATTTTGAGGGCGGAGCGAAACTCCTGGATATGAGCCGGAGTGGTGCCGCAGCAGCCACCGATGAGATGCACGCCCAGACGGACCATCTCCCGGGCCCTCACCGCCATATAGGAGGGCTGGGCCGGATAGATCATCCGGCCGTCCATCATCTCCGGCAGTCCGGCGTTGGGAAAGGCGGAAAGCGGCACGTCCTCGCTGTCCAGACCGGACATTCTCTCGATGGCCGCCACCATGCTGTCGATACCGCGGCCACAGTTGCTGCCGACAACGTCTGCCCCGGCCGCCAGCATGGCACGGGCGCAGAAAAGACCGTCCTCGCCGCGGACGCTCACCCCCCGGGTGGGAAAGACCATCTGGGCGATCACCGGGATTTCCGGGGCGATTTCACGCGCGGTACGGATGGCAACCGTCATCTCCTCCAGATAACTGAAGGTCTCGATAATAAAGAGATCGACACCGCCTTCGGCCAGACCAATGAGCTGCTCGGCAAAACTTTCCCGCAGATCGGCAACACTGAGCTCGTTGTCGTCCAGGGGAAACTGCAGACCGCTGGGCCCCACCGAGCCGGCGACATAGACCTGGTGACCCGCCGCCTTGACGGCGATTTCCGCCCCGGTACGGTTGATCTCGGCGATCCTGCCGGCCCCTTCGGTCTCCGCCAGTTTAAAACGGTTGGCGCCGAAGGTATTGGTCTCGATCAACTGGCTTCCGGCGCGGATGTACTCCTCATGGGTGGCAAAAACGATATCCGGGCTCTGGATGCAGAGCAGGTCGAGATTGCGGTTACGGGCAACGCCCCGTTCCAGCAGGTAGGAACCCAGCGCTCCGTCGCCCAGAACAACTCGTTCTTGTATATATTCGAGAAAATCAGGTTTCATCGGCATCTTCACCCGTTGCCTCCCGATAACTGATCCGCCGCGGAAGAGACTCAGGGTAATACTTTATAGTAGCACGGGAATCGCCTGAGTGAAAGACGTTTTCTTACGGAAAAAGAGCGTGATCCACCGTTGCCTCCTCAACCGCCGCAACTCATCTGCTCCTCCACCAGATCCCGGAGGGATTTGACCCTGGCCTGCAGTTTGCGCGGCAGGGTCCGGGGCACCTGGTAATCGGTCCAGCCGCTGGAAGACTCTTCAGGATCCCCCTTCTTCACCGGCGTCAGTGCGTCGATGAGCGCCAGATCCACACAGGAGCCAAGGAAAGAGGTGTGCTCCATATACCAGGCATGGCGAAGACAGACAGCCGACTGCAAAACAGTGCCGGTGTGGGAGTAGACCCAGGGAATGAGCCGCAGCAACAGCTCGATATCCAGAGGCCGGCATCCGGATGAAACAGCGGCGGTGGGATTGATGAAAAAGGGCATTGCATACACCCCATGGGTGACAACGCGATCATCCCGCCCGGTTGCGGACTTTCCCCGGCCCTGGTCGTCATAGGCGGTGACCGGCTCTCCGGCGCCCGCATGGGCGATCCGCACCGGACAGACGGACAATCCCAGGCCGAAGCGGACCACACTGTCCCGGTCCGGAGCCATACCCTCGCCTTGACCGAAGACCCGGATGTCCCAGAAGCGATCCATTGCCCTCCCCCGGCCCTCCGCATTTCCGCTGTCCCTGCCGCTCACCTGAAACTGCCGGATATCCAGATCCGCCGAAAACTGTCCCGCAAAACCTCGCCAGACAGGTCCCTGCTTGTTATGGACCAGGTCCCGGAGCCTCTCCATCAATGAGAAGGGTGATATCCAGCCGCGGCCATCGGCGCGAACCAGTACCCCCTCTTTTCGGCGACCCGGGCCCCCGGGACTGGAATTTCTCACCTCTATGACGAGAAGACCCGTGGCCCGCGGCGGCAAAACGGTCCTTTCCGGAGAATTTTTCTGTTTAGTTTTGCTTTGGCTCTTCATTGACTGGGTGTTTATACTTCATGAATCGTTTTTTATCCACTTCTGAAAAAGGGGATGGGAAAACAGCAGATTTTTCCCGGCGCGGATCACCTGGTCAACCTGGTCCGGCGGCAGCGACAGACTGGTTGGCATGGCCAGCATGCTCTCCCGTTCACCGGGCGGCAGTTGGTCGAAAGTGAGGTGGATCAGATAGGCACGCCGCGCCGCGTCACCTGCCTCCCAATCGTTGAAATGACGACGCAGCAGGGCCAGGGTCTCCTTGTTGTACTGCACCAGAGGCGCTGAAGTGGCGGCTGAAATAATACTTTCCAGCGGCGGGTGCTCCAGGGTCTCATCCATGCTCACCGGCGGCCAGTTGGCTGCATCAACAACGATAAAGACAATGGTGCGGGTGGATGTCATCCGCCGCTGGGCCAGGGCCTGTTCCAGGCCGCCGGCGGCAATACTTCGGGCCAGGGAGGCCCGCACTCCGAGATTATCGACCAGGCCGCCGTCCAGCAGGTGGATATATCTCCTCTTACCCGGCCGCAGATAGGAGATAATCCTGTCGGCCTCATCCGTGCGTCTTGGGTCGGCATCGGGATGGCGCAGGGTCTCCTCGATCCAGGCGGGAACCGGCAAGTTGCACTCGGGTGCGTTGTTTTTAAGCGCCACCGCTGAAAACAGCACCGGCACGGCAGAGGAGGCGGCCACGGCCCGGGCCACCGGAATCGAAGCGGGGTCGGCGCAGATGATTCTCAACTGATTTTTGGAAAAACTAAACAGCGTCCCGCGGCTGATATCAACGGCGTTGATATCCACCACCGGTCCCCCGGCGACAAAGAGATCCGCCAGGCTTTTGCCCTGGAAAATGTGCTCGTCATAGTAGGCGGCCAGGGTGTCGCTGATACCGTACCGGCTTGACTGCAGGTGCCGCAGGGTCTCGAAGCTCAAAAGCCGCCGCCGCACCTGGGCCTCGATATCCTTTCTGAGAAAAACCCTTTCGAAGTCGGTGAACAGTTTACGGCCGAAAAGACCGAAATAGGCGGCGGTAAAGCTACCTCCGGAAACCGAGGAGATATAGTCAACCTCGTCAACCAGGGCCCGATCCTCTCCCGGCCCCGGCACCTTGCTGTCACGCAACCCCTGGAGTACGCCGTATGCCATGGCCGCGGCCCTGGTACCGCCGCCGGAAAAACTGAGCATGAGCAGCAGGTCTCCGGAGCGACGGGAGGGAATGCGATACCGGGAGAAATCGATATTGGTATCGTCGAGGGAACGGTTGAGAACCGGAGCGAAATCAACGGTTGCGCAACCGGTTAATAAGAGCACAAGCAACCAGGTTACGGCCGCAACCGGAACATAACAATGCGCTTTCATTTTTTTGTCTTGCTCGGATCGTTGAGTATGTATTCTGTCTTGAGACGGGGTTTCCGGTTCATGGAAGACACCGGCTGAAGGGCAGCGGCAACTGCCTGAACCCCTCTTTTGATTTTCTCTCCGACCGCTCCAGGGTGAGATTGGAAACCGTAACCCCCAGGAGCCGAACCTTTTCCCGACCGGCCTGCGTTGCCTGCAGCAGATGCGGAATCAACTCCATAATCCGGGCAGCGCTGCCGACAGCTTCCGGCACGGTTCGGGAGCGGGTGACGGTGCGAAAATCTCCGTAGCGAACTTTCAGGGTAACGGTGTATCCCGCTGTTTTTTTCGTCGCAAGTCCGGCCTCCACCCGGCCTGCCAGTTTCTCCAGCACGGAGAGCATCAGGGCGATATCGCCGACATCTTCGGCCAGGGTTGTTTCCGCACCCACGGACTTGCGCCGCCGGGAGATCCGCACCGGACGGTTGTCGATCCCCCGGGCGATATCGTAGAAAAAAAGGCCGGACTTGCCGAAATGGCGTACCAGATCGATCTTGCTGAAGCGTCGCAGATCGGCACCGGTCCTGATCCCCAGGGCCAGCATCTTACGTTCGGTCACCCGTCCGACCCCATAAAAACGGCGGATGGGCAAGCCGGCAATGAAGTCGGCGGCCTGCTGCGGCGTGATCACCGTCAACCCGTCGGGTTTGTTGATGTCCGAGGCAACCTTTGCCAAAAACTTATTACAGGAAACACCGGCCGAGGCGGTAAGGCCCATTTCGCTTCGGATGCGATGACGGATAGCCTGGGCAATTCTGGTTGCAGAGGGATTGTTCTTTCTGTTCACGGTCACGTCCAGAAAGGCCTCGTCCACGGACAGGGGTTCCACAAGATCGGAATACTCCTTAAACAGCGCCATGATACGACGGGAAATCTCACGATACCTCTCCTTGCGCGGCCGCACAAAGAGCACCCCGGGGCAGAGGCGCCGGGCCCTGGCGCAGGACATGGCCGAACGGATACCGTAGCGCCTGGCCTCATAGGAACAGGCCGCCACCACGCCGCGGCCATCGGGATCCCCGCCCACCACCAACGGTCTTCGGCGCAGCTTTGGGTTGTCCAGCTGCTCCACCGAGGCGAAAAAGGCATCCATGTCAATGTGAATTATCTTGCGCATGGACGAAAAGAAAATTTTTCAAGGCCTCCAACGACAAGCGGTAACGCCGGGAAATTTGCAGGGACCCGTTAGATCCGGGAAACGACCGGACCATGATAACACCCTCACGGCACATCTGCGGACGGTGCAGAAAAACAATGCCGAAATCGACAAAAGATGACACTATAGGTGGATGGAAGATTCTCCCCTTTCCGAATTTCTCTTCTCAGGTACCCGCCGGCATATGACAACCTGTTCCCTTGTCCTCAGCTCCGTGGGTATCGCCCATCGGGTTGCCGGAGGCGACAACGGCTTTGAACTCTATGTCGCCCCCGGAGACAGGCAGCGGGCCCTCAGGCAACTGGCCGCCTACTTTACGGAAAACCGCTCATGGCCGCCGGTGGATCCCGTGCCGGCAGCTCCGGTCTCGCCGGGGAGCAAACCACCTACCCTGATCATGATGGCCGGGCTGGCCCTGCTGTATGCCGTAACCGGGCCGTGGACCGGGGCCAACCCCTGGTTCCAGCGCGGCGCCGTGGACAGTGTCGCCATCACCGGTCAGGGGCAGTGGTGGCGTCTTTTCTGTGCCCTGACCCTGCACGGTGATGAAGTGCATCTGCTGGGAAACCTGGTCATCGGCGGTTTTCTGGTGCATCTACTCTGCCGCTCCCTGGGCTCGGGCAGCGGACTGCTGCTGACGGTTCTCGCCGGGGGACTCGGCAACCTGGTGAACATCGCGGTTCGTGACAGCCCTCACCTGTCAGTGGGTTTTTCCACCTCGATTTTCGGAATAATTGGTATCTTTACCGGCTCGCGGCTGTGGGCCCCCGGCGGTGGAATTTCCCGCCTGCTGGCACCACTGGGGGCCGGTGCGGGCCTGCTCGCCTTTCTCGGCACCGAAGGAATGCAGACGGATCTCGGCGCCCATTTTTTCGGTTTTGCCGTGGGCCTGGCCTTGGGCGTACCGGTGCAGGCGACCGGCCTTGACCGGTATGCAGCCAACAAAAAATTACAGCGCAGCCTCTGGACGGCTACCATGCTGTTTCTCATCCTGGCCTGGCTGCGGGCATGGAATATACTATAAAACCCCATGGAAAAAAACTTGTATTCGATGTCACTTGCATTAATCTGTATCCATTAGGGTACTGTTTCTCCAGAGCATAATCTTCGAGCATTCAAAAAGAAATCAGGATTATTCATGCCATTTGATCACCAGCAGCCCCCATGGGGAAAGAAAAAGAAGCCGGCTTCCGCCGAGGATATTCTGGCCAATCTGATTCAGAAAATACGCGATGGTTTCACGGACCAGGGCAAGGAAGGCGGGGGCGGGAACAACGGCCCTGATTCACCCGGACCTTCCACGCCGGGCCCGGGTTTTCTGGCCGGAATGAGCAAAATTTTTCTCATCTTCGCGGCCATCATCCTCTTCCAGGTCATCTTCGGCTCCTTTTATACCATTGAACCCGGCGAGGTGGGGATCGTCCTGCGATTCGGGCAGGTCCACCGGACAACCCAGCCCGGCCTTCACTTCAAGATTCCCTATATAGAGGAACTCAACAAGGTGGACATCGAAACCGTGCGGAAGGAAGAGTTCGGTTTCCGCACCAGGATACCGGGCAAGCAGACGGTTTTCGCCCGCAAGGGATTCGATATGGAATCACTCATGCTCACCGGTGACAAGAACGTTATCGACGTTGCCTGGATCGTTCAGTACAAGATCAACGACCCGGTGGAATTCCTCTTCAATGTCCGCAACGTCCCCCAGGCCGTGCGCGACTTTTCGGAAATGGTGACCCGCCGCAACGTGGGAAACATGGATTTCGACTATGTGCTCGGTAACCGGGAGATCCTGGCCGCCAACGCCCGGCAGGAACTGCAGGCGGAACTGGACAACATCAAGTGCGGAGTTCAGGTGGTGGCGCTGCAGATGCAGGACATCAACCCGCCCGATCCGGTGAAACCGGCCTTCAACGAGGTCAACGAGGCGGATCAGGATATGAAGCGGCTGGTCAACGAAGCTGAGGAGGCCTATAACCGGGTCATTCCCAAGGCCAGGGGCAGCGCCAAGAAGATCGTCGAGGAGGCGCATGGTTACGCCGTTGCCCGGGTAAACCAGGCCCAGGGTGAAACCAACCGGTTCCTGGCCATCTACAAGGAATATGAAAAGGCCCGCCAGGTAACGCGGCGGCGGATGTATCTGGAAACCATGCAGGAAGTGCTTCCCAATGTGGAGCAGATTTACGTCATGGACCGCGACAGTCAGCGGATTTACCCCTTTCTCGACCTCGGCAGGGGAAAAATACAAACAACAGCCCCGGCTCCGGCGCAGAAGTAAAGGATATCTTCCCATGAAAAAAATAATTCGTACCCTGTTGCTGATTATCGTCATCGGCCTGATACTCTCGGTCTGGGACGGCTTCTACATCCTCAAGGAGGGCAAGCAGGCCGTCATCACCCAGTTCGGGGCTCCGGTGGGGGAACCGGTGACCAAGGCGGGCCTCAAGTTCAAGACGCCTTTTATCCAACATGTGCGTTTTTACGAGAAAAAAATCCTCATCTGGGACGGAGAACCCAACCAGATACCCACCAACGACAAGACCTATATCTACATGGATACCACGGCCCGCTGGCGAATCTCCGACGCCCTGCAGTTTCTCCAGGCCGTGGGCAACGAAACCAGGGCCCAGAGCCTGCTGGATGATATCATCGACGGTACGGTGCGTGACCTGGTCAACAAAAACAACCTCATCGAGATTATCCGCAGCTCGGACTGGTCAGCGGAATTCATGGCCACCAGCTACGGCCTGCCCCCGCAGCTGGGACGTGACAAGATCAGTGAAATGGTGTTGGAGACCGCCTCCAAGGTCACTCCCAAATACGGGATTGAACTCATCGATGTCATGTTCAAGCGGGTCAACTATATCGAGTCGGTCCGCAAAAAGGTCTATGACCGGATGATCTCGGAGCGCAAACGAATCGCCGCGGAAAAGAGATCCCTGGGCGAGGGGCAGAAGGCGGAAATATTGGGTAAGGTGGAACGGGAACTCCGGGAAATCACCTCTTCGGCGGAAAAGGAAGCCCTGGCGATCCGGGGTAAGGCGGATGCCGAAGCCTCGAAAATCTACGCCGAGGCCTACGGCCGGGATCCGGAATTCTACGCCTTTATGAAGAGCCTGGAAAGCTACGAGGAATTGGCCGGGGAAAACATGTCCATGATTCTCGACTCCGACTCCGATCTCTTCCATTACCTGGAAAAAATCGACGCCGGAAAATAGCTGCACTATTCGCCGGGAAAAGCGGGGCGCTGTTCCCGGGAATAGGGAATTCTGCCACGCCCTTCCAGGAGTTTTTCAAAGCGCAGCAGCTCTCCTTCACTTTCAATAGCGTCAAGCCCCAATTGATCGAAGCGGCAGTTGCAATGAATCAACTGCCCGCCACACCAGGGGCAGACCTCCACCGGGCATCCCAGCTCATGCTCCTCTCCGACGCCGGCCAGGCAGGCGGGACAAAGGTCCAGGTCCCGGCCCACCGGCTCATAAACGGATAACTCTTCCGGGTGCGCACATTGCCGACGACACTGTGCCCTGCTCTTGAAACCGAAAAATGCCAGCAGCTCCCGGTCCCAAAGCCCATCGTCCAGAAGCCCCTGAAACTCGATTCCCTCGCTGGAAACCAGGTAGATATAGGCCGAGCGCACCGTGATCGCCGCCAGCAGAAAAATCCCCTGCTTTCTGGCCAGCAGACGGATTTCGCGCACCCCGTCGTTTTCCCCTTCCGGGAGGAAGCTGTAGAACTCATGCAGCAGATCCAGGGCAACGCGATCCTCCTCATACATGACCAACAGGTCCTCCGCCTCTTCACGGGCCGTATCCGGGACCGCGTAATCCATCAACAAACGTATCCTCTCAAGCTGACGACCGAGTTCATCCATGGTTTCTCCTCCCACCGGTATGGACCCGCCGGCGACAAGGGAAAAACAGCCTCTTCTGCCTCCCCAGGGCGACAACCGGAGCCACACCGAAAACGTGACCACTCACCGGGCTCGCAACCCGGCGGTATAATGTATTTCCTGGCTGTAGCGCTCCCGGCGGCCGAAGATTCTCACGACCTTACCCGCCCGCATGGATAGACTATAACGAGCGGGTACAGCCGTTCGGAGATGCGGCGCCCGGGAGGGCTTGCTCTTGAACTTGTCTATAAAATTTGATAAGATAGAATAATGTGATTGTACATTCCAGCAGTTCTTACAATCCACATTTTCTCTCCGGATATCCCTTCCCGGCAACCCGAGCCCGGCACGGGAACAGCGCCTTCCGCACATGCCCGATGGCGGTGCAGGGTCGGCAACGATCAGCAGTCCGGACAAACCCACCAGCAGTTCATCAACTGCCCGACTCTCACTATCTGTTTGCCCGAGGCCGTAACCGCCCCGGCAACGATCCTCTTTCGATATACAGGAGATTATAATGACGGAAAAAAAAATTACCACTCCCACGGCTGAGCTGACAATAGAAGGCAAGACCTACCATCTGCCGCTGATCAAGGGCACGGAGGGCGACAAGGCCATCGATATCAGCTCGCTGCTCCGGGAAACCGGATATATCACCCTGGACAACGGCTATAAAAACACCGGTTCCTGCACCAGTACCATCACCTATCTCGACGGAAACAAGGGGATCCTGCGTTACCGGGGCTATCCCATCGAACAGTTGGCCGAAAAATGTATCTTTGTGGAAGTCGCCTATCTGCTCATCCATAACAAACTGCCCAACCGCAAGGAACTCGATGACTTCAAGGCCCTGCTTGAACGTTTCGCCCTGATCCACGAGGATATGATTCACTTCCTCGATAACTTCCCGCCCAACTCCTCCCCCATGTCCATCCTTTCGGTCATGGTCAACTCACTCTGCAACTTCTATCCGGAGCTGGAACGCGAACCCCGAACCCATATCGACATCACCGCAGCGCGGCTGCTATCAAAAATCCGCACCATTGCCGCCTTTTCCTACAAGAAATCCATGGGACACCCCCTGGTCTATCCCCGGCACGACCTCTCCTATTGCGGCAACTTTCTCAACATGATGTTCGACAAACCGGTGAAACCCTACATCCTGATTCCGGAAGTGGAAGCGGCCCTCAACAAACTGCTGATTCTGCAGGCAGACCACGAGCAGAACTGCTCCACCTCCACCGTTCGTCTGGCCGGAAGTTCCGAGGCCAACATCTATGCCTCCATCGCCGCCGGCATCAATGCCCTGTGGGGACGTCTCCACGGCGGCGCCAATCAGGCGGTGGTGGAAATGCTGGAAACCATCTACGCCGACGACAAGAATTACAAAAAATATATCCGGAAGGCCAAGGATCCGAACGATCCCTTCAGACTGTTCGGTTTCGGCCATCGCGTCTACAAGACCTATGACCCGCGGGCAACCATCATCAAGAACACCTGTGACGAGATTCTCTCGGTCCTCGACATCTCCGATCCCCTGCTGGATATTGCCAAGGAGCTGGAACAGGTGGCCCTCAGTGACGAATATTTTATCTCCCGCAACCTTTATCCCAACGTCGACTTCTACAGCGGTATCATCTACCGGGCCATGGGCATCCCCACCAATATGTTCACGGTGATGTTCGCCCTGGGCAGGCTGCCCGGCTGGATCGCCCAGTGGAAGGAAATGCGGGAAGATCCGCAACGTAAAATCGGACGGCCGCGCCAGGTCTACCTGGGCCATCCCAAACGGGAATTCATCCCCCTGGATAAACGGAAGTGAAGGGCTTCACCGGAGAGTGTCGACAGAGCCGGGCTCTTTACGGACAACGCCTCGGAAGCGCACCCTGATGCGCATCTTCAACGGCAGGGCAGGAATTCGTAAACAGTGAACATTGGAACCGTTGGAGCAAGATGGGGCAACGGTGCGGCTCCCTCGTTCGGCAATGATCGGGAAGAGGGGGGTAAGGCGTGAAACGGATGATCCGTTTCCCGGGCGGAAGGGCCGGCAGCTGTTGCCGGCCCTTTTTTCACGCCTCGATCTCGGTGTTGTGATGAATGAAGTAGTTAAGCTTTTCCCGCTGGTCTTCGGAAAGATCACCGAAACGGATACTGTATCGTCGGATGACCACGGAACTGAAAGGGGTAAGCGGTTCCTTCACCTTTTCACTGACGACACGCGCCGGAATATTTTGCAGAAAGAATTTATCGTCGTTGAAAAAGATATCAAGCATCAGGCTGCTGGTGATCTCCTTTTCGAACACCATGTAATTGATGGACATTCCCCCTTCGCTGATATCAACTATTCTGCCGGGTATACTGTCAATAAAGGCCAGGGCCCCATCCTTGGCCTGGTAGCGTTTATAAAATCGACGTTCAGCCTCGTTCATTCCTTTCCCCTGTTTTTCATCTTTGCCATTGTTTGACTCTCTCTTCATGCAGCACCTCTGATCAATCGGAAAAAACAGATCCCGGCAGGGATCCCCCTTCCCTGGTTCCGGATACACAGACGGCTACTTTATTGCAAATTCCAGACCTTCTGGAAAACAATCCATAAATGCCCGACAGAGACGGACAAAGACATATCGATTTTTGTAAACGCAAAAAAAAATACCGGAAAAGCGGAATTATTGATCGCGGTTACGGAATTGTGTAACCGCTGAAAATGTTATCGATAATTCAACCGATATAATAATAATTTACAGAAAAAGCGCCTGTTCGGCAAGAAAAAAAGTGGGAATAGTCGTTTTCCGGCTACACTTTGGCGAGGTTGTTGCTCACGGTCAGGTTGACCACCAGGGGGACCTCCAGCCGGCAAACCGATTCCATGGTGTTCTTCAACACCGTTTTGACTGTATCGACCTCTGCTTCGGGGGCCTCGATGATCAGTTCGTCATGGATCTGCAGCAGCATTCTGGCCTCCGGAGAGCCGGTGGTCAGCTCTTCGTTTACCCGGAGCATGGCCAGCTTGATGATATCGGCGGCCGTTCCCTGGATGGGGGTGTTGATTGCCGTGCGCTCGGCAAACCGGCGACGGTTACGGTTGCGGTTTCTGATATCCGGAAGTTGGCGGCGTCGCCTGAACAGGGTGGTCACATAGCCGTCTTTTCCGGCCTTTTCAACGATCTCTTCCATGAAGGCCTTGACTCCGGAATAGAGAGTGAAATACCGATCGATGAAGGTTTGGGCCTCTTTACGGCTGATGTTGAGCTGGGTCGCCAGACCGTAGCTGCTCATGCCGTAGACGATTCCGAAGTTGATGGTCTTGGCGGTGCGGCGCATCTCAGGGGTGATCAGCGCCGGGGCGACCGCAAAAATCTCGGCCGCGGTCCTGTCATGGATATCCTCCCCGGCACGAAAGGCTTTGACAAGGGCTTCATCCTTTGAAAAATGCGCCAGGACACGCAGATCAATCTGGGAATAATCTGCGGCCACAAGGCGGGTGCCGGGCGCGGCCACAAAGGCGGCACGGATGCGTGCTCCTTCCTCACCCCGCACCGGAATGTTCTGCAGATTGGGATTGCTGCTGGAAAGCCTGCCGGTGGCTGTGACGCACTGGTTGAACGACGTGTGGACCCGGCCGGTCTTTTTGTGGACCAGGCTTGAGAGTTTGTCGATATAGGTGGATTTGAGCTTGGCCAGGTTCCTGTACTCGATGACCAGTTGCGGCAAGTCATGGTAGCGGGCGAGTTTTTCCAGCACCCTGATATCGGTTGAATAGCCGCTTTTGGTCTTGCGGCCCGGCGGCAGCTTGAGTTCGTTGAAGAGAATATCGGCCAGCTGTGCCGGCGAGTTGATGTTGAAGGTCCGTCCCGCCAGCTGATGGATTCGACTTTCAAGCACAACGAGACGGGAGGCGAATTCTTCGGCAAGTTCCCCCAGCACCTGGGTGTCCACTGTGATACCGGCCAGCTCCATTTCCGCCAGCACCGGGATCAACGGGCACTCCATATCGGAAAAGAGTTGCAGAAGCTGCAATTCTTGAAGACGCGGCTGCTGCTGCTCATACAGATGCAGGGCGCCGAATACATCCTCGCACGAGTAGTTGCACGCCTCCTCCGGGGTGACGAAGCTGAAACTGTTCTCCCGCTTGTCTCCGTCCACCACCTCCTGAAACGAGGTCAGCTGCAGGTCGATCTCGCGGCAAAGATCATCCAGCCGGTAGGAGCGTCGACCGGGCTCCAGAAGATAGGCGCCGATCATGGTGTCGTTCAGGAGCCCCCTGAGGATGATGCCGCCGTTTTGTTCTCCCCGCAGCACACTGTAGTCATATTTGAGATTATGACCGATCTTGGGCAGATTTTCATCCTCGAGCAGAGGCCGCAGGGCCTCGACAACCGTCTGCAGATCAAGCTGGTTTTCCAGCAGCTCGCCGTTTTCGTTGCGATGGCCACAGGGCAGATACCAGGCGGCCTCAAGATCGACACACAATGAAATCCCCACCAGTTCGGCCTTTAGCGGATCCAGGGAGGTGGTCTCCGTATCCAGTACCAGATGGGGGGCCTGCCCGAGTCTGCACACCAGGGCGGCGAGGTCTTCCGGGGTGGCGACGAGTGAAAAACGCCCATGGTCCAACTTCTCCGCCGCTCCCTCGCTTTTGAGCAACGACCGGAACTCCAGGGTGGTGAACAGTTCCCGCAACCGCCGGCGATCCGGTTCGGGGATGCGATACTCCTCCAGGG
Organism: uncultured Desulfobulbia bacterium; assembly: GCA_964446115.1. Taxonomy (GTDB): domain Bacteria; phylum Desulfobacterota; class Desulfobulbia; order Desulfobulbales; family Desulfobulbaceae; genus CAYUNE01. Next base: position 33,113 of record CAYUNE010000037.1, on the reverse strand, counting down.
ATGCCGGTACCCCGGCTCCGGTGTGGAGGCGGATGAGTTTTCTGGAAAGAAAGGCATCGTCCCGATGGGCAAGGAGCCTCTCCTTGAGCCTGGAAGCCTTCATCGCCTCGACGTTTTCATATATCCCCTCGAGGCTTGCGTAGGTATTGATGAGTTTCCGGGCGGTTTTGGGCCCAACCCCCGGTATTCCGGGTATATTGTCCGATTTGTCTCCTATGAGCGCGAAGTAATCGAGCAGCTGCCGGGGGTGTACCCCATATTTTTCGGTTATGGCCGCAACATCCATCCACCGGTCGCTCATGGGATCCCAGATGGAAATATTGTCGGAGGCCAGTTGCAACAGGTCCTTGTCACCGGAAACGATCACCACCCGGTATCCCTTCCCCGCCAGCGAAACCGCGGCCGAGGCAATGAGATCGTCAGCCTCCAGATCCTCGTCCTCCATGACCGTGTATCGGTAAGCGCTGGTGATATCGCGCAGATAGGGAAGCTGCTCAGCCAGGTCTTCGGGCATGGGCGGCCTGGTTGCCTTGTACTCGGGGTAGAGCCGGTGCCGAAAGACATCGCCGCGGCTGTCGAAGGCAATGGCGAGGTAGCGCGGTTGTCGCTCCCGCAGGATCCGTTGCAGGATATTGACAAATCCGAAAATGGCATTGGTGGGCAATCCCCGGGAATTGCTCAAAGAGGAAATGGCATGGTACGCCCGGTAGATATAGGCGTTGCCGTCGACAAGATAGATTTCCTTTTCCATGGGCGGTGGATTCCGGTCCTCCCGGCCTGCGGCTATCGGATGTTCAGCATCCTGCCGAGGGCCTTTTGGGCCTGTTCGGCAACATCTCCCTCCACCCGGATCCGGTTGACCACCCGGTCCCGGTGCAGATTTTCCAGGACCCAGAGCAGGGTGACCGGCGTAACCGCCGCCATGGTGGCGCACAGGCAGGAGTCGGCCAAAATATCTATCCTTTTGTCCGGATGCAACCGGCTGAGCCGCTCAACCAGATTGATCTCCGTGCCGATGGCCCAGTGGGATCCGGCCGGAGACTCTTCAACCGCCGTGATAATCGCCTCGGTGGATCCGGACAGGTCCGCCTCCCGCACCACCTCGAAACGTGATTCGGGATGGACGATGATCCTGATCTGCGGATAAAGAGTGCGCAGACGACGGATCTGTTCCGGCAGGAAACGCATATGCACCTCGCAATACCCGTCCCAGAGAATCACCGTGGCCCGGCGGAGCCGCTCCGGAGTGTTGCCGCCCAGCTCTTCGCCCCGGCGCCAGAGTACAACTTTCTCCGCGTCGATACCCAGGGCGTGGGCCGCATTCCTGCCAAGGTGCTGATCGGGGAAGAAAAACACCTTTTCCCCCCGGCCAAGCGCCCATTCCAACACCCGCCGGGCATTGGAGGAGGTACAGACCGACCCTCCCCGCTCTCCCACAAAGGCCTTGACCTCGGCCGAAGAATTCACATAGGTGACCGGCACGACGCGATCAACATCGACTCCGGCCCCGGTAGCAAGTTCCTCCCAGGACCTTTCCACCGCACCGCGGCTGGCCATGTCCGCCATGGGACAGCCGGCATCGAGATGGGGCAGAATGACAACCTGTTCGTCTCGGGCAAGGATGTCGGCGGATTCGGCCATAAAGTGGACTCCGCAAAATACCAGGTATTTCCTGTTCTCGACGGCGGCCGCCTCGCGGGCAAGCTTGAGGGAGTCACCGGTGAGATCCGCAAAACGGTATATGTCATCACCCTGGTAATGGTGACAGAGAATCAAGAGCCGATCCGCCAGTCGCTCCTTGAGACCGGCAATCCGATCGACGACTTCGGCCCTGGAGAGTCCGAGATAGTGACTGCCTATATCCACTTGTCTGATGAGTGACATGATTTTACCTTCCGCTTCCCCGGCGGCGGGCCGCCGGAAATGATCAATGCAATGGTGCGATCTCATAAATGCAAAGACTCTATATTAAATTCATCCCGAATGCAAACCGGAAAAGAAAAAACCCCTGCCGGCGATCCGGCAGGGGTTTGCAAAATTCCGTGGAGAGATGCGGGGTTATCTGTCTGCCCGTACCCAGGTGGCCTGGGGACCTTTATCACCCTCGCCGATACTGAGCAGGACGCTGTCGCCCTCGGTGAGTTCATCGATGGAGATATCCTTGAGAGCGTTTGCATGAAAATAGATATCCTGGTTGTCCGCGGTGGAGATAAAGCCGTATGACTCGTAGGGAAACAGCCGCTTGATAACTCCGTTGGTATTGCCGTTGGTCATACCTCCCAGTGTTTTCAGGTTCTTGCGGTTCTGTTTCTTTCTCTGGATTTCCTTCAGCTGCAGACCTAATACGTCAAAGGATTCAACCAGGAGAGGAAACACCTTTTCCCCCCACCGTTTGACAACAACGGTGTCATTGGGGACGGTGGCCACAAGTTTAACCTCATTTCCTCCTTCCTTATAACTTGAGGTGGACTCAATGACAACGCGCAGGTGGAGAACAAAATTGGCGTAATGGCGAATCAGTTTTTCGCGTTCCGCTTCGATTTTTTCCTGCCATCGCTCACGCATTTCAAGATTTCTGGTCTCAACCTTAAGTTCCATACAATTCCTCCACTTAAGTCTGTGACAGCGGCTTAATGCCGTTATCTATTGTAGGACCATTATAGCAATCTTTTGCGGTATTTAGCAAGTGATAGATACACTTATCCGCCGCCGGCGGCAGATGAAGCGGTCCATCGGTTCCAAGCTGTCTGCCGGCTGTTTTCTCCCTTTGACGTTTTCATCGCACCGCACGGCCTACATAAAAAAACTATATTAATTCCAGCATATTACAGTTATGCTTGACCGAAACCGACAAGCGCGGTAAAAAAAGCACATGCAATCAGACAAACACCATATAGGAGTGATTCTCCTGAATCTCGGCGGTCCGGAACATGAATCCGAGGTGCAGCCCTTTCTCTATAACCTCTTTTCCGACCGCGAAATCATCCGCCTGGGACCCGCCTTTCTGCAAAAACCGCTGGCCCGCTTCATTGCCGGCAAACGGGCGGCCAAAAGCAGGGAAAACTACCGAAAAATCGGTGGAGGTTCGCCCATAGGCCGCATCACCGCCAGACAAGCGCAGGCCCTGGAACAGGCCCTGGCAGCGGATGGTGATTTCACGGTGAAGGTGGCCATGCGCTACTGGCATCCTTCGGCGGAAAAAACCCTGGCCTCCCTGGCCGCCCGCCGGGTGGACACCCTGATCGCCCTGCCCCTTTATCCCCACTATTCAAGGGCCACCACCGGTTCCTCCCTCAACGATCTGCAGCGCCGGGCCCTCAACGGCCGCACCGGCCGGGGACTGATCACCATCAAATCCTGGCCCACCGAACCGGACTATATCCGCTCCCTAGCCGGAAAAATCAACAGCGCGCTCGACTCCTTCGGCGAGGAGGAGGTGACCATCGTCTACAGTGCTCACAGCCTGCCGCAAAAATTCATCGACGAGGGAGATCCCTATGTGCGCGAGCTCCGGGAAACCATCACCTCCCTGGAAGCGCTGACCGGCCGGCGGGGACAACTCTGTTTCCAGAGCAGAAGCGGCCCGGTGCGCTGGCTGTCGCCTTCGACCCCGGAAACAATACGCCGGCTGGCGGAGCAAGGGTGTAAAAACCTGCTCATGGTTCCCATCAGCTTTGTTTCCGACCACGTGGAAACCCTCTATGAAATAGATATTCTCTACAAAAAGATGGCCCGTCAACTGGGTATGCGCCTGGAAAGCACCCCGGGCCTTAACACCGACCCTCTCTTCATCGCCGCACTCCGCAACCTGGTCATTACCGCCCTGGACCGCTACCGGAGCGGTACCGATTCTAACGGCCGCTCTGAAAACGCCGCATCCTGATATTGAGCAAAATACCCACGGCAGCCATGGTGGTGAGCAGAGACGACCCACCGTAGCTGACCAATGGCAGCGGAATTCCCACCACCGGCAACAGGCCCATGATCATGCCGAGATTGATGATAGCCTGCCAGAAGATCAGCATGACCAGGCCGAAGGCAAGCAGGACCCCGAAGCGGTCCCGGGCACCCATGGCGATGTTGATCCCCCAGAGCAACATGAAAAAATAACAACCGAGAAAAAAGAGCGTTCCGGCAAAACCCCACTCCTCGGCCCAGACCGAAAAGGCGAAATCGGTATGACGTTCCGGCAAAAAGTGGAGATGCCCCTGGGGTCCCTCAAGGAATCCCTTGCCGGTAAGCCCCCCGCTCCCCACGGCTATCTTGGATTGGGTGACCTGATAGCCGTTTTTCATGGGATCGCTCTCCGGGTTGAGAAAGGTTTCGATGCGGGCGCGCTGGTAGGGCTTAAGCAGAAATTTCCAGCCGATTACCATAAGGGTGATTCCCATACCACCCAGGGAAAGGAGGGTGGATCGCCTGAGCCTGACAAACAGGGTCATGGAGACGAAGAGAATACCCAGCATCAGGGCTGTGCCCAGATCCGGCTGAATAAGGATGAGCACAAAGGGAACGCCGGTGAGAAGGCCGGGAATGATGAGGTCCCGCAATCCATAGCCTTCCGGACATTCCCGCCTGGAATAATAGGAGGCCAGACTGATGACCAGCACTATCTTGGCCGGTTCCGACGGCTGGAGATGAAAGAAACCGAGATTGATCCAGCGCTGGGTTTTGGCGATGAACTGTCCCGTGAAGGCGGTATAGAGAAGAAGAAGCAAAACCGTGCCGTACAGCAGCAGGTGCAGTTTCATCAGTTCGGAATAATCAATGGCGATCAGCAGGGAGATCATCACCATTCCCGCCAAAAAGATGTAGAGCTGCTTCATGAAAATCGCGCTTGGCCCCTCCCGGCCCTCCACCCAGGTGGAACTGTAGAGATTGGCCATGGCCATGGCAACGATGAGGATGAACATGAGAAAAAAGACCCAGTCAAAATGTTGGGCTAGTCTGCGGTCAAAACGTATCATGGAAGGTTACCTCCCGGATTCGCCGGATGTTGGAAGCGGAATATTTTCTTCGACCGCAAGCCGGTCGGCAAAGTATTTTTCAAGTACGGTACGGGCCACGGGAGCTGCCCCGGAACCGCCGTGCAGGCCGTGCTCCACCAAAACGGTGACGGCGATTTCCGGATTTTCCGCCGGGGCAAAACAGGTGAACCAGGCATGATCACGGTACCTGTAAGGGATCTCCTCTTCCTTTAAATGCTTGTACTGGGCGATACGCACCACCTGTGCCGTACCGGTTTTGCCGCCCACTGTGATCCCCTCAAGCCGCGCCCGGCGTCCGGTGCCGTGTTTGGCGTTGACAGCGGCCACCAAACCCCTCCTGATCAACTCCAGATTTCTGCCCTGATTGCTGAAACGGCGTTTTATCTCCGGCTGATATTCCCTGACGATGCGACCATCCGGATCCCGGACGGATTCCACCACCTGCGGCCGGTAAAGGGTGCCACCGTTTGCCAGGGCCGCGGTCATGGCGCAAATCTGGATGGGGGTGGCGAGATCGAATCCCTGGCCGATGGCGACCGAGAGGGTTTCCCCGTCCTGCCAGGGAACCCCCTTGACCTTTTTCTTCCAGGCGGCCGTGGGTACCAGCCCCCTTTTCTCATATTCCATTTCAATGCCGGTGCGTTCACCCAGGCCGAACATATGGGCGTAACGGGCCAGCCGGTCGACGCCCAGCCGCTGACCGACCTGATAGAAGTAAACGTCACACGACTCCGCCAGGGCGCGGTTGAGGGAGACAGCTCCGTGCCCCACCTTTTTCCAGCATCGGTAGGTACGTCTGCCCAGCTTGTAATGACCGGGACAGTAGATGACCGTCTCCGGCGTTATCACCCCCTCTGCCAGCCCGGCCAGCGCCGTGACGATCTTGTAGGTGGATCCCGGTGGATACTGCCCCTGGACGATTTTGTTGAGCAGCGGATGGCGGGGATTTTTCAGATAGGAGTTCCAGACCTCGGTGGAAATCCGTCCCGAAAAATCCTCCAGCGACAGGGACGGCGCACTGACCAGGGTAAGAAGGCGGCCGTTGTTGACATCCATCACCACCACGGCTCCGGCCTTGTCGTTCTCGGCCATCATCTGTTCGGCGGCAATCTGCAGATCGATATCAATGGTCAGCTGCAGGTCATTACCAGGCAATGGCTCAATGCCCTTCAAACGCCGCTGTTCAAAACCAAGGGCATTGACCTCCATGTACTTACGTCCCTTTTCACCGCGCAACTGCTCCTCGCGCAGTTTTTCGATTCCCATCTTGCCGATGAGATCACCGCCGTGATAAATTGCCGGGTCAACCTTTTTCAGCTCTTTTTTACTGATTTCCCCGAGATATCCAAGAAGATGGGAGGCCAGATTGCCGTAATGATAAACCCGTTGCGGCACGATCTCGATCTGGATACCGGGCAGTTGCATCCGGTTATTTTCAATATAGGCAACGGTTTCCCAGTCAATATCGGTGGCCAACCGTATGGGAAGATGACGCGGGCTGCCGGAGGCCCTGCGGATTTCGGCCAGCAGATCAGTGATCTCGACATCGAGAATCCGGGCCATTCGTTTGAGCAGGTCATCGTCCAGGGCGCCGGCACCGCGGATCCAGACAACATTGAAGGTGGGACGGTTGGTGACGATGGGCCGGTTCCGGCGATCGAGAATATTCCCCCGGGGGGCAATGACATCAAGGGAGCGTACCCGGTTGGACTCCGCCTGTTTTCGGTACTCCTCGCCATGCTGAACCTGCAGATACCAGAGGCGGGTAATGATCACGGCAATAAAAAAGATCATGATACCCGATGCCGGAATGGTCCGTTTGCGCAGACAGTCCAGGCCGTCCTCGTCGCGGCAACTGATCCGGGTCAGTTTTTCGGTCAACCGCCGGGTGGCTTGCCAGCGATTGTTTTCCCCGTCTGACTCGCGTTGCCGACGGTATCTTGCCGCAATGAGCCGCAGCAGATTTTTCAGGGGATTTTTCATAGGCCTTCACCGATAGCGGTTTCCCCTCTTCAACGTAAACAACCTGCCGTGGTGATGACGGTTGCGCTCAGTGACGGCGCTGTAGATCCTTTCAAAAAGACGAAAGAAAGGCGGGGCAAGAACCAGAATCAGAACGGCACGCACCGCCAGTTTTTTCCAGGAGCCGTCCGCCAGACTTTCGGGGGAAAAAAAAGAAATCACCAGGTAGAGAAGCAGGGAGACCAGCACATAGCTCAGGGCCACAAAGGGAATGTGGTAGTAGGAGGTTTTTACCGGCAGACGATCGGCGGCGATCTTCAGGAAAAAGTAACCACCGAAACAGAGTACGGGATAAAAACCCAGAAAAATCCCCGAGACAATATCCAGCGTCCAGCTGATGGGAAACACGATGAGCAGGCTGCGAAACAGATCCAGGCGAAAGGCGAGGAAGGCGATCAGCAGATAGTAGAGATCGGGATTGTAGAGCTCCAGGGGATAAACCAAATCGGCAACGGTCTGGATAACCACGAGGAGCACCCCGGTGAGGATAAAGACCACCACAGTCATGGCGCATCACTCCTGGAACGGTTTTTCCTTCTGAATAACCAGCAGTTCCTCCAGATTCTGGAAATCCACCGCCGGTGTCACCTCGATCTTCTGAAACATGCCGCGCCGTTTTTTTACGACCTTGGAGACGATCCCCACCGGTAGCCCTGTGGGAAAAAGCCCTCCCAGCCCGGCGGTGACCACATGGTCCCCCTCGGCAACGTCGACGGTTTTCAGTATGTACTCAAGCAGATAGATGCCGCTGCCCGTGCCCTTGAGAATGCCCCGTACCCTGGATTTCTGGATAAGAACATCCACAGCGCTGGTGGGAGCTATGGCCAGCAGCACCTTGGCATAGTTTGCGGAAACGGAAAAAATCTGACCAACAACGCCGTTATCGGTCACCACCGGCATCCGTTCCTCAATGCCGTCATTGGTTCCGCGGTTGATCACCACGGTGCGGAACCAGGGCGAGGGATCCTTTCCCACAACCTGAGCCACAACCATCGGGTATTCACTGCTCTTTTTGAACTCAAGCAGATTTCGCAGGCGAACATTGGCGATCATGGCCTCCCGGTAACGGTAGGTGGATGCCCGGCACTCCTGGAGTTCATCCCAGAGACGTTTGTTCTCCTCCCGGACTCCCACCAGGGCAAGATAATCATTCTTGATGCCCTGAATGTAGGCGATGGCCGTCCTGCCGTAGTTCAGAAGCGGACCAACGGCGGTATCAAAGGCAAAGGTGTGCAGCGATCCGAACTTTTGGCTCCCCACCGTGGAAACAATAACGATGAAGAGAACAGGCAACAGCAGACCGAACAGCAAAACCAGGCGAAAGGTGCGCATCCGCCGGTTTTTTTTTTGGCTTACCCTTCGTCTCATCTCCTGCCTACCGCCGGACGTGCACGTATCTCATAGCAAAGTGTGAAAATTCAGAATACCGAATACCAGAGGAGGAAGGACGACCACCGGTACCGCCGTGGGCTCCGTTGCCGGCGGTTGAACATATCGAAGATGCCCCGGGTCGCAAGCGGTTGATTATACCTAGTCGATGGCTATCTCTTTAAGAATCTCGATGTTGTCAAGGGCCTGCCCCGATCCCATGACCACGGATGACAGAGGATCATCGGCAACGATGATCGGCATGCCGGTGGCCTGCTTGAGGAGAAGATCCAAATTTTTCAGCAGGCCGCCGCCGCCGGTCAGGACAATCCCCTGGTCGACGATATCGGCCGACAGTTCAGGTGGTGTCACCTCCAGGGCCTCGCGCACCGTCTGGACGATCACATCCACCTGCTCCCGGATGGCGGTCTGGATTTCAGCGGCGCTGATTGTCATTGTTTTGGGAACTCCGGACACCAGATCACGCCCCTTGATTTCCATGGTCTCATAGGGCTCTTCCGGCAAAACATTGCCGATGGTGGTCTTGACCAGTTCGGCGGTACGTTCGCCGATGGCCAGGTTATGGGTGCGCTTGATGTACTGCAAAATGGCCTCATCCATCTTGTCTCCGGCCACCCGCACCGACTTGGCATAGACGATACCTGCCAGGGAAATGACCGCAACCTCGGTGGTACCGCCGCCGATGTCGATGATCATGTTGGCGGTGGGCTCGGTGATGGGCAGCTCCGCGCCGATGGCGGCGGCCATGGGTTCCTCCAGCAGATAAACCTCCCGGGCCCCGGCCGATTCCGCCGACTCCCGCACCGCCCGTTTTTCCACCTGGGTAATACCCGAAGGAACGGAGATGGCAATACGCGGATGCACCAGGGTCTTTCTGTTATGGACCTTGTTGATAAAGTAGCGCAACATGGCCTCGGTGATTTCGAAGTCGGCGATCACCCCGTCCTTCATGGGCCGGATGGCCTTGATGTTTCCCGGGGTCTTGCCGAGCATCTGTTTGGCCTCGCCGCCCACGGCCAGCACCTTGCTGCCCCGCGCATCCTCCCTCACCGCAACCACGGAGGGCTCCCGCAAAACAATGCCCTTGCCCTTGACATAGAGAACCGTATTGGCGGTTCCCAGATCAATTGCCAGGTCGTTTGACATCCAACCAAAGAGAAAATTAAAAGGGGAAAACATGCGAGACCACCTTGTTTATTGAAATTAAAGAAATAGTAGAAAAGAACAAGGGCAAAAACCTTTGGGACATTGCCCATTCCCGCCATCCTCTTCTCTGTGATTCCAGCATAGTTTATCAATGTTGTCCACTCATGACAACCAATTGTCATCCAGCGAAACGGAATTAATTGTTGACAATAGCTCAGACACCGGTGTAATATGCAGAGTCAGCATCTGAAAATGAGTGGGGCTATAGCTCAGCTGGGAGAGCGCTTGAATGGCATTCAAGAGGTCAGCGGTTCGATCCCGCTTAGCTCCACCACCTTTCTTTCCTCTCTTTTCCCCTCTTTTGTTCCCATCTCCAGGCAAGCCGGCCGGCTGTTGCAGCCTCGTAACCACATACAGAGTTTGCAACCCGGCGGTATAATCTACCTCTTGGCTGTAGCGTTCACTGGTGGTGTTGACTAATCTTCCATCTTTTTCAAGGCATTGCTGATGGAGATCGCATAAGGATGGTGCTTTCGCAGAAAAAGGGGCAGATGGTTACGGGCATTTCGGGCCTTGTCCAGGGAATCGTAGGAGCCGAAAAAGAAAAAAACCGTTGGCGGGGATGTCTTTTTCCGCAGGATAAAGATGTTGTCCTTGACCGCCCGCATCTCCTGGTCGTGGAAAAGCGCCCGGGCATTCTTCTCGGCGCTGTCCGAGGCCAGCATCATGATCTGGATGGTATAGCTGCCGCGATATGCCCCGGCCAGCCAGGCGGCACTGGCCCGCAATCTCTCGTCATAAATCGCATCGACATCGATTGCGCTTGCGGTGGGGACACCTGCCTTGTCAGGCACCGCTGTCACCGCAGCATCATCCGCCGTATGCGGCTGAGGCGAGACGTGATCACCATCTTTTCCCGGTTGATTTTCCTTTCCCCGGTCGGCGAGATCTTCCTCCGGCCGGCTCGGCGCCGGTGATGCCTGCTGTAACGAGCTGCCCGCGATTTCCTGATCGTCGGGGAGTGGCGGGTGTCGCTCCCCGTCCTTATTACCGGGCAGCAGATAGGCCAGAAGGATAAGCAGGGTCAGGACCGCCCCGATGCCGCCCACCAGCCATCTCTTCTCCCGGAGAAGGTCCAGGTCGAAACCGGTTGCCAGGCCGGCAAATATCCCTTTTTTCACTCTCCTGTCAACCTCTCTCGGAGAACTTACATGCTCGGAACTGACAAGAACGGAGTTCGCCTTACAGGCCCTTTCCATGGCTTTATGGGCCAGGCGATTGGTCTTGCGGATATTGCCGCCGGCCTTGTCGTAAACGGCACTGGCCGCGTCTGCGGAAAAGATCGGTCCCAGATCATCTCCCTCCTCGGTCACCGCCTGCTGACGGTAATGAAGATACTCGGCTGTTTCTTCCCTGGAAAGCGGCGGCAAGCCATATCCGTCCACCACCTCGATATCGGTACAATAGCGGGCGATGCGCTTTAGATTGGCATCCAGCTCCGGCCTGGCAACGAGAACAATCCGCAAACCGTTCTCCGGGCCGAGTTCGCCGGGCAACCTGACAAGACTCTCAAGGGTTGCCTGAAAGATCTTTTCCGCTTCGTCGATGAGCAGCAGAACGCCCTTTTTTCCCGCTTTGCCTTTTTCGGTCACCAGCTGCCGCAGGGTGGTGACGATCTGCTGCCGGGCAGCATTCTCGTCAACCCTGCCCCCCAGCTCCCCGATGACGTTTTTCATCAGATCGACGAAAGAGCCCACCGGATCGGCGAGATAGACGGTTTCCCACCTGTCTCCCAGACGCCGGGCCACCACGGCACAAAAAAGTGTTTTTCCGGAGCCCTCGTCACCCATCACCCTCAGGAAGGCTGTCCCTTTCTCGATATCGGCCAGCAGAGCGCGTACCACCCGTTCACGATCGCCGCCCTGAAAAAAGATATCGGGATCCGTCTCTTCCCGAAAGGGGAATTCCTGCAGATGAAAATGTTCAAGATACATGGAAGCCAACCAGACTATCTCTTCGTATTTGCGGAAATAATAAGCGTAATACTTCTCTCGTTGTCTACTCTAGCGGGGAAAGGGGACAATATCAAGCACCATCTGGCAAAAAATAGCCGCACTCCACTCATTTTTTGTTACCCGGACCGGCAACAATCCGTCTATAAAGAGGACACGGGGCCATTCTTCCGGAATCTCCCTTCCCCTCTTCCGAAATCCGGATATCGCCGCATCCGTTTCCACAAATACGGAAATTCCAAATGCGGACTTTTCCCGTGTCCTCCCTTCATACGCATAATATTTTGATATTACAAGGCAAAAATATGTAAGCACAGTTGGTATGACATCTGCATCCCCGAGCGCAAAGGCGCAACCGGGACGCAAATGCCATGGTGGCCAGGGACGGCCCGGTTCAACTCAATACCACTTATTCAGGGACGACAACAGACCATGAAACGAACAGGGAAAATACTCACCGCTGTTTTTATCCTCATCTCTCTTTCCTCCGGTTACAGGGCAATGGCCGCCGCCACCGACATCGGTGGTGAATATGAAACGGAAATACTCGACACCCGATTCAAGCCGGGCTCCGACCTCATATCCAATGCATACAGCCGGACGCTGAAAAGCGACATTACCCAGGCCGGTCTGGTCTCCGATGAAATCGCCGCACTCTATTCAACGCTTTCGGGTAACGGAAAGACTAATCAGGGACAACCGGACAGCTCTTCTCCGGAACTGGCATCGCTGATGATCTTCGGCATCGGCCTGGTTGGACTGGCCGGACTGGCCCGGAAAAAACTCAACAGCGACGACATGTAACCGTAACCTTCCCTGATTGCGACGGTGCCGGCCACGGCTGCTTCAGCCGCATTCCGCCCGAATAATCGCCCATGTGCAGACGATATGACCGTATACCAACTCAACGATACCCTGCGCTTTCCTCCCCCTGAACTGGCCGAACCCAACGGCTTGCTCGCAATCGGCGGCGATCTGTCGCCGGTGCGCCTGCTCAAGGGATACAAGATGGGAATTTTTCCCTGGTATATAGAGGGAGAACCGATTCTCTGGTGGGCACCATCTCCCCGTCTGGTTTTGCTGCCGGAGGAATTTCACCTGCCCCGGCGCCTGGCCCGCACCATGCGGAAACGACCATTCACCGTGACCGCCGACACCGCCTTCCGGGAGGTGATCACCGGTTGCGCCCGCACCCGGGTCGACAGCGGTACCGAGACCTGGATCACCGATGAAATGCTGGAGGCCTATTGCCGGCTGCATGAGCTGGGTTACGCCCACAGTGTCGAGTGCCGCAGGCACGGCAAGCTGGTGGGAGGTTTATACGGCGTCACCCTGGACCGGGTCTTTTTCGGGGAATCCATGTTCTCACTGGTCAGCGACGCCTCAAAGGTGGCCCTGGCAACCCTTGTCTCATTCTGCCGCCGGCGGGGGATCCAGCTGATCGACTGCCAGATAACCAGTGAACACCTGCAGCAGTTCGGCGCCAGGGAGGTGAGCGGCTCCCGATTCCAGCAGATGCTCATGGAATTCATCCGCTCCGGGGAACCACCGCCGCCCTGGCACAACGACTTTATTGAACAGCAACGGCTGAACGGAGGCCCGAAAACTCTCACATAATTCGCAGCCCGGAGGTATAATGTGACTTTTGGCTGTAAGCGCTTACATCTTACTGTTCCAGGGCAAACTCGAAGGCCAGGTTCGATTTTTCCATGTAGCGGATTATCTTTTTCAGACTGTAGAGATCGGTGACGGTGAAATCGATCTCCCAGGCGGGTGTGGTTGAAGGTTTGGTGGCCAGAGAAACGATCCGGCTGATATTCATCTCGGCCGGAGCCCTGGAGAGCTGCATGAAGAGCCGGTAGCGATTGATGGCGAAGATAATGAGTTTCTGGGGTTTGACGATTTTGGTGCGACGCAGTTGCCAGTGAACCTCCACGGCATCTTCACGCTGGAACCTGATTTTCCCCAGCGCCTGACAGTTACGGTGATGCAGGGAGAGTCCACGCTCGCTGAGAAGACCGAAGACCCCCTTGTCAAAGGGATTGGGACGGCAGCAGGCCGAGAGCTTCACACAGGCCGGATCCAGGGTTTCCAGTTCAACGGTATTGAAGATGCCGGTGGGCTGCTGCAGAGTCTCCTTACCCACGTAGAGACCGTTTTTGATCTCGTAGAGGAGTTCCCTCAGCCTGATTCGTCCCTCGCCGATCCCCTGAAACAGCCCTTCCAGGTCACCTACTCCGAAATACTCCAGGATACTGCCCATCTCATCGCGGCCGACGATCTCGAAAGGCAGACCATAGCGGCGCATTTCCTGCCTGAGGATGGAGATACCGATTTCCCGACTCACCACCTGACGACGCTCGCGGAAAATTCTGGCCAGCTCGGACCGGGCCCGGGGGGTCTGACACCGTTTCTGGATATCAGGATCAAAGCGGATCTGATGGTCCCTGCACAGAACCCGCACCACATCTCCATCGTGGAGCACATAGTCGGCTTCCACCTTACGATTGCCGATCATCGCGCCGTAACAGGTGCTTCCCACCTCGGTGTGCACCCGGAAGGCGAAATCAAGCACAATGGAGTTCACCGGCAGACAGCGGAGGTCTCCCTTGGGGGTATAGGTATAGATCTCTTTTCTGCCCCGGGCCGAGATGAGGTCCCGATAGGAGACCGACTCCTCCTGGCCCAAAATAGCAAACATCTCCTGCATTTCCCGGATAAAGCGGCCCCGTTTCTTTTTCTCCGTGGTCCACTCGCGCACCAGACCCCGCTGGGCCCGATGTTCCATTTCCGCGGTGCGGATTTTAAAGAGATATTTTTTCCCTTCGATGATTCCCCGGGCGTGCAGCCCCTGGTAGCCGGTGGGTTTCGGATTGGCGATGAAGTCACGGATGGTGCGGGGGATGGGCGGGTAGAGCTGGTTGAGTACTCCCAGGGCCTGGTAACAGGGAAGCGTATCCTCGGTGATAATCAAAATCTCGAGGGGGACCTCGATTTTTTTCATCAGGATCCTGTTCTTGAAGTCATAATACTTGCCCAGCCCCTTGGCGCGGAAACGGACCTTGCAGACCATATTCCGTTTTCTGAACTCTTTTTGCAAACGGTGGACGATCTCCCGGGCCTGGGGCGAGTTGCGAAGCTGCTCGATGGCGAAGACAATGCGCGCCGCCTGCTTGGGAAACTTATACTTAAGCGCCAGGCCGAGCAGTTCCCTGCGAATGGCAAACAGGCCGAAAACCGTGGCCAGCGGTGCGTAGATATCCAGGGTTTCTTCGGCGATGCGCTGCCGCTTGTTCTTGGGCATGGCGCTTAAGGTGCGCAGATTGTGGAGACGATCGGCCAGTTTGACGATCATCACCTCGGGCTTGGCTGCGGCCCCACTGAATATCTTGCGGTGGACCAGCTTCTTGAACGCCTGTTTATCCCCGGAATAGTGGGCGATTTTGGTGCAGCCCTCGACAATAGCCTCAACATTTCTGCCGAACTTTTCCCGCAACAGTTCGGTGGTGACGTAGTCAACATCCTCCAGGGTGTCGTGCAGCAACGAGGCGGCAAGGATTTCCGGATTGCGGACATCCAGCTCCTCGGCAAGAATCCTTGCAACATTGCAGGGATGCATGATATAGGGATCCCCGGAACGGCGCCACTGGTTTTGATGGGCGTTGACGGCAAACTCCAGGGCACTCCAGAAGACCCCGGCGCCCTGCTGCGGGCCCAGGAAAGTCTGCATGGTCTGACGATATTCGTCCAGATCAAAACCTCGTCGCGGGGAGATCATCTGTAAAAAAATAATTTATTTACGTGGCAAATGGTTTATTTCCGAGTATGACCCGTCACAAGCCGGGAAAACAGGCGGTGCCGCGGCAGGCCGCATCCGCTCCCCGTACCCGGATCTCAGGGCCATCCCCCGACGACATGACGCCGCCGGGGACAAGCCCTCCTTTCAACGTTTACCGATAATCCGCCGGAAGGTCAATGGACGACGGTAAGAAAACAAAAAAAATATGAGCAGAAAAAGAAAACAGAGGAAACGCCGCTCCCGCCCGTTTGCCAAACAGCGGGGAAGAAAAACCTTATCCCCCAGAATCACAAAAAAATCAACCCTGCAGATGCAGGCTGTCTTCGATCTTCTCCGCAGTCGGCACCGGCCGGTCTCCTTACGCGCCATTCTCGCCGACCTTTCCCTGCCGGAGCAATCCGTTAAAACGGTGAAACAGGAACTCACCAGACTGATGAAAAGCGGCCGGGTGATACGACAGGGAAAAAAATACCTGGCCCGTCCCGACTCCGACACCGTTGAGGCGGTGCTGGATGTGACAGCCCGGGGATTCGGCTTTGCGGTTGTCAAAAAACCGCGGCAAAGGGATATCTTCATCGCCCGGCGCAACATGGCCGGAGCCGCCCATGGCGACCGGATCCTGGTACAGGTGATCGGCGACAGCCGGGGGCGTCCCGAGGGCCGGGTGGTGAAAATTCTCCAACGGGGCTTCAGCCGTCTCTTGGGCATCTTCGTTGGCACCGGTGACTCCGGATACGTGATCCCCGATGACGACAAGATGCCCCACCGCATCGGCATCGGGGCAAAACGGAACAAGGGCGCCACCGACGGCAGCGCCGTGGTGGTCGACATCCTCGATTACGGATCGGCAACCCGTGATCCCGTCGGCAGGATCGTCACCATCCTCGGCGACCCCGACCAGGTGGATACTCAGATCAGGATGGTCATGTTCAAACATGAGCTGCCCGCCTCCTTTCCCGCCGACGTCATGGCGGAGGTCGAGGCCCTGACGCCGCAGACCGACTGCGAGCCGGGACGCGAAGACCTGCGCCATCTTGATCACGTCACCATCGACGGCGAAACCGCCAGGGACTTTGACGATGCCATCCATGTGGAAAAAAGAGGCGAAGGTTTCCGGCTGCTGGTCTCCATCGCCGACGTCGGTCATTACGTCCGGCCCGGCTCGGCCCTGGACCGTGAGGCCTACCGGCGGGGCACCAGCGTCTACCTGCCGGGACGGGTAGTTCCCATGCTGCCCGAAAGACTGTCCAACGATCTCTGCAGCCTGGTTCCCGGGCAGGACCGGCCGGCGTTCACCGCCATCCTCGACTTCGACTCCCGGGGCAGACGTACCTCCATGCGTTTTACCAAGAGCATGATTACAAGCCGCACCCGCTTCACCTATACCACAGTGCGCCGCATTCTGGCGGACCGGGACAAAGATTTGCGGCACCGCCACCGGGACTGCCTTGCCATGCTGGAAGCGGCAAGCCGGCTGACCCGGCTGCTGCATGACCGCCGCCTGGAAAGGGGCAGCCTCGGCTTTGTCATTCCCCAGGCCGATATCCGCTTAGACGACCGGGGAAGAATAATCGACATCGGCCACCAGGAGCGTAACCCGGCCCACCTGCTCATCGAGGAGTGCATGCTCGCCGCCAACGAAGCGGTCGCCGAGCTGCTGGCGACGAAAAAGCGGCCGGTGCTCTTCCGGGTTCATGAAGAGCCGGAACCGGAGAAGGTGGAGGAGTTCATCAAGGCGGCCGCGGCCATGGGCCTGCAGTTGCCGCAGCCCTTCGAATCGTCGCCTGCCTGGTTTGCCGGAGTGCTGGAACGGGCCGCCTCAAGCCCGTCGGCCTATGTGATCAACAACCTTTTGCTGCGTACCATGCAGCGGGCCCGCTACTCGCCCGAAAATCTAGGGCATTTCGGTCTGGCTGCGCCCTACTACACCCATTTCACTTCACCCATCCGTCGTTATCCGGATCTCATCGTCCACCGGGTCCTGCAGCATCACCTCCAGGACGCCTCTTCCCAGCTTCCGGAGCGGCAACGGCTCGAGGAAGCAGGCAACCATCTCTCGGCCCGGGAACGGGTGGCCGTGGACGTGGAACGAGATATCCACGCCCGCCTCAGCGTCCTCTTCATGCGGGACAAGATCGGAGAGCGGTTCGAGGCGATCATCTCCGGCGTCAGCCGTTTCGCCCTCTTCCTGGAGCTGGTCAATCACTTTATCAGCGGTGCCGTGCCGGTGCGGGAAATGGATGACGATTACTATATTCACGATGCCGGCAGCCATCGTCTGATCGGTGAGCTCCACGGCAAGATCTACCAGCTGGGCACCATTGTCCAGGTCAGGCTGGTGCGGGTTGATACGGTGAAAAAACAACTGACCTTCACTCTTGTTGACTGAACCATGGACACCCCACTGAAAGAGAAAGAAAAACGCTCCAACCCCCTTGCCCGGGTGGCTCTTGTTCTTGTTCATCCCAAATATCCGGAGAATATCGGTGCCTCAGCCAGGATTGCCTATAACTTCGGCATATCGCAGCTGGTGGTTGTCCGCGACCAACCTCCCCGGGAGGAGCCCATGCTCAAGATGGCCACCCACAAGGCGGCGCATATCATCCGCTCCATGCGGCTCCATGACAATGTGGCCGAGGCCGTGGCTCCCTTCCACTTCCTGGTCGGCACCACTGCCCGCAAGGGCCGTCGCCGCATACGGAAAAACACCCCGCGCGAGGTGATGGCCGAACTCGTGCCTCTGCTGCCGGGAAATCGCATCGGCCTCATGTTCGGCCCGGAGAGTTCGGGGCTGACCAACAGCGACCTCGATTATTGCCAGTTCACCTCCACCGTTCCCACGGCGGATTTCTCCTCCCTCAACCTGGCCCAGGCTGTGGCCATCCACTGCTATGAACTCCACACGGCGGCCACCGGCATCGCCACCCGGCCACTGCCGGAAGCAGAGTATGCCAACTCCCATGAACTGGAGGGCATGTATGCCCACATCGAAGAGGTGCTGACCACCATCGGTTTCCTCAAACACACCACCCATGTTTACTGGATGCGAAATATCCGCCAGTTTCTCGGCCGTATCCGACTGCAGAAAAAGGAATCCAGCCTCATCCGCGGCATCTGCCGCAAATACCTCTGGCACCAGGCCCATGGCCTTCCCCGCAGCGGCAAAGACAAAGACCGGTGCAGCAACACCTAGCCGGAACCTCCCGTTGAGAGCCGATCAGCTATACCGGACCCGCAGCCGTTTTTGCCTGCAGGGAAACATTTCGGAATCTATCAGGAAAAGCGTGCCTTGCGCGGTTTGATTTCCGCTTCTTTCAGGCGCATGCTCAGGGAGCCGGGACCGAAGACGGCTTCCACCCGGCTGAAAAAATCGCGGCAGGGTTTGATGGTGAGATCCTTGAGAATTTCGATATCCACCTCGCCGCGGCCGTCGAAGTGCAAGGTGAGGGAGACGGGGCAGTTGCCGTGGAAGGAGTAGAGCATCTCCTTGAAACTCTCCAGGTGCCTGCGGCCGATGCGGTCGGCGCGAAGAGTGATCCGGGCCTCGCGTACATATTTTTCCAGCGCCTCCTCCAACCCGGAGATCTCCTCGGCGATAATCTTGGCGCCGCGTTCGCCCTCCTGGACGGTGCCGAGAACCACCACCGGTTCGTCCGAGGTGAGCAGCGCGGAAGAACGGGCAAAGGTGGATGGAAAAACCACAACCTCGACGCTGCCGCTCATGTCCTCCAGCACCGTAAAGGCCATGCGATCGCCCTTTTTGCTCTTGTGCTCCTTGTAGTTGATGAACAGACCGCCGATGCGCACCGGACTGCCGTCCCTGCACTTATCGAGCTTGCCGATTTCGACATCGGTCACCCGCTGCAGATCGACGAGAAAGGATTCCAGGGGATGACCGGTGATAAAAAAACCCACGGTTTCCTTTTCGTAGGAGAGTTTTTCCAGCTCCGGCCACTCCGGTATGTCCGGCAGTTCAACCTCGGTGGCGGCCGCGCTGTTTTTGGCCGGACCAATGGAAAAAAGGCTCATCTGGCCGCTTTTGCGGTCCCGCTGCACCGCCTTGGCCCGATCAAGGGCCTGGCCAAGCACGGCCATGAGCTGGGAACGCCGGGCCTTGAACGAATCAAAGGCCCCGGCCTTGATCAGGCTTTCAATTACCTTTTTATTAACTTTGCCTGAGTCGATACGGCTGCAGAAATCACTGAGCGAGGTGTAGGGACCGTTTTGCTTACGTTCCTCGATGATGGAGTCAAGCGCGGCCCCGCCGACATTCTTCACCGCGGCCAGGCCGAAGCGCACCCGATCGTCGATAACGGTGAAATCATGCTCCGACTCGTTGATATCAGGCGGCAGCACCTCGATGCCGTGCACCTTGCACTCGTTGATATAGCGAACCACCTTATCGGTGTTGTCCACATCACAGGAGAGCAACGCCGCCATAAACTGGGCCGGATAATGGGCCTTGAGAAAGGCGGTCTGATAGGAGATGAGGGCATAGGCGGCACTATGGGATTTGTTGAAGCCATATCCGGCAAACTTGGCCATGAGATCGAAAATATACTTGGCCTTGTCCTTGGGAATTCCGTTTTTCTCAGCCCCGGCCATGAACTTCTCCCGTTCCTGCTCCATGACCTCGGGAATCTTCTTGCCCATTGCCCGCCGCAGGATATCGGCGTCACCCAGGCTGTAACCGGCAAGGATATTTGCGATTTTCTGGACCTGCTCCTGGTAGACGATCACCCCGTAGGTCTCCTCCAGCACCGGCTTGATCTGCGGCAGGGGATACTCGGGGGGCCGGCGGCCATGCTTGGTGTCGACAAAGGTCATGTGCATGCCGCTTTCCATGGGCCCGGGACGGTATAGGGCCACCAGCGCCACCAGATCGGAAAACTGTTCCGGCGCCATCTTAACCAGGAGATCCCGCATGCCGTCGCTCTCCAGCTGGAAGACGCCGAGACTGTTGCCCTTGCAGAGCAGATCGAAGGTCTTGGCATCGGTCATGGGGATCTTTTTCAGGTCGAGTTCGGTGCCGATATCCTGCCTGATCAGTCGCAGGGCCCGATCAATGACGGTGAGGGTCTTGAGACCGAGGAAGTCGAATTTGATGAGCCCGGTCTTCTCGGTGAACTTCATGTCATACTGGGTGAGCACCTCACCGTTGGGACCCTTGCAAAGGGGCAGGTACTCGACCATGGGTCTGGGCGAGATGACAATGCCGGCGGCGTGGATGGTCTTGTGCCGGGCCAATCCCTCCAGGGTACGGGCCACGGAGAGCAGTTCCCGCAGGTCGTCGCGCTTCATGGCCTCCCGCAGACGCGGCTCCCGCTCGACGGCCTTGTCAATGGTGATCTTCAGTTCCTCGGGAATAAGCTTGGCGATGCGGTCCACCTCATGCAGGGGAATCTCCAGCACCCTGCCCACGTCGCGGATCACGGCCCTGGCCTTCATGGAACCGTAGGCGACGATCTGGGCCACATGCTCGGAACCGCCGTATTTGCGTTGCACGTAGGCTATCACCTCGTCACGCCGCTCCTTGCAGAAATCCACGTCGAAGTCGGGCATGGAGCGGCGCTCGATGTTGAGAAAGCGCTCGAAGATGAGGCCATGTTCCAGGGGATCGAGATCAGTAATGCGCATGCAGTAGGCGGCCAGGCTCCCGGCCCCGGAACCACGGCCGGGACCAACGGGAATCTTTTGCGATTTCGCCCAGTTGATAAAATCGGCAACGATCAGGAAGTAGCCGGCAAATCCCATACGGCGAATAACGCCGATCTCCATGCTCAGCCGCCGGCGATACTTCTCTTCATCCGCGTCTCCAAGGGTGCCCATCTCACGCATATCGTCAAAACGCCCGGCCAGGCCGTCCCAGCAGGCCTTTTCAAAGACCGTTTCCAGGCTTTCGCCCTCCGGGACCGGAAAGATGGGAAAGTGATGCTCGCCGAAGTCCAGTTCCAGGTTGCAGCGGCCGGCAACTTCCACGGTATTGGCAATGGCCTCGGGACAGTGCTCAAACCGGGATGCCATTTCTCCGGGGCTCTTGAAGTAGAGCTCGTCGGTGGAGAACTTGAAACGGTTGGGATCGCTGATGGTCCTGCTTGTCTGGATGGCCAGCAGGACCTCATGGGCGTAGGATTCGTCACGGTTGAGATAGTGACAATCGTTGGTGGCCACCAGTTTGACGTCAAGCTCGGCCGCCAGTTTCTTGAGACCGTTGTTGACCACTGTCTGTTCGGGAATGGAATTTTCCTGAAGCTCGAAATAGAGACGGTCTCCGAAGATATCCTTAAGCTCCCGGGCACGCTGCAAGGCGGTCTCCTCCTCGCCGCGGGCAAGAAACCAGGGCACCTCACCATGGAGACAGGCGGTGAGGGCGATGATGCCGTCGCTGTACCGTCGCAGCACTTCCTTGTCGATGCGCGGCTTGTAGTAGAAGCCCTCAAGCTGGGCAATGGTGGCCAGTTTGAGCAGATTCCTGTAACCGGTTTTGTCCATTGCCAGCAGCACCAGGTGAAAATTCCCGCCCCCGGAACGCTTTCTGGAATGACGCCCGTCAGCGGCCAGATAGAACTCACAGCCGACAATGGGCTTGATGCCGGCGGCCCGCGCCTTGGTATAAAACTCCAGGGCCCCGAACATGACACCATGGTCGGTAATGGCCACGGCTTCCATGCCGTATTCCCGACAGCGGTCCAGAAGGTCATCCAGACGGATGGCGCCGTCAAGCATGGAGTACTGGGTGTGAACGTGCAGGTGAACGAAAGCTGGTGCGGACATTTTTTTCCTTCCCGCAGGCGATGTTGTTTCGGTGGCTGCCGGATGCCGGCCGGTTTGAGGTCTTCCTCTCTTACTTGCGCTTGAGTCCTTTGACGCTGTCCAGGTGCGCCCCGGTAAGGATCGCGCCGCTTATGTCGGCCCCGGTCAGATCGGCAAGGATCAGGTTGGCGCCGGTGAGATCGGCATTGCGCAGATTACAGTCCTTCAGATTGGCGCCCGGCAGATTGGCGTAGACCAGTACCGCGTTGGAGAGATCGGCGCCCTGCAGGTCGGCCCGTCGCAGGTTGGCCCGCCGCAGGTTGGCGCCGCTGAGCCGGGCACCCCGCAACTGGGCACCCACCAGATCCGCTTTGCGCAGATCGGCACCGGCCAGATTGCAGCCGGGGCAATCCTTGGCCATCCACTTCACCGTGCTTTTCAACTCCTCGCTCCGCCCGCCGGCCGACGCAGCCGGGGCCTGCTTCTCCACCACCGTGGAAGAGGTGACCGCAACCGTTCCGCCGGCCGCCTTGGGGACCGTTTTGTCATTGTGGCCTTTGTCCGGCCGGTAGCTGGTTCGTCGCGGGGCGGCGGCAATAAAGAGCCCGGCCGTATCACCCCGGCTCTGCCGGACACCGTAGGCAAGGGCCCCATTGGCGGTAAACAAGCGCACCCCGTCCCGGGCCTCGTAGACGGTAAAACAGCGCAGGTCATTGAACCACCAGGAGTTCAGCTTGAGACAGAGCTCTCCCAGGCTGGAAACATCCCAACGCCCCTGATCTCTGTTGCCGTTGATATCCCCGGCAAAGGCCCGCCGCGATGGATCGAAGTAAACGGTGAAATCCTGCTGAAAGGATTCAAGCCGCAGGCTGTTGCCGCTCACCAGCGCAAGCACCCGTGGCGCATCCAGCCGCCGGCCGCCGGCTTTCTCCATCTGACCGACGGTGACCGGGGCACCGCAGCCGTACAGACAAAAAAGAGAAACCGCCAGGACTCCGGCCCAGAAAACAACCCTGCTCATCTGATTACTCCAAATTTTTTATAGTGGAATCAGCATATTGGATAGATACGGCCGCTTCTCGGCCTGAGAATTACTCTACCACGGAGCACCTCTTCTTTGCCAGGAATTTTCTGAAAAAGCCGGGGAAGGATTTTCGGGAGACAACGGGAAACAGTCAGGAGCGGGGAAGAAGAATGCGCACCCGGGCCCAGGCACCTTCCTCACTCTCCATGGTGATGTGGCCGCCATGGAGACGAACGATTCTGCTGACAATGGTAAGCCCCAGGCCGGAACCGCCATGGGCCAGGGAACGAGATTTTTCCACCCGATAGAACTGTTCGAACACCCGGGAGAGTTCATCGGCCGGGATTCCCGGCCCGGTATTGTGCAAGAGAAAAACAACATGATCTCCCTGAACCGTTATCTGCAACCGTAATCGACCGTTTTTCAAAAAGTTGTACTTGATGCCGTTGTCGATGAGATTGATCAGGACCCGTCTGATCATATCCCGATCCGCATACACCTCCAGCCTGTCCGGCATATCGATACTGAAGTCAAGGGCTGCCAACTCAAGGCTGGTGGCGAAATCATCCGCCACCTCGCCAACCAGTTCCGGCAGATCGAAAGCTCGCGGCTCAAAACTCTCCTTGAGCTCCAGCCGGGAGACGTCGAGCAGATTCTTGACCAGCCGTTCCATGCGGGAAAGCGTCTTATAACGGCAGGCCAGGCTTTCCCGGACCTCAGCGGGCAGATCCCGTCGTCCCAACATCTCCTCAAAAAAAAGCCGGATGATGGTCAAGGGTGTTTTCAGCTCATGGGCGGCGCCGGCGAGAAAATCCTTCTGCTGTCGGAAGGAGTGATGCAACCGATCGAACATGGTGTTGAGAGAGCTGGAAAGCTCGTGCAGTTCGTCCCGATTGGGTCCCAGGGGCAACCGTTTGTCAAGGGTGCGGTCGTTGATCTCTCTCACCGTCCGGTTGATGACGGCCAGGGGCCGCAGAATCCGTCCCGCCACCAGATAGCCGGAGATAATGAGAACAGTGGTCGAACCGGTCAACCCCAGGGCCAGGGTGATAAGCAGTTCACGGATCTCTTCATCAAGCCGATCCATGGCCCGGCCGATCTGGACGAGATAGTCCCGTCCTCCCGCCCGCATGGAAAACACCCGCACCCGGAAGGCGGCATGTTCGCCGTCGTCATCGGCATCGTCCCCATCGGTCGGGAGCATGTTTTCCGGAATCGAGGTGTTGATGGTGTAACCTTTCTTTTGCTGCCGCAGGGGCAGATCCACCAGTTTCGTCATCTCGGTGGAGTAGATAACCTCATGGTGATCGTTGAAAATCCTCACCCAGAACAATCCCTCGAAATAGGGGATCATACGTTCGGGTATGCGCGGCGGATCAACAGTGGAATCAAGGGCGGCGATCAGGGTCTGGGTCTGCTTTTCCAGCTCGGCATCAAAGAGTTCATAGGGCTGCTCCACCAGCTCAATGAGTACATAGACCGAAAAAACCAGGCTTGCCAGAATGCCGGTAGATGCAATCATCCAGGTTATTTTAGTGCGGATTCGCATCTACCCTCCTCTTCCCTGATCATATAGCCCACCCCGCGGACCGTTGTGATGATCGTGCCGCCGCCGTCGCTGAGCTTGCGTCGCAGATTCTTGACATGGACGTCGATATTGTTCGACATGATAAAGGGATCGAATTCATCTCCCCAGACATGTTCCGCCATGGTGAAACGGGAGACGGCACGGTTCTTGTTGTAGAGCAGAAATTCGAGGATGGAAAATTCACGCGGGGTCAACTTCACTGGTTGCTCTCCCCGGAAGACCTCCCGGGTGGCGGTGTCAAGCCTAACCTCTCCACTGGAGAGAACGGCGCTGGTATGATTTTCGGCCCGACGCAGCAGGGCCCGTATGCGGGCGAGCAGTTCGGCGATGGAAAAGGGTTTGGACAGATAGTCGTCGGCACCGAGATCGAGTCCGCGAACCCGGTCTTCAACCTCGCCGCGGGCGGTGAGCATGAGCACCGGCGTGGATATCTTTTCGGCGCGCATCTCGGCAAGTACCGAAAAGCCGTCCCTGCCGGGAAGCATGATATCCAGAAGGACCAGGTCGTAGGGATCGGTAAACAGTCGCTCCAGAGCCTCTTCTCCGTCCGCGGCACTGTCAATGGTATAGTTCTGCTGACGCAGTACTCTGCTGATCTGTTCCAAAAGCGCCGGTTCGTCATCAACGACCAGGATCCTCATCTTTCCTCTCCACGGCAAAACACCTAACCACTCCTGGTGATCAACCAGACACCCAGGCAGATCACTCCGATACCGCACCAGCGGTTAAAATCCAGATTTTCATGAAACCAGAAGCGTGCCGCCAACGCAGTGACGATATAGCCGATGGAGAGAAGCGGATAGGCGAAACTGACTTCGACCCGGGAGAGAACCAGAAGCCACACCACCACGCTGATCAGGTAACATCCCAGCCCGGCCAGGACAAAGGGGTTCGTTGCAGCGGCCAGCGCAGCCCCGGCCAATTCGCCGCCGCGGCTGAAGCTGAAGGAGCCGATATGGCGCATTCCCTGTTTCAGGGCCAGCTGGGCCGCGGCATTGAGCAACACCCCGAATATGATCAACGGCAGATACCTGTTCATACATCTCTCCCTTCATCCCACTCTACCGGCAAATCATGAAGAAATGATGAAGAACCGGAAGGGCCATCCTCTTCATCATTTCTTCATGGAGGCTGTGGTAAGCAGCACCTAAAGGGCATCGTTACCATCACCCGAAAAAATAATGAACTCATTTTTACCCTTTTCCAGGCCATTCATCGGAGAGGAAGAGATCGAAGCCGTAGGCGAGGTGCTGCGCAGCGGCTGGATCACCACCGGAGCCGCTGCCGCCGAGTTTGAAAAACGCTTCCGCAGCTACTGCGGCGCGGAATCCGCGGTGGCGCTTACTTCCGCCACAGCCGGCATGCACCTGCTGTTGAAAGCACTAGACATCGGTGCAGGCGACGAAGTGATCACCCCGGCAATGACCTGGGTTTCCACGGTCAACCTCATCGTTCTCTGCGGCGCCGTACCGGTCTTTACCGATGTGGATCGCCATACACTCATGGCAGGGGCCGAAGAGATCGCTCCCCTGATCACAGAGAAAACAAGGCTCATCATCCCAGTTCACTTCGCCGGGAGCGCTCTGGATCTCTCTCCTCTGCGTTGTCTGGCCGCCGACCACCGCATTCCTCTGGTGGAAGACGCCGCTCATGCTGTAGGGACGGAGTATCGGGGCGAAAAAATCGGCCGGCGCGGTACCGCGATTTTTTCCTTTCACCCCATCAAGAACATGACCACCGGTGAGGGCGGCATGTTCTGCTCCGACGATGCGGAGCTGTCAACCCGCGTCAGGAGGCTGAAATTCCACGGCCTGGGCCTCGACGCCCATGACCGGCTGCAACAGGGCCGAGCCCCCCAGGCCCAGGTACTGGAACCGGGATTCAAGTACAACATGACCGATATCGCCGCCGTCCTCGGCCTGGGGCAACTCAAACGACTGGACCGTTTCATCGCCGAAAGAACCGAACTGGCCCGATGGTATCACGAGCTGCTGGCCGAAGTGGAGGAGATCATGCCTCTTACGGTGCCGCCCCCGGATATCCGCCACGCCTGGAACCTGTTCATCGTTCGGTTGGACACGGAAAAGGCGGGCATGGAGCGGGCCCGCTTCATGGAGGCACTGAAGCGGCGCGGCATCGGCACCGGCATCCACTTCACCGCCGTACATCTGCAGGATTACTACCGCCGCACCATGCCCCATGTGGCCGGGACCTTACCGGCCACGGAATGGAATTCCCAGCGCCTCTGTTCCCTGCCCCTCTTTCCAGGCATGCATCCAGAGGATGTCGTTGGGGTGGTGGGGGCGATCAAGGAGGTGCTGGCATGAGCCGGAGCCGGGACATTTCCGTTGTCATTCCCGTCTACAATGAGGCGGCCTGCCTGACGGAACTCATCAACCGCTGCCTGGCGGCTTGCCGGAGCTGCCGGCGCTCTTTCGAAATCATTCTCATCGACGACGGCAGCCGTGACGGATCCGACGAAATTATCAGCCGGGCCGCTAAACGCCACTCTCCCGAAATCATAGCCGTTCTCCTCAATCGCAACTACGGTCAGCATGCAGCTGTTTTTGCCGGACTGATCCACAGCCGCGGACGGGCGGTCATTACTCTGGATGCAGATCTGCAAAACCCGCCGGAGGAAATCCCCCGCTTGGTCCGTGAACTGGACAGGGGCTACGATGTTGTGGGAACGGTGCGCTCAAATCGCAGAGATACCCTGTTCCGGCGCGGCGCCTCCGCTCTGGTCAACTTCATGGTACGCAGCGCCACCGGTGTAATGATGCACGATTACGGCTGCATGTTGCGGGGGTACAGCCGCAGCGTGGTGGATGCCATGCTCTGCTGCCGGGAGCACTCCACCTTTATTCCGGTGCTGGCCAATTCCTTTGCCCGCTCCACCAATGAAATCGAAGTTACCCATGATCAGCGCCGTCAGGGGGAATCCAAGTACTCTCTGTACAAACTCATTTCTCTCCTGTTTGACCTGTTGACGTCCATGTCGACCTTTCCACTGCGGCTGCTGTCGATCATCGGCAGCCTCACCGCCCTGGCCGGCATGGGCCTGGGTCTGTTTCTCCTGATCATGCGACTGCTGCGGGGCGCCTCCTGGGCGGCGGAAGGGGTCTTTACCCTTTTTGCGGCGCTCTTTCTCTTTCTGGGGTTTCAGCTCATCGGCCTGGGACTTCTGGGTGAGTACATCGGCCGCATCTACCGTGACGTACGCGGTCGCCCCCGTTTTGTTATCCGGGAAATCCACGGCAGGGAAGCCGGAGGACGGATGGTGACTCTCCGCACAGCCCGGGAGGAGGATTCGTTGCCCACAGATCACGATGCCGTCCGACCCTTTACAACAATGGAAAATCCATGAAAACAATCGTTCTTGCCTACCACAATATCGGTTGCAGCGGCATTGAAAAACTGCTGGCGCACGGCTTCGATATCCGTGCCGTCTTCACCCACCGTGACGATCCCGATGAGACGCTCTGGTTTTCCTCGGTGGCCGAAACGGCCGCCGCCAAAGATCTGCCCGTCTATGCTCCGGACAACATCAACCATCCGCTCTGGGTGAAGATGATAAGCGACATTGCCCCGGAGTTCATCTTCTCCTTATACTACCGGCAGATGGTGGGCCCGGCGATACTCGACATCCCGTCCCGGGGCTGCCTGAATCTGCACGGCTCTCTGCTGCCGAAATATCGCGGCCGCTGTCCGGTCAACTGGGTCCTTGTCAACGGTGAGCGGAAAACCGGAGTGACACTGCATCACATGACCCCAAAACCCGACAACGGCGACATTGTCGGCTGGAGACAGGTGGAAATCTCCGAGAATGAAACCGCCCTTACCCTGCACCAGAAACTCAACGCAGCGGCAGGCAGGTTGCTCGATGAGCTGTTGCCTCCGCTCAAACAGGGAACCGCGCCGCGCTTGCCACAGGATCACCGCCGGGCAACCTATTACGGCGGCCGTACACCAGCGGACGGTGAAATCGACTGGCGCCGGGACGCGGAAACCGTCCGCAATCTGGTACGGGCGGTGACCAGGCCCTACCCCGGGGCCTTCAGCTATCTGGAACGGCGCAAATGTCTCTTCTGGTCGGTGACGGTTCGCCCGGGGGTGGCGGGCATGAGCCCGGGACGGATCCTCTCCGCCGATCCTCTGGTGATCGCCTGCGGCAGGGATGCCGTCAGGATCGATACCGCCCAGCCGGCGGACGGCCTGTTCATGACCGGCAAACAACTGGGCAAGGAGCTGAAGCTTGCACCGGGCATGCAGTTTGGCCCCGAAAACCGAAGCCGGGCGCACCGGAAGCAGAGAAAAAAAAGGGTTCTCATCCTCGGAGTAAACGGTTTCATCGGTAATCACCTAAGCGAACGGTTATTGGACTCCGGTCGCTACGAGGTCCACGGTCTGGACCTGGACACCGGTTCCATCCGCCGCCTCCTGGACCGGCCGGGATTTCATTTCAGCGAAGGCGATATCGCCATACACCGGGAATGGATCGAGTACCATGTCCGCAAATGCGATATCGTCCTGCCCCTGGTGGCCATTGCCACCCCGGCGGAATATGTTCGTAATCCCCTGCGGGTCTTTGAACTGGACTTTGAAGAAAACCTGCGTATCGTCCGCTACTGCGTGAGCTACGGAAAAAGGATCATCTTTCCATCCACCTCCGAGGTTTACGGTATGTGCAGCGAGGAGACCTTTGACGAGGAAAATTCGCGCCTGGTACTGGGGCCGATCCGCAAGCAGCGCTGGATCTACTCCTGCTGCAAACAACTGCTGGATCGGGTGATCTGGGCCTACGGCGCTGGTCGGGACCTGCAATTCACCCTGTTTCGACCCTTCAACTGGATCGGTCCACGGCTGGACAATCTGGAATCGGCGCGCATCGGCAGCTCCCGGGTCATCACCCAGTTGATTCTCAACCTGGTGGAGGGCACACCCATCAGGCTGGTGGACGGCGGCGATCAGAAGCGCTGTTTCACGGATGTCCAGGATGGGGTCGAATGTCTTTTTCGCATCATCGAAAATAAAGACGGCCGTTGCGACGGCCGCATATTCAACATCGGCAACCCGGACAACGAGTTCAGCATCCGCAGCCTGGCCGAACTCCTGATGACTGCATTTCAGGAACACCCCCTGCGGGACAACTTTCCACCCCTGGCAGGCATCAGCCCCATCGAGAGTCGCGTCTTCTATGGACCGGGTTATGAGGATGTCATGCACCGCCGGCCCGCCATTCACCTGGCAAAAAATATCCTGGGATGGGAACCGCTGGTTCCCTTTGGCGACTCCCTCACCAGAACCCTGGACTTTTTCCTGCGCCAGGCAATCGAATACGCCGGCGAAAAAGCGGCCGCCGGAGCAGCACGGAAAAAAGCCGTCGAGATGCGAACCTTGTGAAAAGCGGTTACATGCGGGAGAAAGCAATCACCGCGGGTCTGCGGGTAGACGTTGACACCCTGCGCGGCACCAGAATGGGGGCGGCAAATCTCCTGGCCCTGTTCAGGCGGTACGGCATCCGTGCCACTTTCTTCTTTTCCATGGGACCGGACAACATGGGCCGTCATCTGTTGCGGCTTTTGCACCCCGCCTTTTTCGCCAAAATGGTCCGGACCCGGGCGGTGGCGCTCTATGGTCCGGATATCCTTTTTAAAGGCACCCTGTGGCCGGGACCGATCATCGGCCGGAAAGGGGCCGAATCGATCCGCAAGAGCGTAAAAGCAGGCCATGAAATCGGCCTCCACTGCTGGGATCACCACCGCTGGCAGACGCGGATTCATCGGCTGACGTCCCGGGAAATCGGCCTCGACACCCACCGGGCTTTAACAATGCTCCAGGAACTGGTGAAGCAACCGGTGACCTGCATGGCAGCACCGGCCTGGCGAATTACGGCCGCCGCCCTGGCCGACCGTAGCGACCGTAACCTTCTCTACTGCTCCGATTGTCGCGGCAGGTCGATTTTCCTGCCGAATCTGGAGGGCCGGATCTTCCGGCCGCCACAGATCCCGACGACCCTGCCGACCTGCGACGAACTGCTGGGACGCGGCGGCATCACCCCGCATACCTATAACAATCATCTCCTTGATCTTTTCCGGCCGGGACGACTCAATGTCCTCACTATCCATGCTGAGGTTGAGGGAATGGCTTTTTTTTCATTGTTCCAGGATTTTCTCAACCAAGCGGAAAAACGACGCATCTGCTTTGTTCCCCTGGGCGAACTGTTACGGAGGGAAGAAAACGACATCACCACCTCTGCTCTTCTCCGCTGCAAAATCAGCGGTCGCCAGGGTTGGGTCTCGTGCCAGGGGCCGCTCCCGCCGCCCCGGGATGGAGGTTGGTGATGCCTTCCTTCCTGTCCTCTGCGCACCGTCCGGGCCGGCTGTCCATCCTTGTCTACATCTTTCTTTACCTGCTGCCGCTGGGGGCCCGTCCCCTGTTTATCCCCGATGAAACGCGTTATGCGGAAATTCCCCGGGAGATGATCGCCGGCGGTGATTGGATCGTTCCCCATATCAACGGAGTGCGTTATTTTGAAAAACCTGTGCTGGGCTACTGGGTGAGTGCCGTTTCGCTCCTTGTGGTCGGCGAGAACAACTTTGGGGTACGGCTGCCCTCGGCCCTGGCCACTGGTTTCACTGCGCTGCTGCTCCTGCTTTTGGGGGACCGGCGGGGGAAGAGTGACCCACCGCCGCTTCGTTTTGCACCCTTTGTCCTGCTCACCGCGCTGGGGGTGGTTGGTGTCGGCACCTTTGCGGTGCTTGACAGCCTGTTCAGCTTTTTTCTCACCGCCACCCTCATCAGCTTTTTTCTGGCCACGGAAGAGAAGGCCGGCAGCGGCAGGGAGCGGCTCCGGCTTGGAGTGGCCGGTCTGGCTGCGGGGTGTGCCTTCCTGACCAAAGGATTCCTCGCCTTTGCGGTACCGACTCTCACCGCGGCTCCATATCTGGCGCTGACCCGCAGATGGCGCGACTGTTTCCGCATGCTGCCGCTGCCTCTGGCCGCCGCCCTTGTGCTTGCCCTGCCTTGGAGCCTGCTCATCCACGGGCGGGAGCCGGATTTCTGGAACTATTTCTTCTTCCACGAACATTTACACCGCTTCCTGTCCGACTCCGCCCAGCACCGTGAACCTTTCTGGTATTTCTCGGCAGTGTTGCCGCCGATGCTGCTGCCCTGGACCTTTATGGTGCCGGCGGTACTTCCGGGACTTCTGCGTTACCGGGCTGCACCCCAAAGTCCGGAAAAGAGATTGATGCTTTACTCACTGTGCTGGCTTTTTTTTCCCTTCTTCTTTTTCTCCGCCTCCAACGGCAAACTGCTCACTTATATCCTGCCCTGTTTTCCGGCAACGGCAATCCTTCTTTCCCTGGGCCTGTCCGCATCGCTTTGGGACGGCGGCAAAACCAGACTGTTCAACACCGGCCTGAGGGCTCTGCTGTTTTTTTTCGTCCTGCTTATTGCCGGATTGCTGCTGGTGCAGGTGGCCGCTGTTGGTCCCTTCCGTCCCTTCATCAGATCCTGGAAGTGGCTGCTGCTGATCAACGGACTGATCGTCGCTGTATTGATCTGTATCGCTGCCCTCCGTTGCCGCGATATTCACCATGGAATCGTCCTCTGCGGCCTGGCTCCGGCTGCGCTGCTCTTCATTACAAACTTCACCCTGCCCAAACCTACCCTGGACGTCAAGGCTCCCGGCCTACTGCTCTCTCGACACAAAACCGCCCTGGCCCGGGCCGGCACCATCCTCAGCGGCGAGGAAACAGCCCGTAGTGTACCCTGGTATGCCAAACGGGACGATATCCTGCTCATCGAACGCGGCGGCGAACTGGATTACGGCCTTCGCTATGCGGATGAAGCCGGCCGCCTGCTGAGCCCGCAAGCGGCAGGGCAACTGATCAGTAGACAGCAAGGACGGGTGGTCCTCATTGCCGAATATGAAGAATATGACCGCTGGCGACATCACCTGCCCCTGCCCACAACCGTGGACAGCATGGGCAAATTTCTCTTTCTTTCCTACCATTGACCCCGCAAGACCGTATTTCGTCTCCAGAATTACAGAACCCCAAGAAAGGCTGTTTATTAATGCTTGTTTTTCCTGTATAATGGATTGATTACAAGACGATCGGAATAATTGATCCGGAAAACGAAAAATATTTTGCACGCGGGATTGAATATCGGCAAAGCATGATCACAGTTACAAGCAGCTCTTCAGCCATCCAGAACATGTCCGGGACCTGCTACTGGGGTTTATCCGGAACAGGCATCCATACGACGGGCCTTCACGGTCTGGATTAACCGGGTTCTCCTGCCTGTCCGCCTGCCGGGGCAGGAATTACCCCATACACATGATCTATTGGAGGTGGAAAACATGTTGGCTGAACGGGTGAAAGAA
>CAYUNE010000036.1:0-112182 GCA_964446115.1 uncultured Desulfobulbia bacterium | reverse complement strand
ATTCCGAACACGGAAGTTAAGCTCTCCAGCGCCGATGGTACTGCACGGGCGACTGTGTGGGAGAGTAGGTCGCCGCCGAATTCCTTTTTTCCAAACAAAAACCCCCTTGGTTCCCTCTAACCAAGGGGGTTTTTGCGTTTATGGAAATAGGGAAATAGAGAATAATAAGGAATTCGGCGGCATAAACGACTCTGCCCGTGAGCGTTTAGAGCCAAGGGGTACAAGATACTTCCAGCGCCGGTTTGCGATCCCTCTGGAAGGGTTATCAGCCGGGGACTGGGCGCTCTTCCGTGACTTTTCCGATCTCTTCGGCAAGCTGAGCCTCGGTGATGGGCTTGGTCAGGTATCCGTCAATACCTTTCATCTTGGTGAGGGCATTTTCCGTCCGTTTGCTGAATTCCGTACAGAGTATGATGGGTATGTCGTTGCCGAGTTTGCGGATCTCCTCCGCCAGCTGGGGACCGCTGAGTTCCGGCATTGTCATGTCGGCAAGGAGCACATCATAGGCATCCGGCTCATTGCATATTGCATCCAGGGCCTTGAGGCTGGAGGTAAATCCGCGGATCTCATATCCCAGTTTGCTCAACTCCCTTTCCAGGTAACTGATCACCTGGGGATCATCGTCCACCACCAGAACCTGTTTTGCCGGGGTTTTCTTCTGCCGGCTTTCCGTATTTTCCAGTATATCTTTTTTGGCATCGGTAACGGGAAAGTAGACGTCAAAGCGGCTTCCCCGGCCCAGGGTGCTCTTGACGCTCACCGTTCCTCCCAGGCGTACGGCAATGCCGTGAATGGTTGCCAGGCCAAGACCCGTACCCCGGTCTTTGCTCTTTTCCTTGGTGGAGAAATAGGGCTCGAATATCCTCTCAATCACCTCGGGTGAGATTCCCGGCCCGTTGTCCTTGACCGATAACCGGAGATATGAGCCGGGTCGCAGGTCACCAAGAAGACGAGCCTTCTGACTCTCCAGCTCGCATTCCTCGAGCTTGACTTCAACAAATCCGGCCCTGTCTCCGAGGGCCTGGATTGCGTTGGTGCACAGGTTCATAACGATCTGGTGGGCCTGGATGGGATCCATCTTCACCATTTTCATGGTGGCGATATTCTGTCTGAGCTCAATGTGCGGCGGCATGGTGGAACGGATGAGATCCAGCTCCTTCTTGATGATGGTGTCAAGGCGCAGCGGCATTTCATTTTGTTCCGTATGGCTGCTGAAAGTCAGGATCTGATCGACAAGGTCTCCCGCTCTTTCCGAGGCCTCGTAGATAATTTCGAGATTCTTTTTCAGCATGGAATCTTCTTCCGCCAGGTCGAGCGACATTTCGGTAAATCCCACTATCTGCATCAAAATATTATTGAAGTCATGGGCTATACCCGTGGCCAGGGTACCGATGGCATCCATTTTCTGGGAACGTCTGATCTGGCGCTCCAGGGCGATCTGTTCACTGACGTCGCGCTTGACGGCTACATAATGGGTTATCCTGCCGGCCTCATTACGCACCGGTGAAATGGTAACCTCTTCTTCGTATAAGGTACCTTCCTTCTTTTTGTTGGTGA
Organism: uncultured Desulfobulbia bacterium; assembly: GCA_964446115.1. Lineage (GTDB taxonomy): Bacteria > Desulfobacterota > Desulfobulbia > Desulfobulbales > Desulfobulbaceae > CAYUNE01. The sequence continues at coordinate 110,625 of CAYUNE010000036.1, read as the reverse complement.
GATGGCCGTGCCACACCTTGCCTGCGGATATCTGCTTCCACATTTTTTCATAAAAGGCCCGGTCCTGGTGGCCGCTCTTGAGGATCCTGGCATTTTCGCCGATAACTTCTTCCCGTGAATAGCCGCTTGTCCACTCGAAAGCGGGATTGACATAGACAATGGTTCCCTCTGCATTGGTGATGATAATGGTCTCGTCGGCCTGTTCGATGGCTGTGGCCAGCAGCCGTCTATGCTGGGCCTCTTTTTTGCGGTCGCTGATATCATGAAAGTTGCGCTGGACCAGGCGTCTGCCGCCGGATTGAAAAACGCTGCCGGTAATAATCACCGGGACCCGGCGACCATTGGCGTGGATGAGGTATGAATCGCCCTGGTCGTTTATCACGCCTTCCTGCACCTGGCGGCGGAAGGATTCATTGTACCTCTGGTGATCCATGGTGGGATGAAGTACCGAATGGTGCATGCCGATGAGCTGATAAAGCGGTTTGCCGGTCAGTTCCACCAGTCTGCGATTGGCCTCGACGATAACGCCGGTTTCCGCGTCGGCAACGATAATGGCGTCGTTGGAGGCGTCCAGCAGCTGTCGGTAGCGTGTTTCCGACTCCCGCAGAGCCCTTTCGGTCTTTTTCAGCCTGGAAATATCGATGATATTCAACAAAAGCTGCCGCCGTTGGGAATGGCGGGGCAGGATGTCGATACTCATCAGCACATCAAGGTGTTTGCCATGAAAGTTCCGCTGCACGCCTTCGGTGATAAAGTGGGATTTTCCTGAAAAGAGAGAGAGCAGCAACTGATGGAAGACCGACGATGCCTCCGGAGTCAGGAGGGGACAGGCAGAAGTGGTGACATCCTCTTTACGCTGGGCACTACAGAGTTTGATGGCGGCATCGTTGATATCAACGAGGCTGACGAGGGAGGCCGCCTGGGTGAGAAATTCGCGGTTGTGTTCGATGTAGCGGTCAAGGTCGGTGACACTGTATCGCCGTAACTGGGTGAGCAGCTTGTTGAGCTGGGTATAATCAAGCAGCCAGAGGGCGATGCCCGAGGAGCTGAAAAGGGATTGGAAGCGCTGCTTGCTCTCCAGCAGTCTGGCCTCGACCTTTTGTCGCTTGGCAATGTCTTTTTTCAGACTGGCGAGCAGCAGCCGATGATCAAAGGCATCCCGCAGCCGGTCGCAGATATCCTGGAAGAGCTGGATATGATTTTTGCTCCAGCGTCTTTCTCTTGAGCACTGGTGCATACAAAGCAGCCACGGCTGGTCGTATTTTGGGCGCAGCGCCAGGCAGATCTGGGAGCGGATCCTGTAGCTCAGGGCCGCTTTGCGGCAGAGTGGATTTTCATATTCACCATAGCGAACCGCCGGCCGGTTCAACTTGAGGGCTTCCTGGAGAATCTCAGAAATACCGAGCTTGACCTTCATCTCGGTTTTGGGCGTCAGGACACCGCAGTAGCGCTGTTGTCCGATTTCGATGGGGTCTCGCACCCCGGAGACGCTCTGGCTGCCGTGGTGTAGTATCCAGATACGGTCGGCCTGGAAGATTTCAAGGAGAATTGCGGCCCCCTGCCGGAGCATCTCCACCGGATCGTCATGTTTTGCAATAACTGCGGATATGCGGACAAGTCCCTCCAGGTAGCGTCTGCTGGTCCGCAGGTTGGTGACCCTGTGGTCACCGTGGATCTGCAACAGTGTTTTTTTGATGACAAAGGCGAGACGGGCCACCCACATCCCGTCCTTATCCCTGAAAACCAGGTCGTCAACGCCATGTTCGATGGCGTTAAGCCCCTCGGCTTCATGCCCCTGTTCCACCAGCAGGATAACGGGACAACATCCTCCCACCTGGTCGCAAAATTCGGTCAGGTCTTCTTCAGCGGGAATATCGGCGAGGACAATGGCGTCCGGCCAGTTGTTTTCGAGGTGGATCAGGATATCCCTATCCGGTCGCCCCACAAGGGAGTGGACAATCAGACCGTTGTGCCCTCCATTGGCAACAAAATCGCCGCAGCGGTCATGCTGACTGTCTATATAGAAGATCCGCAGTTTTTTATCGGTCATTCATTACCTTGAAAGTGGTAGGCATGAAGAAAGGATGATGTTCCGGTAGCCGGCTTTTCCTGTACCTCCAATATAATTCTAACGATCCAAAAAAGCAGTCATTATTAATAGAGGAGCGACGAATTGTGCGAAGATGCCGGGATCCGGATCCCTTTTGGGGCAGCAGCTCCGCTGCCATTGGGAGGCCGGGACCCAGAAAAGTGTTGCGCATATAACGTTTTCAGAGTAGTTTTTGTCTGAATTTCAGGAAGGTAGCGTAGCTTTAGCTCTTCTTCCGCAACCACGTAAAGAAAAAAAGGAGGAATACCATGAAACGTAAGGCAGCTCTTGCTCTGGTCACCGCTCTTCTGCTGGTTCTGGCCTATGGCTGCAACAGCAATACTTCGCAGAAGGCCGCCGACAAGGCAAAAAGCGTCACCGAGAAAGTCACCGAAAAGGCCGGCGAGGCCGCAACAGCGGTGAAGGAGAAGGCAGGCGAGGTGGCTCACCAGGCAGCTGATACGGCCAAGGAAAAAGCCGGGGAGGCGGTAACCGCCGCTAAAGAAAAAGCCGGCGAGATGGCCGGCGCCGCTGTCGAGAAAACCAAGGAAGCCGCGCAGTCGGCAGTTGATGCGGCCAAGGGCCACTGATACGGAGACTATCGTGCGTCCCGGCAGAGACGGGACGCACTGGGCGACCTCGCTCTGGAATCGGTTAATGGTTCGGAATCGATTACCGCAGTGCAGGTGGCGATAAAATGCTCACATATTCACACTATGTGAGCATTTTTTTTTGCGCGGCGGTTCATTTTCCCCGGCAGGCCGATAGGCGGATCCTGGAATCGGGGAGCACCAGGGTCGGTGTCATGAACGGGAAAGAAGAAATGATTGCAGATGGACGAAAGACTTATGTGATGGGCATTCTCAATGTCACTCCCGATTCTTTTTCGGATGGTGGCCGTTTTGTTTCCGACCGACAGATCGTCACGCAGGTGGAGACCATGATCGACCAGGGGGCGGATATTATCGATGTCGGCGGTGAGTCTACCCGGCCCTTTGCCAAGGCGGTTTCGGAAAAGGAGGAAATGCAACGCGTTCTCCCGGCGATTCGTCTCATACGCGAGATATCAGAAATACCCGTCTCCATCGACACCACCAAGGCCGAGGTTGCCCGCAGGGCGCTTGATGCCGGTGCCGATATGGTGAATGATATCAGTGCGCTGACCCATGATCCGGCCATGCCGGAGGTGGTGAGGAGCTACAGCGGGCCGGTGATCATCATGCACATGCAGGGCACACCCCGGACAATGCAGCTTGATCCCCGCTATGATGATGTTGTCGGGGATATCTGCAGCTATTTCCGGAAGCGGATCAACCAATTGGAGATGGAGGGAATTGAAAAAAAGCGGATCGTACTGGATCCGGGAATCGGATTTGGCAAGACCGTATCGCACAATCTTGCCATATTGCAAAGAATCGGAGAGCTGCAGGCGCTGGGGTGCCCGGTCCTCGTGGGGCATTCGAGAAAGATGTTTCTCGGCAAGGTTCTGGATCTTGAGGTCGAGGAACGTGATACGGCAACGGCGGTGGTTTCTGGCTGGTGTGCATCCAAAGGCGTTGCCTATGTCAGGGTGCACAATGTCGGAGCATCCGTTCAGGCGGTGCGTATCACCCGGGCGATTATGTCGGCCGGGCCGTGAGGCCCGTTTCAGGCCGGGTTCTCAGGCTCGGGTTCGTTTTCCTGGGCGCTGCGTTCCCGGAACGCCTCGACGTATTTGTTGATAACCTTCCGGCTCGTGTCATCCACATCAATGAACTGGACACCGCTCTGATATCGCTGGGCGTCTTCGGAGGTGTGGGCGATTTTTCCGGTCACATCCACCAGGTCTTCCTTGAGACCGATGGTTATGCGGACATAATGCCCGATGGCAAGCGGCCTGTGAGTTTCAAACAGTAACCCGCCTTCACTGACTTCAAGAGTTCTTCCCATGCTGTATCCGCTTGCCTGCCCCTGTTCGTCAAGGGCCAGGTAGTCCAGGAGATACAGCGATTCCGGCCTGATGTATTTTCTTCTCTCTTGTTGTTCCATAATGCTTGTATTTTACACCTTTCATGTTGTTTTTCAAATTGATTTTTCCTGACATTCACTCCAGATAGCATCATAACGGCCGGATGACGCCTATCCGTTCGTTTTCCAAAGAACAAAGTTTACAATTTTGTAGAATAATTCGCCTAAATTGACAAAAATGTAAAAAATATTTTTTGTCATCCTAGGGACGTTAGCCGGTTAAGTATTATGTTTTCGGCAACTTCCCAGTTGCGAAGGATTCCGGCATGAATGTTGTAGTATGTGTTGATTCAGGATGACAGGCTCGGCCCCCGCTGCCCGAAGATCCTTTGCGGAAACGACCCGGACCGATGTCGGGAGCTGAGGGGGCATTTTTCCGAGGCCAGGGAAGTGGATAAGAGGAACAGCGGAAAAACATCCCCCGGTGACATTTTTGTAATATCAGCAGAGCGGAAGAGGAGAAAAAGGAGGGAGTAATGATTCAAGCGGCGGATACGGCATTTATTTTGGCGGCTGCAGGCCTGGTGCTGCTGATGACACCCGGCCTTGCGCTGTTTTACGGCGGCATGGTGCGCAGCAAAAACGTTCTGGGAACGGTTATGCAGAGTTTTATCATGATTTCACTCATTTCCATCGAGTGGGTCTATCTGGGATACTCCATGTCCTTCGGCCCTGATGTCGGCGGATTCATCGGCGATCTTTCCTGGTTTGCCCTCAAGGGAGTGACCAATGCCCCCAGTCCCGATTATGCCACCACCATTCCGCAGACCGTTTTCATGATCTACCAGTGCATGTTCGCCATCATCACTCCGGCACTGATTACCGGCGCCTTTGCCGAGCGGATGCGGTTTTTCCCCTTTCTTCTCTTCAGTCTCCTGTGGGCCGTTCTTGTCTATAATCCCGTGTGTCACTGGATCTGGGGCAAAGGCGGCTGGCTTGGAAATCTCGGTGTCCTTGATTTTGCCGGGGGGCTCGTGGTTCATGTGACCTGCGGGGCGGCTGCGCTGGCGGCAGTTCTGGTCATCGGTCCGAGAAAAGGATACGGCAGGGAAAATTTTCTGCCACACAGCCTGCCCCTTACCCTGCTGGGCACAGGCCTTCTCTGGTTTGGATGGTTCGGTTTTAACGGCGGCAGCGCCCTGGCAGCCGATGAAGTGGCGGCCACCGCCTTTGTGGCCACCCATCTGGCCGGTATGTCCGGCATGGCCATGTGGTCGGTTATGGAGTGGCTGAAGCTGGGAAAACCAACCACCCTGGGTGCGGCATCCGGTGCCATTGCCGGTTTGGCAACCATCACCCCGGCGGCGGGTTTCGTCGGGCCCAACTCGGCGATTCTCATCGGCATCATCGCCGGGGCTGTCTGCTTTTTTGCGGTCAATACCAAGTCCCGGCTCAAATATGACGACAGTCTCGACGTGGTCGGCATCCATGGTGTCGGCGGTCTGGTGGGTACCCTGCTGCTGGGCGTCTTTGCCAGCAAATCCGTCAATGCCGGCGGCGTCGACGGCCTCATCGGCGGCAGTTCGGCGCAACTGGTCAAACAGTGTATCGGGGTCGGCGTGGTCACGGTTTACGCCTTTGTGGTGAGCTGGCTTCTTCTCAAGATTGTTGATATGCTGATGACCCTGCGGCTGAGCCGCGAAGACGAGGTCCAGGGACTTGACTACGCGGAACATTCGGAAACGGCCTACAACTGATGGTTGCAGGCGTCTGCCGGCAATGTGACCGCTAATGCGTACATGAACGAGGAAGGGAGATGAAAAAAATCGAGGTGATCATCAAGCCGTTCAAGCTGGATGATGTCAAAGAGGCCTTGAACGAAATCGGCATCAAGGGCATGACCATTTCCGAGGTGAAGGGATATGGCCGCCAGAAGGGCCATACCGAAATCTACCGCGGAGCGGAATATGTGGTCGATTTTCTGCCCAAGGTCAAGATGGAGATCATCGTTGATGCCGACATGGTGGACCAGGTGATCGACAAGGTGGTGGGCGCCGCCCGCACCGGAAAGATCGGCGACGGCAAGATCTTTGTTCTGCCGGTGGAAAGGGTGGTCCGGGTCAGGACCGGGGAAACGGATCACGAGGCCATCTGAGGTGAAGTCCGGCCTGCGGGCCCAGCGGGAGGCCTTAAAGGAACTGTGGCGCCGGGGTCTGAGCGGCCACGAGCTGATAACCTGGCACACAGGCCTTGTGGATCAGTTCATCGTTGATCTTTTCAACGAATCACCTATCATCCGGCCGGTGCGGGAAAAGGTGGCCCTGGTTGCCCTTGGGGGGTATGGCCGCCGGGAACTCTATCCCTATTCGGATATCGACCTGATGGTCCTCCATGAGCGCAAGGTCACCAGATCCATGCAGGAGGTCACCGAGGTCCTTCTCTATCCCCTCTGGGACTCGGATTTCGACGTGGGTCACTCCGTCCGCACGGTGGGGGACGCCCTGCGTTTTGCCAGGGATGACTTTGTCTTCAGGGTGTCTCTACTCGATTCCCGCTTTCTGGCCGGATCCAGGAAACTGTACGACACCTTGCTGAAAAAGTACCGGAAAAAGGTGATCAACGGACAACGTAACGAATTCGTCCGTACCATGAACAACTTTCGTGATGCCAGACGGGAACAGTTCGGGGCCCACAGCTATCTCCTGGAGCCGCATATCAAGGAGGGAAAGGGCGGAATGCGGGATATCCAGGCAATGTTGTGGACGGCAAACGTCCTCTTCGGCCTGAGTACCGTGGCGGATCTCAAAGAAGCCGGCATGTTGCGACCGGCTGAAGTTAAACGCTTCTCCGCTTCCTGGAATCATCTCATCATGATCAGAAACCGCTTGCATTACCTGAGCGGCCGTAAAAACGACCAGCTTTTCTTCGAGTATCAGGAGGAGATGGCCGCCGCCTTCGGGTATCGTGATGAGGAGGGGCAGCTGGGCGTCGAGCGCTTCATGCGTCACGTCTATGCCCATCTGCAGGTCATCGCCGTTATTACCGATCTCTTCTTTGATCATGTCAATGAACTCCAGGAGCAGGTCAAGCGTGGGAGACGCAACCGGATCGTGGAAGAGAGGCTGGAAAAGTCGGTGCTGCTGCGTGACGGCCGCATTGTCGTCGCCGACCGGGAGGCCCTCCGGCAGCGACCGCAGATTCTGATGCGGCTCTTTTTTCATTCGGCTTCCCGGGGCAAGCCGTTGCACCATCGGACCCGCAAGCTGATCAGCGAACACCTGGATCTCATTGATGATTCTTTCCGGCGCTCACGGCGTGTCGCCAATAGTTTCCAGGAAATCCTCGAACATGGCAGGAATGTTTTCTCCGTCCTGGAAACCATGCTGGAAACCGGAGTGCTGCCCGCCTATATTCCGGAATTTGCCGATATCGAATCTCTGGCGCAGCATGATCTTTACCATATCTATACGGTGGATCGTCATCTGCTCCAGGCAATCAGTGAGCTACACGACCTGCGGGAACGCGAGGGGGAGCTGTTTCGATCCCTGGCCGGGCCGCGGCTGCTCTTCCTGGCAACCCTGCTGCATGACATCGGCAAGGGTAAGAGGAGTGATCATTCCGAACTGGGCGCCGCAATTATCGTCCGGATCGGCCGACGACTGGGCTTCGGCGAAGAGGACCTGGCAACCCTTGCCTTTCTGGTACGCTATCACCTCTTTTTGCCGGAAAAGGCCATGCGTCGGGATCTTGAAGATGAGGGTTTCATCAGACGGAGCGCCGGTCTCATCGGCGATGCGGATCGGCTCACTATGCTCTACCTGCTAACCATCGCCGACTCCCGCGCCACCGGGCCCTCGGCCTGGAGCTCGTGGAAAAAATCCCTGCTGGCCGAATTTTACTGGAAGATCAAATCGGTGCTGGAGGCGGCCGAGGATACCCGCCGGCTGGTGGTTTCGGAACAGGAGGAGATCGGTGTTTCCTGGCTGCGGGAGCGGGTAGCCGCTCTTCTGGATGGAGAAAAGCCGCGTATCGATCTCGAGATGCTGACCAGGGAGTACCTGCTCAGCTTCACCCCGGAGGCTGTTGCCGAGCATCTGCGCATTCACCGGCACCAGAATCACCTTTTACGGCAGGAGGTACTCGTCTTTCCGGAAGAACGCCAGGGCTGCTGGTCGCTTCTCTTCATGACCGGCGACAGCCCCGGACTGCTGGCCAATCTCTGCGGAGTGCTGGCGCTGCACAATCTCAGCGTCCTCACTGCCCAGATTTTTACCTGGCAGGATTCCACCGCCGTCGATGTTCTTGACGTGGCGCCTCTGGAGTCCCGTCAATATGAGGAGCAGGACTGGGAAGGTCTGCGGCGCGATATCAATCTGGCCATCAACGGCGAGCTCGATGTCGGGTATCTGGTGCACACCAAACTGAAAAAGAGTACCAGGCAGCGGCGGCATATCCTCAAAACCGAGCGTAAGGTGATTGTCGACCGGCAGGGATCGGAACGGTTCACCGTTATCGAGATCCACGGCGATGATCGACCCGGGGCCCTTTTTCAGCTGGCGCAGACCTTGACCGATCTGGGGCTGGATATACACCGGGCCATTATCGCCACCGAGGTGGAGCAGCTCATCGATATCTTCTACGTCACCGACCGGAACGGTCGCAAGATTCAAGATGCCGGGTTTGAAAAAAGGATAGAGGACACCCTGCACTTTATTATTCAACCGGAGGAAAACAGTGGGGCGAAGGCAGGCAGGAGCAGCGGGAGTTGAACCCGGCAATCGGTTTGGACCCGGGCGATTATGCCTGGCCGGTTTAGCCGAAAAAACCTTGACTTCCGTCTGCCCCTTCTGTAATTTTCGACGTTTGTGCCCGGGCGTAATCCGCAAAGTCGGGGCCAGCTTCCCCTGTGTTTCAGCCGGGTTAGCGGCTTATGATCAAGGGCGCCCTGAAAAGTTGTCTTTTTTTCAAGGATTCCTTGTGAGAATGAAAAAAGTTGAATGAGAAGATTGGAAGACGGCGTCGTCGCATAAAGCGGCACAGTGCTTTTGATCATCCCCTCAGGAACCAGCAACCAAAGAAAAGGAGTGTACAATGAGTGGAAGTGAGAATCGCAGCCAGGCGATATTTCAGATTACCAACCGTGAGGCAACCCCGGTGAACAAGCGGAAGACCCTGGACAAGATCTGGGCCAGCGATGTCTTTACCCTGGCCAAGATGGAAGAGGCGCTGTCCAAAAGTGCGTACAAGGCCATGAAAAATACCATGGAGAACGGTGCGCCGCTGGATCCTCTGGTCGCCGACAGTGTTGCCGCCGCCATGAAAGACTGGGCCATCTCCAGGGGAGCCGACTACTTTTCACACATCTTCTATCCTCTCACCGGCTTTACCGCCGAGAAACATGACGGTTTTATCCTCACCGAGCCCAACGGCCGGGCCATCACCGAGTTCAACGGCAAACTGCTCATCAAGGGCGAGCCGGACGGCTCCTCTTTTCCCAACGGCGGTATCCGTCAGACCAATGCGGCCCGCGGCTATACGGCATGGGATCCCACCAGTCCCGCCTATATTCTCAAGACCCGCAACGGCGCCACGCTCTGCATCCCCAGTGTCTTCATTTCCTGGACCGGAGAATCCATGGACCAGAAGGTGCCGCTGTTGCGTTCCAATGCAGCCATGAACAAGGCGGCGAACCGGGTTCTGCGCAAGCTGGGTGAAAAGAATATCGCCCCGGTCAATTCCAGCTGCGGTCCCGAGCAGGAATATTTTCTGGTGGATGCCAACTTCGCCAACCTGCGTCCTGATCTGCTGCTGGCCGGTCGTACCCTTTTCGGCGCACCGCCCGCAAAGGGACAGGAGTTCGACGATCACTACTTTGGCGCCATTGCCGACCGGGTGCTGGCCTTCATGCAGGAGGTTGAGGAGAAACTCTACCGACTGGGCATTCCGGCCAAGACCCGCCACAACGAGGTGGCACCCGCCCAGTTCGAGATCGCTCCCTATTTTGAATCCGCCAACGTGGGCGCCGATCACCAGCAGATGCTGATGACGGTTCTCAAGAGTACGGCCAAACGCCACGGATTTGTCTGCCTGCTCCATGAGAAGCCCTTTGCCGGTATCAACGGCTCCGGCAAGCATGTCAACTGGTCCGTGGGTAATGCAACCCAGGGCAACCTCATGGATCCCGGCGACAAGCCCAATGAAAATCTCATCTTCCTGCTCTTCTGCGGGGCGGTTATTCGCGGCGTGCATCTGTACGGCCCCTTGCTCCGGGCCGTGGTTGCCTCCGCCGGCAATGATCACCGCCTGGGTGCCAATGAAGCTCCGCCCGCGATTCTCTCCGTCTATCTCGGTTCCCTGATCGAGGGGATCTTCGATCAGATCGCCAAGGGAGAGCTGGACGGCATTGATGAAAGCGGCTTGATGGATCTGGGACTTTCGCAGATTATTCCCTTCCCCAAGGATGCCGGTGATCGTAACCGCACCTCGCCCTTTGCCTTTACCGGAAACCGTTTCGAGTTCCGCGCCGTGGGCTCCGAGCAATCCGTTTCCGGGGCACTGATGGCCATGAACACCATGTTGGCGGATTCCCTCAACTGGATCGCCGATGAACTGGATAGCGCCATCGAGGGCAAGAGCAATGCCGCCATCCGCGCCGGTGTGATCAAGGTCCTCAAGAAACTGATGGCCGAGCATGGCGCCGTGGTCTTCGGCGGCGACAACTATTCGGAAGAGTGGCACCGCGAAGCCGTTGAAGTTCGGGGCCTGAAAAATATTCCCACCACCGCCGATGCCCTGCCCGCTCTCAAGGATGAGGCCATTGTGCGTCTTTTCGAGAACACCGGGGTGATGACACCCTTGGAGCTGGAAAGCCGTTTTGAGGTCAGCTCCGAAATTTATATTCTCAAGATCGCGGTTGAATCAAAGCTTGTGGTCAGCATGGCCACCAAGACAATCTATCCGGCGGCTGCCCAGTATCTCTCCGAGCTCTCCATGGCCGCTTCCGCCGCCGCCGAGCTGGGAGTCGAATTCGACACCGCCCTGGCCAAATCCATTGCCGCCAATATCAAGGGAATGATGGATGCGGTTGATCGGCTCAAGGAAGCCATGGCCCGGGATGATTTCGGATCCGTGGAGGAACATATGCAGTTCTGCGCCAAGGAGATCCGGGCACTGATGGACGAGGTTCGTGAATATGCGGACGCCCTGGAGACGGAAGTTGCCGATGAATTCTGGCCGCTGCCCACCTACCAGGAGATGCTGTTTATCAAGTAACTCTTTTTTCCCGTACTCTCTGTTGCAACAAGGCCGCTTCGGCGGCCTTTTTTTATTCAAGGGTTCCGGCCAAGCGCGTAGCGGCAAGAGCAGGAATTGAGGGCGGGTCAAAGTACAAGGGTGAAGTCCTCCTCCGGCAGGAGGACGGGAATGGGCGCTGCGGCCATGAGTGCGTGGATACGGGAAAGCTGATTTTTTCTGGTGTGTCGTTCGATATGGACCAGGGCAAGCCGGGCCGCTCCGGTGGACGCGGCGAAATCGAGGCATCCCTGGACGGAGCCGTGTCCGGCAACGCCGCTTTCCACCTGAAAGGCCTCGTGGACCACGAGGTCGCAGCCGGCGGCCAGTTTTTCTGTCGCCGCCGTGGGGCGGCCATCGCCGCTGTAGAAGAGACGATGCCGGCCATCGTCGATTCCGAGGCTGAGATTATACCGGGAGTGATCGGTTGCGGCGGCCTCCAGGGTCAGGTTATTGATCCGCAGGGGCTTTTCCGGTGTCATGATCCTGTATTTAAGGGGGAAGGTGAGTTTTGCGAAGAACCCGGGATAGGCTGTTTCCATGACAGCGGGAATTTTTTCTTTCAGCTCGGTGTGGCCGAGAAAGATCAAGGGTTTGCTGCGGCCCATCTCGAAAAACCGCAACAGCAGCAGGGGCAGGCCGCAGAAGTGATCGCCGTGGAAATGGGAAATCCAGACAATGTCCAGTTCGTCGGCATTGTGGTGGAAGTGGAAATAACGATGGGGAACGGTGAAGCCGCAGTCAAGCAGGATTGCGGTATCGTCGGCTGTGCGCACGGCCAGGGAGGTATTGCCGTGTGAACTGTCGCAGGCTTCGCCGACACCGAGAAAAATAAGTTCCATTGCTGTTTCTGTAAATCGATGGGCTACGTAATCTTTGCCGCGGCAATGTCCCGGGAGAGTTTTGCCAGGGCTGTGGTATGGGATTGCATCTTCTCCGGCAGGCTGTGTGCCGGAAAATCCAGGTGAGAGAACAGGTGTTCTTCCAGGACCAGACACCTGTTGAAATTGCTGTGGATGAGTTGCTCCAGGTATGGATCGTTGCGACCGTAATGGCCGATGATATAGTCAAGTCGCTCCCGGAGGGTGACGATTTCGTCGTGGCGCACCCGTTTATCGGCATAGTAGACAATTTCGCGCGCGGTAAAGATGCCCCGGGCATAGCGGTGCGGTTCGTGCTGCTTGAGGATAACGTGCTCTTCGACGATGCGGGCGATTTCCGGAAAGCCGAGTTCGGTGCAGATTTCCGCTCCCCGCCGGGCGTGATCGCAGCTGTTGTCCAGGCACAGGGTCTTGGCAATGTCATGGAGCAGGGCGCCGGCAATCACCAAGTCATGGTGTTGCCGCCGTTGCACCGGGGTAGAGGGCAAGGCGGCCGCAGGCAGGTGATCGACCAGAAATTCGGCCACCCGGGCAACCACGATGGAATGCTTTCTGATATGCGGCAGCATTCCATACTGCTCCATGAGCCGCAGGCAGGTGGTGGTATCCGGCACTGTTGTGCTCATGGGTCGGTCCGGGAAATGCAGTCGATTCTTACGCCGCGCTCAGTTCGTGCACCGCGTCGACAACGATCTTAACCTTGTCCGGCGGAATCTGCGGCAGGATTCCGTGGCCGAGGTTGAAGATATAGCCAAGCGCCTCGGAGGCGCCGAAGAGCAGCCGGGCGATCCGCATTTCCAGGTCATGTTTGGGCAGCAACAGGGCGCAGGGATCGAGATTTCCCTGGATGGCATGGTTGCCCACCCGGCCCACCGCCTCCCTGATGTTGATGCGCCAGTCAAGCCCCAGGACATCCGCCCCCACCGTGGTGGTGAGGTCAAGCAGGGTGGCGCCGTTGTTGGCGAAGTAGATGATGGGCACATCCGTGATGTCGCGCAGGTCATTGATAATTCCCCGAACATAGGGCAGGGCGAATTCATCATAGTCGCAGGGGGCCAGTACTCCGGCCCAGGAATCGAAGATCTGCAGGGCCTGGGCTCCTGCCCGGGCCTGGGCCTGCAGATAAAGGCTGGTGCAGCGGGTGAGTTTATGCAGCAGGGCATGGTAGAGATCCGGTTCCTGGTACATCATCTTCTTGGTCTCGAAGAAAACCTTGGAAGAACCGCCTTCGATGAGATAAGTGGCCAGGGTGAAGGGAGCGCCGGAAAAGCCGATGAGGGGAACCTTGAGTTCACGGCGCAGGATTCGGATGGTTTCCATGACAAAGTCCATGCTTTCGTCCGGATCCGGGATAATCAGGTTATCGACGCCGCGACGGTCACGGATGGGAGTGGGGAAGACCGGCCCCTGTCCCTCATGAAATTCAAGTTTCAGGCCCATGGCCTCCATGGGGATGAGAATGTCGGAAAAAAGGATGGCGGCATCCATGCCGAAGATGTCAACGGGCTGCAGGGTGACCTCGGCGGCGAGTTCCGGGTTTTTGCACAGCTCCAGGAAGGTGGTTTTGCCGCGCACGGCCTGGTATTCCGGCAGATACCGGCCTGCCTGCCGCATGATCCAGATGGGAGTGTAATCGGTTTGTTCACCTCGGCATGCTTTGAGAAAAGTGTCGTTCATGGAATTGTACCCGTTGAATTATAATGTCTCGCCGTCTGTGTATCTCTGTTCGCTTTTCCGCAACCTGTCAGGCAAGCTGCGTCAACCTCGCCGGTCGACCGTATTCAGGCAACACGACCCCGGATGGGCTGATAACTGCAAAAGGGCTCCTGGGCCAGGTAGTCGCCGGTCATGGCGTAGGCCCTTGCACGGCAACCGCCGCAGACATTGACATATTCGCAGCGGCCGCAGTTATCCTTGTATCCCTTGAAATCGCGCAACTCCCTGAAGAGTTCCGATTCCTCCCAGATTTTCCTGAAAGAGTGTCGGCGGATGTTGCCCCCACTCTTGGGAAAGTAACTGCAGGGCAGGACGTTGCCGTCCACGTCGATCAGGCAGATGAGTTGAGCGGCAAGGCAGCCCTTGGAGCCGCCGGTGGAAAATTTCAGGGAGCGGCGTTTGAAACGGCTGCCGTCCTCTTTGGCCCGCTGGAGAACAATGCGGTAATATTGCGGCGCGCAGGTGGGACGGACCAGCATACCGCCCTGATCCTCTTTTTCCATGTCATAATGCCAGTTGAGGATATCTTCGTAAACATCCTCCGGAATGAGTTCTTCCATAATCTCTTCGCCGCGGCCGGTGGGGACGATCATAAACAGATACCAGGCCGTGGCTCCCAGTTCCTTGACCAGCCGGTGTATTTTTTTTATCTCGTCGCGGTTGCGCCTGGTAAAGGATGAGTTCACCAGAAAGGGAATGTCATGTTCGTTGAACAGCCGGATTGCGTTCATGGTGCCGTCGAACGCTCCGGGCTGGTTGCGGAAGTTGTCGTGAACCGCCGCCGAGGCCCCGTCCAGGCTCAGGGAAACCATTTTGATATCCACTTCCTTGATTTGTCGGCAGATTTCAGGAGTCACCAGAGTGCCGTTGGTGGCAAGACAGATGCGCATACCCAGGCGGCCGCCGTATTCGGCGATATCGAAGACATCACTCCGTAACAGCGGTTCACCGCCGGAGAGAACCACTACGGGATCGGCAAAGGAGTGGATGTCGTCAAGTATCCGCCTGGCCTCGTCAAAGGAGAAATCAGGATGCTCCCGGACCTTGAGCTCGGACGAGGATCTGCAGTGCACGCACTTGAGATTGCAGCGTCTGGTTATTTCCCAGGCAATCCACTTTGGTTCAAATTCCATGGGATATCGCATTGGTAGGAGAAAAGGGGACGCAGGGCGCCGGTCATGAAATCGTCTGAAATCCAACTACTATATTCAGGAAGATCCATATGGTCAACCTGTTTATCAATGGAGTATAATTGAAGAAGTTGACTGCGCCCGCCGGGATGACGGGCAACCGTTCACCGGCATGACAGGCGGGTATGTCCGCGGGGTTGCATACCCTGTGATCGATTACCTGATATTGTACCCGTCAACGATCACGGATCACCGGGGCTGCGGATCAACAGCCGCAGCGGGAGCCTGGGTGAAGCTGCCGCGGTTGAGAGCAATTCCGCTGAAAGTGATTGTCCCAACAACAAAAAACCGGTATTCTGTCGGTAAGGACAATGCACATAACCATTACATCAGGGAGATGCGGGATGAACGAGATCAAGGTTATCGCAGTGCCGGTGGATTTTTCCGAAAACGCCCAGAAAATCGCCGAAGGCGCCGCCTATATCGCCGGCACCTTTAATGCCGAAGTGCACTTCATCTATGTGGTGCAGAATTTCGAGGATTACAGCGGTTTTATCGTGCCGCCGGTGGATCTGCCCAATATCGAACAGGATATCTTCAGGAGCGCCGAGGAGCGGATGGAGAGGTTCATGCAGGAAAATGGCCCGCTCTGCGCCGACAAGGGGGTGAAAAAATGCGTCAGCGAGGTGCTTATCGGTGACGTGGGAGAGGAGATTCTCGCCTACAGCGACAAGATCGGGGCAGACCTGATCATCATGGGAACCCATGGATACAAGGGCCTGGAGCGTATCCTGTTCGGCTCCGTGGCCGACAAGGTCGTCAAGACCAGCAGCTGTCCGGTGCTGACCATCAACCCCTATCGCCGGGCGGAAAAACAGCGTAGTGCGTGAAGGGCGGTTCCAGGACCGTCTTTTTTTCAGTCATCCTCAAGTAGGCCGAGAATGGTGGTGCCGGACCTGTTTTCCGTCGCTTCCCCTTGACCCGAAAGGATCCGGTCGTCGCCGTCGCGGCCGAAGCTTCTCAGGAGCAGCGCTGCGGCGGAGATACCCCCACAGCGGCTGAGGGACAGCCGGCAGCGGCCGTACCCGGCGGCCGGGAAAAATTTTTCCAGTTCCTCTTCCCAGCCGCCGTCGGCATCATCCCGGGGAGCGGCTGTCGTTATCCTCTTGTGCAGCGCTTCAATCAATGATTTGTTTTCACTGACAAATCGTTCCCGCTGTCTGAGGTATTCGCCGGCGTCGACCCGACTGTTTCTTCCTGGCAGGGAGATGGAGAGCAGCGGTTGCGGCGCGATGCCGCTGAAAAGGCGATATTCCTCGCTCATTCCGGTAACGGCCTCGGCATGGTGACTGGTGAGGATCGTCTCCTCCCCCGAGGACGGGCCGGCGGCAAAGAGGCGGGCCCAGGCCTTGAGTTCGAGATCCGGGGCGGTCTCGGGTTCCGGCGTCTCCGAAATCAGCGATCTGGTGGTGCTAAAGGGGTTTTCCGGCTCATCTTCCTTAAGCTCGCTGAAAAGATTTTCTTCCTGCCGCTTAATCGCTCGCATCTTCCGGTGCAGTTCGCCACGTTCCCGGCGGAGCAGCTCGCCCAGTTTCAGGACCAACCGGGCCTGCCAGAGCAGGAGGCGCTTTTTTTCCCCCCGGCCGTCCGTAAGCCCCTGGGATCGGAGCAGCCGGGACAGGATGGAGGTGCCGCTCTCCGCCATACCCGTATATCCGGCGCTCAGGGAGGCCAGGGTCAGACGGCCGAGCTGGGCGGCATAGTCGTCGCGGCGACCGGCAAGATCGTTGATCAGTCGCATGAAACGATCGCGATCCTCCCCCAGGGGAACCGGCGTCCGCAGCCGGCAGAGGCCGGAGCCGCTGTCATTCTCGGCAAGGAAAGGGGCGCACTCCGGTGCCGTGTTTTCGGCATCGTTTTCCACGGGGCAAAGGTAGACAACCCCGGAAAAAAGGGGTAGAAGGGAGACGAGATCTCCCTGATCGGGACGTGTATCCGGAAATATCCATGTCGTCAGTGCTGCCATATGAACTCATATAAAGAAAAATTTGCCTTTTATTTTACCGGATTCTTCTATCTGCTCTTTAATCTGCGCTACAGCCCGGATGTGGGGATCATGGCCAGGGAAACCCTTTTGCAGATCGGCAGAACCCTGCCCTATGTGGGAGGGCTTACCTACCTCCTTGCCTACTTCCTCCAGCGGATCTCCGGAGGAACCTGGCCCTCCTGGGAGGCTATTTTCCGCATTTTTTTCACCTTCGGCATCATTATCGGTTTTTTCTTTTCCCTTTACGAATATGCGGCAACGGGACAGGCTGTGGTCAGATAAGCGTTTACAGCCGGGAGGTCCATTATACCCCCGGTTTGCGAACCCTGCGAGGGGTCACGACCAGGGGAGGGAAAGCGGCACCCGTTGGCAGGCGTGGAAACATGGGAAAAGAGCTTGCCGGACCTGTCGCGATCAGTTGCGGATAACCGACTGGTCGGGATGATAACCGGAGGGAGCCGTGGTGTTGGGCATGAGAATGCTTTTTTTCCCCATCAGGGTTCCTGGATTGGTGACCGAGTTGCAACCGGTCTGGGCGTGATCGCCGAGAATGGCACCCAGTTTGCGCAGGCCGGTTTCCAGAATCTCCCTGCCGGTTTTGATTTTGACGTTGCCGGCCAAAAAGCGCAGGTTGGCCATTTTGGTGCCGGCACCGAGGTTGGCGGCAGTGCCGAGAATGGAATCGCCCAGGTAGGCGAAATGACCCGCCTTGGCATCGTTGAGAAAGATGGAGTGTTTTATCTCGGTGGTATGACCCAGGACGCAGCGGCTGCCGGTGAGGCAGTAACCGCGGAGATAGGCGCCCTGTCGTACCTCGGTCCGGTCGCCGATAATGGCCGGTTCCTTGATCAGAGCCCCTGATTCCACCAGCACGCCCCTGCCGAGCTCGATGCGGCTGCCCATGAGCACGCAGCCGGCCATGAGAACCGAGGCTCCCTGCAGCTGCGAGCCATCTCTTTCGACCACTAGGCCGCCCTTGGAGACATTGCCGAACACAATTCTGCACTCGTTGCCATCCACAATTTCGCCTTCATGGATAACCAGCGGCCGCTCCAGGGGGACCCCGTCGGTGATGAGCCTGTCCTGCAGCGGGGCATCGATGGCGCCGTCCATGTATGATTTCAGGTTTTTGAGAGCGTCCCAGACAAATTCGCCGCCGGAGAAGACCCGGGAGTGGGCGAAGTCCGTCAGATCAAAAAAGGAAAGTGCGTCGAGCATACCGTCAACCTCTGCCGTTCAATTTTCTTCGTCGTTGAAAGTTGAGATAATGTCCATGTATAATAGGGAAATCCGTCGGGGCAACCGACATCGTCTTGACTTCCCGAAACGTAATGTATAGTGTCTCAACCGCCTGAAGAGATTCTCCCTGTCATAGCACTGTTGAACAACTATTTCCAGAGACAATTACCATATTATATTATCCGGGTCGGTTCAAATTCAAATACGGCGGTTCACCGGACCCCGCCGGAGGAGCGATACCAACCCGGTTTGACGATATTTCCGAGGAGGAAACTGTGGAATTTAACGATGCATTGAGCGCCGGAATGGATGATTTTGGTGATGATATCCAGGATCTCGAGATTCCAGAAGAACTGCCGATGATGGCGGTTCGGGATGTCGTTGTCTTCAACTATATGATTATCCCCCTCTTTGTCGGGAGACCCGCATCCGTGGAAGCGGTCAACGAGGCGATGAACGGCGATAAACTGCTGATGCTGGTCGCCCAGAAAGACGCCACCAAGGATGATCCCGAGCCCGACGATATTTACAAGGTGGGTATGGTCAGCATGATCATGCGTACCCTCAAGCTTCCGGACGGCCGGCTCAAGGTGCTGGTCCAGGCCCTGTCCAAGGCGGAGATCAAGGAAATTATCCACCACAAACCCTATTACAAGGTACGGCTGGAACGGGTCGAAGAGGAGGAGGTCAAGGAGATCACCATCGAGATCGAGGCCCTCATGCGGACGGTACGGGAGCAGACGGAAAAGATCATGTCCCTGCGCGGCATCCTCTCCTCCGATCTGATGATGATTCTCAACAATATCGAGGATCCGGGCCGACTAGCCGATCTGGTGGGGTCCAATCTGCGGCTCAAGGTCAGTGAATCCCAGCGGATTCTTGAGACATTCGATCCCATGGAACGGCTGAAACTGGTGGCGGATCTCCTCAACAAGGAGTTGGAGGTTTCGACGGTACAGGCCAAGATTCAGTCCGACGCCAAAGAGGAGATGACCAAGTCCCAGCGGGAGTATTTTCTTCGGGAGCAGATGCAGGCCCTCAAACGGGAACTGGGTGACGAGGATGACCGATCTCAGGAAATCGAGGAATTGCGGGCCAAGATCAAGAAGAAAAAAATGCCTAAAAAGGCCAAGAAAGAGGCACTAAGGCAGCTCAAGCGGCTTGATATGATGCACCCCGATGCCTCCGAGGCCACCATTATCCGCACCTTCATCGACTGGATTATCGACCTGCCGTGGAACAAGGTGAGCAAGGACAAGCTTGATCTCAAGGCGGCGGCCGAGGTGCTGGACCGTGATCATTACGGACTTGAAAAGGTCAAGGAGCGGATTCTGGAATACCTGGCCGTGCGTAAGCTCAACAAGAGCACCAAGGGACCGATTCTCTGCTTTGTCGGCCCTCCTGGTGTGGGAAAAACCTCCCTGGGCCAGGCCATTGCCCGGGCCATGGGACGGAAATTTTATCGCATGTCCTTGGGCGGTATGCGTGACGAAGCGGAGATCCGCGGTCATCGCCGCACCTACATCGGCGCCATGCCCGGCCGCATCCTCCAGGGGCTGAAGGCGGCAAAAACCAGCAATCCGGTGTTCATGATGGATGAGATCGACAAAATCGGCTCGGATTACCGGGGAGATCCCTCCTCGGCTCTGCTGGAGGTGCTGGATCCGGAACAGAACTTCGCCTTTTCCGATCACTACCTCAACATGCCCTATGATCTCTCCAAGGTGATGTTTATCACCACCGCCAATCTCAGTGATACCATTCCTTCGCCGTTGCTGGACCGCATGGAGGTGATCCGGCTTTCCGGCTACACCCTTGAGGAGAAGCTCGAGATTGCCAAACGTTATCTGCTGCCCCGACAGATCAAGGAAAACGGTATCAAGAAGAGTCATCTGCGCTTCCGGGATGAGACCATTCAGCGGGTCATCACCCATTACACCTACGAGGCGGGTCTGCGGAACCTGGAACGGGAACTGGGAAAAATCTGCCGCAAGGTTGCCAAGAAGATCGCCGAAGGAGGCAAGGGCCCCTATACCATTTCCAACAACACCCTGCAAAAATACCTGGGACCGCCCAAGCACATCCCGGAATCGGAGCTTGACATCATGCTGGAACCGGGCATGGCGACCGGCCTTGCCTGGACCGAGGTGGGCGGCGAGATTCTGCACGTGGAAATCTGTATCGTTCCCGGCAAGGGCAAGCTGACTCTCACCGGACAACTGGGCGACGTGATGAAGGAATCCGCCCAGGCCGCACTCACCTACTGCCGGACCAGGTGCCGGGAGCTCGGGGTGGGACCGGAATATTTCGACGAAAACGATATCCATATCCATGTGCCCGCCGGCGCCATCCCCAAGGATGGTCCTTCTGCCGGCATCACCATGGCCACCGCCCTGTACTCGGCGATTTCCGGAAAAAGCGTCAACAAGGAGATCGCCATGACCGGAGAGGTTACCCTGCTGGGACGGGTGTTGCCCATCGGCGGTCTCAAGGAAAAGGCGCTGGCAGCCCTGCGGGCCGGGGTAAAAAAGGTAATCATTCCGGCGCAAAACAACAAAGATCTGGTGGAAATCCCCAAGGAACTGCGCAGCAAGCTGACCTTTTACCCGGTCAAAAATATGGATGCGGTTATCGAGCTGGTTTTCGGCAACCGGAAAAGGGTGACAAAGAAAAAAAAGAAGGGACGGACTGCGAGGAAATCACCGTCGGCGGCCGTGTAGGTTTCCGGGGACACCCTGGTCTTTCCCATGCTTCGCTGGATTTTTCGGTTTCTTTTCGTTGCCTGCTTTCTTTTTCTCTGCGTTGTCGGCTGGGTCGGCACCTACGCCTTTACCGCCGCACCCGGAAACGGAGACCCGGTAACGGTCTATATCCCCCGGGGCAGCGGGGTGATCCGCATTCAGTATCTGCTCTCCCGGGAACATCTCGTCAAGGAGGATCCCCGGTTTCTTCTCCTGGTCCGCATTCTGCAACTGACCAACCGGCTCAAGGCGGGCGAATTTGTCTTCAGCTCGAATATGACGCCCCTGGAGGTCTTGCAGGTCCTGGAAAAGGGCAGGCCGGTAAGGCACAGCATCGTTATCCGCGAGGGACTGACCATGGCCGAAATCGCCGCCCTTTTGACCAGCAAAACCTGGATAGACGGCGAGAGGTTTCTGCAGCTGAGCCGCAATCCCGACAAAATCGCAGCATTCGGCATTGAGGCTGACAGCCTGGAAGGTTATCTCTTTCCCGATACCTACAGCATGGTGAGGGGGGAGACCGATGCCGATCGCCTCATCGACACCATGGTGGGGCGCTTCCAGAGTCTTTACGAGCGGATACGCAGTGAAGCCGACCCGCAAAAGAAGAAGGCGGCTGCCAAGCTTTCCAGGCATGAGGTGGTTACCCTTGCCTCCATCATCGAGAAGGAAACCGGCAGAGCCGAGGAGCGTCCGCTCATCAGCCGGGTTTTCCTCAACCGGTTGACCCGCGGAATGCGGTTACAGGCCGATCCCACCGTTATCTACGGTCTGGTCGATTTCAACGGCAATATTACCCGGGCGGACCTGAAGAGACCCACCCCTTATAATACCTATATTATCAAGGGGTTGCCTCCAGGCCCCATCTGTAATCCCGGTAAAGCGGCGATCATGGCAGTTTTTCAACCTGCAGAGGGAAAATATCTTTATTTTGTTTCCAAAAATGACGGAACCCATTATTTTTCGAAAACTCTGCGGGAACACAACAAGGCTGTGAAAAAATATCAGCAGCGGAAGAAAAAGGGGTAAGAGGGCTCCCGGTCGCAAAATGAAAATCGCCCTGATTCAGACAAATCCGCTTGTGGGTGATTTCAGGCGGAACAGCAAGGCGGTCCTTGAACGTCTTGCCGAGGCACGTGGTGCCGGCTGCGAGCTGGCCATCTTTCCGGAACTTACCCTCTGCGGCTATCCTCCCCGTGATCTGCTGGAGAGGCGCGCCTTTCTCCTGGCCCATGATTCAGAACTGGAGAGGCTAATCAACCGGGTGAGTGGTATCGGGCTCATCATCGGCGCCTTGGAACGGCGCAGAAGCAGGCGGGGAAAATCACTCTACAACAGCGCCTTGCTGGTGGAGGAGGGAAAGGTGCGTTTCCGGGCCCGGAAACGGCTGCTGCCGGCTTATGACGTCTTTGACGAAACCCGCTATTTTGAACCGGGCCGGGAACCGGGCATGACCATTCCCTACCGTGGCCTTTCCCTGGCGCTGACGGTCTGCGAGGATATCTGGCACGAGGAAGAGAGCTACGACATCGATCCCCTGGCAGATCTTATCCACGCGGCCGGCTCCCATCCGCCCGACCTTATTATCAATATCTCCGCCTCTCCTTATCAGACCGGCAAGTTCGCCCAGCGATGCCGGGTGTTCGGCCGCATCTGTCAAAACAGACGGTTGCCGCTTCTTTATGTCAATCAGGTGGGCGGCCAGGACTCTCTGCTTTTTGACGGCCGCAGCATGGTGCTCGACGGTGAGGGGAATGTCCGTGCCCTGGCCGCCGGTTTCAGCGAGGATATGCTGATTGTTGATACCGATGAGATCGACGCTCTCTCCATCTCCGGGCAAGGACCACCTGAGAACGAGCTTGTCGACGTGCTGGATGCCCTCACCATGGGCGTGGCCGATTATTTGCACAAAAGCGGTTTTACCAGTGCGGTTCTCGGCCTGTCCGGCGGAATCGACTCCGCCCTTACCGCGGCCATCGCCGTTCGTGCCCTGGGGGCGGACAACGTCCTGTGTGTTGCCCTGCCGTCGCCCTATACCGCGCAGATGAGCATCGACGATGCCCGCCGGCTCAGTGAAAACCTGGGGTGCCGTTTCCGGGTTATTCCCATTGATGATGTGTTTGCCGCCTACCGCAATTGTCTGGGAGACCTGTTCAGCGGCCTGGGCGAAGATGTGACCGAGCAGAACATTCAGGCCCGTATCCGGGGTTCGCTGCTCATGGCCATATCAAACAAGTTCGGTCACCTGCTGCTGGCAACCGGCAACAAGTCGGAGATGGCCGTCGGCTATTGTACACTGTACGGAGACATGAACGGCGGCCTGGCCGTGATCTCTGATGTGCCCAAACAGATGGTCTATGAACTTGCCGATCTGCTGAACCGGGAGCGGGAAATCATCCCGAAACGCATCATTGAAAGACCGCCTTCGGCGGAACTCAAGCCCGACCAGCGCGATGACGACGATCTGCCCCCCTACGGGGTATTGGACCGGATTCTTGAAGCCTATCTTGAAGAAAACCTGGGCATTGACGAGATTGTGGAGCGCGGTTTCCGCCGCGACGATGTGGAAGACGTTATCCGGCGCATCAAGCGTAATGAGTACAAGCGTCAACAGGCCCCTCTGGGACTCAAGGTGACATCCAAGGCCTTCGGTTACGGACGGCGTTATCCGGTTGTCCAGAACTTTGTCGAATAATCCGGTGAATTCTCAAAAGAAAACCCGGGGTCTGCTCACCTTTCTTCTCTTTTTTCCCCTCATCATCCTCCTGATCGGCCGGCTTTACCTCAGGGAAGAGAAAGTGCAGCGGCCGGAAACCGTTTATATGACCACGGCCGGCTATGTGGAGATGTGCCTTTCCTGTCACCGGACCGAGGAAATCGACGGTGCCCATGATCGCAAGGTTGTGGGGTGCTCGCCCTGTCATCTCGGTGATCCGGTGGCCATCGAAAAGGAGAAGGCGCACCGGGGCATGGTGCTCAATCCCGGAGATCTGCGGGTGGCCGACAAAACCTGTGGAGTGGAGGGTTGTCATCCCGTTGATATCGGTAAGGTGAAAAATTCTCTCATGGCCACCAACCGCGGCATCCTGGCCACGCTTCTCTATTACTGGGGAGAAAGCGAAACCCGTGATGGTGATTATTCGGTTGAAAAATTGCTGCAAAGCGGTGAGACCTCCCTTGCCCTGGATTATTATCGTAAACTCTGCGCCACCTGCCACCTCTGGAAGAGCAAAAACGATCTGCCCGGGGCTCCGGCGTTTTTCAACGAAAAAGGTGGAGGTTGTTCCGCCTGCCATTACGTCATGCCGGCAGGTTCCGCTACGAATTCTGTCACCTCCTTTGCGGATACAAAGAAAACGGCGGAAGGGGAGAAGGGGGGCAAAAAGCCGCATCCGCGCATTATCAAAAAAGTGCCGGAGGAGAACTGTATCCGCTGCCATAACCGCAGCGGCCGCATCGGGCTTTCCTATATGGGAATTTTTGAAGCTGAAGGCTACGGCACACCCTATGAGCAGGGGCATCTCTCCTCCAAACGGCTGCCCGGTGATCGTTTTTATCTGGAAATCGCCGAGGATGTGCACCACAAAAAGGGCATGCACTGCATCGACTGCCATACCCGCAACGAGATCATGGGTGATGGCCATGGCTATGCCCATTACGAGGAACAGCTCGAGATAAGCTGCGAGACCTGTCATGCGGCGGAGCCGGGGGTCACCCGCAGGAAAAACCGGCTGGAACATATCTCCCGCCGCAACAATCACTATGTGCTCACCGGCAAGATTGATGGGGCCCTGCATCCGCTGCGGCCCCCGAATCCGGATACCTGCGCCTATCCGGGGCATAAACGTCTCACCTGCGAGGCCTGCCATTCCACCTGGGTGCCCCAGTGTTACGGCTGTCACGCCAAGCGGGATCAGCGGGAGACCCATCTGGACAAGCTGACGCTCAAGGAAACCCGGGGCTGGTGGGAGGAGGGACGTTCCTATATCCGCTATGAAAAACCCATGCTCGCCGTCTGGGACGATGAGGTTGTGATAGTGACGCCGGGGTGCCAGGATGTGGTCACCCTGATCAATGAAAAAGGAGAGGTGGAAAGCGGGTTCAACCGTTTCACCATGGCGGCCATTAATCCCCACACCACCCAGACACGGGGAAGGAGTTGCGAGGATTGCCATGCCTCTCCCAAAACCGTGGGGCTGGGCACAGGCACGATTTACAAAAAAGACGGCAAGTGGGCATTTTCCGGTGTTGACCAGGGAGTTGATACCGCCTTTGGCAAGACCGTCCCCTTTGACGCCTTCGTCACCATCGACGGCAAACAGCTCCAGCATGGTTCCCGCGATACTCTCAGGCCCTTCAACCGGGAAGAACTGCACCGCATCCTGCGGGTGGGACTTTGCCTCCAGTGCCACAAGGAATACACCGACCCCGCCTTCCGCAACTACGACCCCAACCGCCCCTGCCCGGTCTATCGGGAACCATAGACGGAAGATAGGCCGGGACGGCCTGCCCCTGAAAAGTTTAAAAGATATAGATCGGAATCATCGATGATTTGTTTTCATATCTGTGAGAAAATAGCGTAAAATAAAAGATATTTTTCGTGAAGACAATGAGCGGTGTTTAATGGGAAAATTATGGGAGAAAAGGATCACATTCCGGTAACCGTCTTGATTCCCGGATATAACGAAGAGGGAATAATAGGCGAAACTGTTCTCAAAATAAGGAAAATATATCCGGAATTTGAAGTGCTTGTCATTGATGATGGATCTGTTGACGGAACCATGCAGGAAGCCATGGATGCCGGTGCCACCGTCTGGCCGCATCCATATAATATCGGTAACGGTGCCGCCGTTAAAACCGGCATCCGGCTGGCCCGGGGCGAGTGGATCATCATGATGGATGGAGATGGTCAGCATGCCCCGGAGGATATTGCCAAGCTGCTGAAGTATAAAAACAGGTACGACATGGTGGTCGGAGCCCGTACAAAAGAGTCGGCAACATCCAAGCATCGGGATTTTGCCAATAAGATGTATAATTGGTTTGCCTCCTATGTAACCAAATTCAGGATTGAGGACCTGACTTCCGGTTTCCGGCTGGTCCGGACTGAAACCGCAAAACAGTTTATCTACCTTTTGCCCAACACATTTTCTTATCCAACAACGCTGACAATGGCCTATCTTCGCAGTGGCCGCAGCATCAAATATGTCCCGATCCAGACAAGATCCCGCCACGGGAGGAGCAAAATCAAACTGATGAGCGACGGCACCCGTTTTTTCCTGATTATCACCAAAATTGCCACTTTGTTTTCTCCGCTCCGGGTCTTTCTGCCCATCAGTCTGGCACTTTTTTTGATCGGCCTGGGGTACTACGTCTTTACCTTTTCGACCCAGGGACGTTTCACCAACATGTCGGCGCTTCTTTTCAGCAGTGCTCTCATCGTCTTTATGATGGGGCTTGTTTCAGAACAGATCAGTCAGATGCGCTATGACCGGGTTGGATAAAAAATTTGATGATTGCTCGAAACCTTAGAAAGATTTTTTCAAAATTTCGCCATACACCATTCCATCCTCAATGGAATGTTTTTAAAAATGATCATCAAAAGCATCGTATTGTGCGTCAATGGAGTCGAGGGAAAGTATTAGATATTGGCTGTGCGGATCAGACGATTAATAGCCATATTCCTCAAGCGTCTAGCTATATTGGGTTGGATTATTATTCTACTGCAACAGAGTGGTATCAGACTCGACCCCACGTTTTTGGGGATGCTCAGAAACTGCCTTTTGCTTCAGAAAGCATGGATAGTGTTCTTCTTCTCGATGTACTTGAACATTTGCCTTCTCCTGGAGATTGCCTTGCTGAGATTGTCAGGGTTTTAAAACCCGCAGGTATTTTAATATTACAAGTACCTTGTCTCTATCCTATCCATGATGCCCCGCTCGATTTTCATCGTTGGACTAAATACGGCCTGCGACAAGCGGTAAGTCAATATGGATTAGAAATTGTTAGCGAGAATTATTCCGGGAGTCCATTGGAGACTGGGGGAATGTTGTTAAACATAGCACTTTGTAAACATTTACTGAACTGGTATCGACAAAAAAATCCAGCTCTGTTATTGACACCATTTATCATCGCAACAGTCGTTTTGGTAAATATACTGTCTTGGCTGCTGACGATTATCAGTCCGGATGATGACATGATGCCGCACGGATATTGTTTCATTCTAGAGAAATCTGTATGCGACATCTCGTCCTGATCACCACTTCTTATCCTTTAAGTAACGATGGCAGCGAGGCTGCCGGTTCGTTTGTGGTTGATTTAGCAGAATCTTTGGCTGAACGGGTAAAGGTTACTGTTGTCGCACCTGGCATAGAGACAAATTTGGATAGAAGCAGACCTAACCTTACAATTCAGCGTTTTCGAGCGTCCCGCCAGCCCTTATCTTTGCTGAAAGCGTATAATCCTTTACACTGGTACGCTATTCTAACAACACTCAATGCAGGTAGGGCCGCTGTTCTTCAGGTAGTACAAAAAGAATCTGTGGATCACATTTTGGCATTATGGGTATTACCTTCCGGTTATTGGGCCAAAAATATTGCCAGGCGTTATAATATTCCATTTTCTACCTGGGCACTCGGCAGTGACATATGGAGTCTTGGCAAAATACCGGTTGTTAAAAATATTTTGAAAAGGGTGCTGCAGGAAAGTTGTGTTAATTTTGCCGATGGCTTTCAATTGAAAGAAGATGTTGAGGAGCTTTCCGGTCGAAAATGCTCTTTTCTGCCAAGCACCCGTAAATTGTATATTCCCATAGAAAAAAAAATGTCCACCAAGCCGCCGTACCGGCTGGCATTTCTCGGTCGCTGGCATCACAATAAAGGTGTTGATTTATTGATGGACAGCCTGGCTCTTCTGCAAGAGAGTGACTGGCGGCGAATACAGGAAGTACGTATTTGTGGGGGAGGGCCTATGGAAACTCAAGTCAAGAAAGGTGCTGCCACATTAAAGAATCAGGGGCGTCCTGTGGTGGTGCAGGGCTATCTAACTAAGGGTGAGGCTGTGGAATTGTTGTTATGGGCTGACTATGTCCTTATTCCATCCAGGATTGAAAGTATCCCGGTTATTTTTTCCGATGCCATGAAGTGTATGTGCCCAGTTGTTTGCATGCCGGTGGGGGATTTACCATATCTGGTAAGGAAATATCAGGTGGGGGTGTTGGCTAAGGAAAAGACAGACCACTTTTTTGTTATAGCGTTAAGACAGATTTTAGAAAAATCACCTCAAATTTTTCAAACCGGACTTTCGCAATGTGCTGATTCTTTTGATCTTGGAAATATTGTTCAAGTACTATTGGCTCAAGAATCGAAATTCATTTGACAGCTGATGGATAGAAACTATTCTATAGATTTTTTTTAAATACAAACAAAACGTTATAGTATTGCCATGTTGGACGTTTTGTTATATTTAACATTTTTTTTAATTCATACTTCGCAATACGTTTAAACCATTTCTGCGGAATAATACCATAGCGTATAGCATAAATTACCCACCAACGCGCTGCCCGTAGTGGAAATTGTCCGATAAGCTGAAATCCTTCATTTTCAATTAATGTAATTATTTTTTTTTCTGGAATGTAGTCGTCATGATGGTCACGAATATTGTCTACTACCACAATAAATCCTCCCTGCGAAACATATTTCCCAATCCCTTTTATAACATCTAAAGCATTATATAGCTTGAGAGGTCTTAAAAGATTGTGCATGAGAATCAGAGAGGCCTCGTTAATTTTAACAGGCAAGTCAGGTAATTGTCCCTGACAGTATTTTGGTCCTTTATGATGTTTTTTAGCATAATCTAACAGTTCTTTTGAAGGATCGATACCAAAGGCTCTCCATCCTTTTTTTTCAAGAAGCGGCGTCAACCGTCCATAGCCACAGCCCACATCCAATGCTAATTCATCATGACCGGTTGGAAGGTATTGCATTAATGCCATTTCCTGTAACAGTGTGATGTATTGAGTTTTCTTGCCCAAGATATCATTTGGATCAAAAACATTCAATCCCTGAAGATCATATGCTGGTGGTTTCTTCATTTTCATTTTTCTTGGGATGTTGAGGCTGTATTAATAACGGAACTAGAGGCAGCAAAATAATCAAGTCGGCTGCCATTAACCAGAGACGGGCAAAAATGGCTACAAAAGAAAGAGTATCGGATCCCACCCCTTGATCTGCCATAAAAATGAATATAACCTCTCTCACTCCTAGGCCAGCCGGTGTTAAGGCAGCAGCAAAACCTATCATCCAGGCAATCGTGTACCAGGCACATAACACCATAAGATTTGTATTACAAAGAATAGGAAAAACATAACCCAGACAAGACCAGCCAAGTAAATAAAAAATCCATGAAATGATAAAAATAGTCACTATGGATGCCGCTTGATTAAATTTCAGTCTTGATCCTGTTAACGCGAGCACGAACTTTTTAACCCGTTGAGGAACGAATGGAGAACGGATAACGAAAAGTTTAAAAAATTTGATAGGATAATCTTTATATGGAAAAAATAGAACTATACCCATAGGTACCAGGATCAATAAAGCTAACCAAAATGGTATACTTTGAAATACTCCCAATATTATGGCGGCAACGGCTAAGTTGCCAAATAAAGCTAGTAGCATTAAATCAATGTTTGCACGTGTAATTGCAGCAGCTGGAAGGATTGTTCTACATGAGGAAATCTGATATAGAAGCCCCCAAAACCGTCCAGGTAGATAACGTACAACTTGACCGACAATATGAAGTTTCAATGATGTTGTAATAGAAATATGTTGCGCAACTGCAGATGATAAAAACTGATGGAAATTGACTGTATTTAACAATAAAGAACTTATAATCAATCCAGTACTAAATATGAGCCATGTCCAGCTTTCCGGCACAAATCGGCTGGCTCCTTCTTTAGAGATGGATTGGATAAAAAGATAGATTACCCAACTTGAACCTAATACTAGGAAGCCTGTATTAATAAGCTTCCATATAAGGTGTGGACGTGATTTCATGTTTTTCTGTTAACCCGGCCAACTATTTGTTTCCATGCCTTTTGAGCCATTCGACCTACCCATCTTCGCTTTAAGGCAGGAAAGGGAGAATCATACATGACCTTCATGTCTGATGTATGGATGGCACGAATCGCTTTTTGCATGGCTTGCCAGCGGTTTCCGTAATCACCGGATACTGCTGCTAGCAATGTCCGTTCGGGATTGACCCAGCTAGTCAATGAGTTAGAGGAAGTAGATTGGAACGGCTGATTTGAGAGAACATGATAAGCAGCTGTTGCCATCGGTATTCCTGCACGCCAAGGCAACCCAATTTGTAGCCAGGGACGGGGGTTCAATTCAAGAAGGCGCCATTTGTTTGTCTTATCCTTAAGAAAGGAAAACTCTGCTATACCGTATAATCCAATCGCCTTAATGATCTTTTTAGCCATTTCAGTGAGATCATCCTTATAAGACGGATCAAGAAATACCCAGCATCCTGAACCGCCACTTTTGGGCTGTTTCCATTTTTCAAATGCAATGCTGCTCGTCAGGATAGTTTGATTCTTATTACACACCCCATACCAGTCAATCTCACCCATTACCGGTGTAATTAATTTCTGTTGAACTATCCATTGTTTTGATATATGCCATGTTGCAGCTAATGCCTCCATATTTTTAATGTTGTCATGAGAAATTTCCCAGTTAATAATCTTTGAAGGCATTCCGTCCAGCTGCATGGATAGTGGCTTCAATGACGGCTTAATGATACAGTCTCCTCCAAGCTCCTCGACAAGGGATGGGATCTGTTTCATTTCCGTGGCAATACGGGTCGGAGCACAAATATCTCCAAGACCCGCATCGTAAAGGTTTTCAAAAAGTTCGGCTTTATCTAATCCTCCCATGTGCAGGTGCTCTGCCTGTCCGAATGCAATCTGTGAGCCCAAAAGTTCTTTCTTTTCGACAAGCAACCGTAATCCCCCATCTTCGGTCGGAAAAGCAGGCCACGGCTGAGGGGTTCCGGCACCAAGAGAAGTCAAAATTTCTTTTAACTCCTTACTGGCTGTCTCAATAGATGTGGGAGGCCAAGTTATTTCTTTGTAGGCAATGACAGGTAAAGCATCCCGTAAAAGGCTGGGCACACCAAGTTTTATCAGAACAACAGGGATCTTTTGTGCGTGAAATTCTTCTAATAAAGAAGCTGTGATTATCTCCGAGCCACCAGATAGGACAACAGCTGGAAGCCTTTTTTGCTCAATCATTTCAGGATAACCGTTTTTACGCTGTTAATTACTCGTTCGACCCCGTTTTTCGTCAGCTTGGTAGACAGGGGCAAACTGGCCGTCTGCCTTCCAACCTTCATGGCTTGCGGATAATCTTCCGGTTTCCAGCTATATTGCCTTTGATAGAAAGGATGTTCAGGAATACTCAAATAATGAACCCCAACTCCAACACCATATTCAGTCATCTTGTCGAGAAATCCATCTCGTTCTATCCCGGTTTTTTGTTTATCCAATAATAGAGTGTATAAATGATAACCATGCTTGGTGTCAGAATCTGGATCGAGAGGTCTGGTCACAGGTAAATCGGCAAAAGCCTGTTGATAGTGATTCCAGATTTCCCTCCGTCGCTGCCAATTTTTCTCTACCCGGGCAAGCTGGTGAATACCGATGGCGGCCTGCAGATCCATCATGTTATATTTAAAACCACATTCGACGACCTGATAATGTTTGAACCCGGCATCCCCGTAACGGTGCCAGGCGTCCTTACTCATTCCATGGAGTGCCAGCCTTTTAACCCGGTTTATATCTTTTTCACGCCTGGCCAATACCATACCGCCTTCACCCGTTATCACATTTTTAGTTACGTAAAAGCTGAAACAACCGAAATTGCCTATTGTGCCGGCTTTTTTCCCTTGGTATTCGGTTTCGATGGCATGAGCACAGTCTTCGATAACAATTAAATTGTGCTTTTGAGCTATGGCCATTATTCGACTCATGTCACAAGGGCGACCTGCAAAATGAACAACAATGATGGCACGGGTACGGGATGTGATGGCAGCTTCAATGGCATCCGGATCAATATTGAATGTGTCCGGTTGCACATCTGCAAGCACCGGTGTAAGGCCTGCATGGATAATTGAATTTACCGTGGCACAGAAAGTCATTGGGGTCGTGATGACTTCATCGCCAGGCCTTAATTTTGCTGCGATCATACTAACATGTAAAGCAGCGGTGCAGGAATTGACGGCTGCTGCATGGGTGGCGGAAATACCCTTGTAGGCGGCAAATTCTTGTTCAAATCGGGCAACCTTAGGCCCGGTACCAAGCCATCCGGAATGGAGTGAAGCGACGACTTCTTCTATTTCCGGTTTTATTATTTCAGGAGCGCCGAATACAATGAAAGGTTCTTCTAAATTTTCAGATTCAGCGAGTTTGTGGGACATCGTAAAATTCCTTTAAGTCAGGTGTTATTTTCAAAAAAAAGGTAAGAGGTAGACCTCATGGTTTAGGCAGCGTGGTGATAACCGAATCAATCAACTCAGCTGAAAGAAATTTTCTACCTGTTTATAGTCAATCATAACATCAGACATATCTAGTTTTCTGACTTTCAGATGATCTGGTATGCGCTTCTGTGAAACAGGAAAAAATTTTCCGTAGGAGTGTACCAATGGCCAACAGGAGATTCGAGATGTTTATTTACCCGGTAATGGGTGGCTCGATGAGGTAATCATTAACAGACTCCACAATTTGCTGCAGATCGGTTGTCTTCCCAACTTGCCGAGAGTATGGAACTATCTAATAGAATTCAGCAGTTACTTGAGCAGTTGCTACAAGAACATCATAAAATTATTTTTTATTTCAAGTATAAGTATATTTAAAACATATTTTTATAGATAGGTATATTAAATTTATTCTTAGCAGTTTGGAAAAGGTAAGTCCGGTTTTACGGTTTTGCCGAGAAGATCCGTGTTGGTACATAATCCGGCTTGAACATCTTCTTGTCCGTTATGCCGAGATGGAAACCGGTCGGTCCTGGTGTAATATCCGTCGTCTGATGCAACAGCAAACTCTTGCTGATTTTTCCTGCTGAAATTGGTGAATTTTGAAACATACAGCGATGACAAATAACAAGCTTTATATATTAGAAAATACGTAAGTACTTATGGATGCATAAGTTGTAATTCGTTAAATTGAGAATTTAAGAGATTTTTAAATACTTTATGTTGTATATTTTTTTTCTGTAAATCAGAAAGTATTCTCTTTGCTTTCCGAAGTTGTCCAAGTTCCTTGTAGCAGATAGCTAAATAATATTCAGCTGTCCAGTTATGTGTTTTCAATTTTAATACTTCTTTTAGATATGAAATAGCAGTATTGAATTTATTTAGATGCATATTACATAATGCGATATTGGTAAGTATATCTGGCGTCTTATAGGTAAGGCTGACCTTTTCTAAGAAGAATAGACTATCGGCATATCTTTTTTGTTTTTGAAATAGATATTTTGCTATGTCATAAATTCCTTGATTGTGCATTGGTAGGTATTTTCCGCTGTTAATTGCCTTGACAATTTTGTTTAAATACTTTTCGGCAATTATTTCATTTTCGTATGGTTTATTAATGTATATAAAAAATATGTTTACCAATGCGAAAATATCGTTTTTGTCGATATATAGTACTTTTTGTAGAACACTTTCCGCTTGATATGGTCTACCTTTTTTGATAAGTGCAACAGCTAGATTTGTAAGTGCTCTTTTTGAATCAGGTGATTTTTTTGCTTGATCATATGCGAGAGTAAGTTCGCTTTCCCAGTCTATATTTCTAGTATGGGTACCAAGCATCTGGCTTGTAATAACCACAAACAAAACGAGATAAATATATGCATGATTGATTCTGAGTCTGTCAAATATGTTGATAGCTAATGTTATGATTATAATAACCAGGCCAATTGATGGCATATAGAATCTATGTTCGAACGCGATTTCTAGGGCGATAAAAGAAGATTCTATGAGTAATGTCAGAAATACCCATAATAATCCAAAAGATAGTAGTTTATGTCTTTTAAATAATAATATAATTAATATTATCCATATAAAAGTGCCTATAATTGAAAAAGAAGTGGTTGCTGGATTTAATAAATTTTGTGATATAGAAAAGTTATCATGATATAAACTTAAACGTGATGGAATTGGAAAAAGAAATAGTGATATATAATAAAAAACAACACGTGGTTCTGTTAGTAGCCGTTCTATGATCGTGAAGCTCCTATTGTTATAGGATGAAAAAATTTCATAAATGAAATCAAATCCAAGAAAAAATATTGCTATTCCTATAGGAGCAAAAATACCTCCAGCAATAATCAACTTCTTTTTGTTATTGTTTATTTTTGATAAACTGTTAAAAAAATATAGTTCATGGGCGAGTAGTAAAAGTGGAAAAATAGCTGCAATTTCTTTACTTAATATAGCTAAAATCCAGAATAAACAAGATATAGTGTAAAGTCCGTAGATTTTTATTGTGAGAGAGATGGAAGTTTTTTTTGTAGTTACAGTACTACGAGCCTGAAGATAAATAAGTAAAGAAGCAAGACAAAACATGGTACTCAAGCTTGTCATGCGCTGAACAATATAGGTCACTGCATTGGTATGTATCGGGTTGGTTGCCCATAATAAGGCGGCAAATCCGCCTATGATAGTGGAGATCCATGTTGATTTCAGTGGAATATGTTGGAAATACCACTGAAAAAGAGCGTATACTAAAAAAGAGGTAATGAGATGGATAAGAATATTTACAAAGTGAAAACCGACAGGATTCAGACCACCAAGATAGTAATTGATAGCAAATGATAAGTTTGCAATCACCCTGTTTTTGCAGGGCTGATATGGTGATATTATTTTGTTGAATTCTTCTGCCGAGAAGCTGGAGACCCGAATATAAGGATTATTCGTGATGTTGCCAATATCATCAAAAACAAATGGGCCACTCAGACTGTTTTGATATGAAATGATGAGTGTGATGCCGATTAGTAGAAGAAAAGTAGTTTTGTAAGGAGAGAAAGATATAAGATTTTTTTCCAAATTATCTTTTTTCTTGGAATGATAAATCTGCGTGAGAAATTTTTTGCAAGCGCTCACTGGCACCATATCTTTACTGAATCCTTTGCATATTGTTCAGTATAACAATAAAAAGAGTTTATAGAAATATATGATAGTTGTGGACGGTTAGAACCAAGGGATATATATAGACCGTATGATAACAAATTGGTGGCTGATTTTAGGTTTCTTTTTTGGGGATACGTTAGATTAGAAATAAATTGAGGGGACATGTTGTCCCCTCTTGATATAACTGATATTGTGGAAAATTTAACAAATTTTTCCAAATCGACTACCAGCCCTGAGCCGGAAAATTAGTACTTCTTGAACCATCTTTGTTGTAGGTGATTGCCCAGTTACTTGTAAGTCCAGCTGCTGTTCCAGTGCCGTTTGGAGAAGCTGTGGCAGTGACCAAAGTGGTATTTGCGGTTGTAATAGTGTAATCGTAATAATGAGCTCCTGCGGCGGGATCGCCGAGATTGGCCACAAGTCCTTGGGTAAAGGAATCATGTTCAGCCTGATAGGCTGCCTCGCCGGTAATAATACCATCCAGAATCACCTTGGCCTCTGAAGCCTTACTCTTCTTGGTGAAGTTCTGGTACTGCGGGATGGCCACGGCGGCCAGGATGCCGATGATTGCGACGACGATCATCAGCTCGATGAGGGTGAAGCCTTCTTGACCTTTCATTTTTTTCATTCTGTTCATTACGTTTTGTCCTCCGTGTTTTTTTAGGTAAGAGTTGAATCAATCGTTCTGTGTTTTGTTGATCTAAACCTTAGCATACAAATGGTATGCCAGAGTAGGATAAATATCAATATGGTGTCGCTTTGATATGTTTCTTTCGTAATTATAACATATTGTGGGTGGCGTGGGATGGGTGTTGATCTGGGATATGTTGGGACGGGGTCTGGTTGTGACAAAGAATGGCCTTGGTTGTGACAAAAAAGGCCACCAGGTGACAAATTTTGTCATCTGGTGGCCTGAGAACGTCGTCGCAGGTGCTGCAAACTGCTAAAATACCGCTTTGTTGCTCCTTTGTTTGCTGCTGACGACACTTTCGACGCAGCGCGCCGGATTTCCCATCCAGGTGGTTTTTTCGGCGGGTTTTTCTCCCTTCATTATGAATGAATCCGTTGCCAGAGTCACCTCTTGGGCCAGGGTAACGCCGTAATGGACAAAGGCGGCCGGTTCGATGCTGCAGCGATCACCCACGACAATATGGTCGGATTTGTACACCCCGTCTTCCAGTGAGTGAGCCTGGAGAACGCAGTGCTCATTGAGGTTGCAGTAATCACCGATGCTTACCAGGGTTTTTTCCGAAGCTGCAAAACCGTCGTCAAAGACCATTTTTCCCTGGCGAATTCCACATAAGCGATTGATGAAATAACGAAAGGGAGTACCTGTCCAGAGATGGCGCAGGAACATTTCCGAGTGTTTCCAAAGCCGTTCAACCCGCCAGTATTCGGCATCATAAATAGAGACGAACAGCGGTCGCATGGGGCCGAAACCCACAACCGCCCTTTCCCTGACAATAAAATATCCAATGGAAAAGAGAGTGAACAACACCCCCAGCAGAAGAGCTTCCCAGGGACCTTGCAGATACTCATACCGGACAGCCGTGCAGTCCGCCGCCAGGATGGCCACCAGGTAGACCCACCAACTCAAGAGGCAGAGACCGATGGTTTTCAGGTTGGCCCTGTTTTTCCTGGCCAGTCCCGCTTTTTGAAAAGCGGCTCCCTTGGCTCCCTGATCTTCAGTAAAGGTTTTGTCACGTTCCACTGATCTTGGAATCCGGAATGGGGGTGATCCAAGTATTCCCTGGTGTTCCCTTAACTCACCTTCCACCGGCACCATGGCCTTGGTGGCAATGAGGCAGTTGTCGCCTGTTTTTCCATTCACCGGATAGAATACCCGGTTGCCGATAAAGTTTTTTTCTCCCACACTGTTTTTTCGCAACCGGAATCCGGTGGGTGCCGGTTCGCAGTTGGCCATATGGAATCCGTCCGAGATCATGGTACCTGCTCCGAAACGGCAGAGAAAGGGATTGTCGTGCCGGTGCTCCAGTCCGAAGTTGGAGCCGGTCTGGATAATCCTGCCGAAACGATACCCCACCCATCGCATATAGTGGATGATGTAGGATGAATCTCCAAAGAGATTGGTAAGAAAGGCGGAGTTGCTCAACCGCTGTACGACTTTGAAGATAACATAGTGGAATCCATAGAGGACATATACTTTGTCCGGTTGTAACAGGCGGTTGAGCAGTCTTGGGATGATGGTATTGACCAGGATGATCCCTGCCGACAGACTCATAAATATGCACCCGCTTAAGCCGAGAATGCCGCTGTACAGGGACAGGCCGGTGCAGCTTGCACATAAACCGGCAAGCCCT
Organism: uncultured Desulfobulbia bacterium; assembly: GCA_964446115.1. Classification (GTDB taxonomy): domain Bacteria; phylum Desulfobacterota; class Desulfobulbia; order Desulfobulbales; family Desulfobulbaceae; genus CAYUNE01. Next base: position 73,037 of record CAYUNE010000036.1, on the reverse strand, counting down.
TCCTGCAATCGGAGGCAGAGCAGCAGACCGGCCGGTAAAAGGAGACAACAGTACACCCATACCTGCAGAAGGGAAAACAGGATGATTCTGCCGGAGCTTACCCGCTTGTCTGTTTTAAGTCGCCTTGCCGCGGTGGTCTTTTCCGCGGGATTGCCGTGATAGTGGGTATCGGAGGCAAGTACCTGTCCTTCCTGCACACAGGAGGCGTGGGCCAGGCTGGAACCATTTTTCATCTCCGTATTGATGTCGATGATGCTGCCGTCTCCAATACTCACCCCATTGCCCAGGCGAACCGGGCCGGTGTGGATATAGCCGTTACGGGCCTTGTACGGCACGATCCTGGCATCTTTTCCCAAAACGGAATTATTACCGATGGTAAGCAGGTCGGCGCAGAGCGGGGATACCTGTCCTTCCAGAACCGTGTTGCGACCGATTTTCGCTCCCAGCAGCCTCAGGTACAGGGTATATAGGGGATAGCCCCTCAGCAGCATCACCGGGGCTGAGTGGAGAATGCGTTTCAGCAACCAGAGCCGGAAATATCGTACTCCCCAGAGCGGAATTTTTTGCCCTTTCCATCTGCCGACCAGAAGCCATTTGGCTACTATTGCCAGGCCGGTCCAGCCGAAAAACCAGCCGTTACAGAAGAGAGACGCGCGGAGAAAACGTGAAGGAAAACCCACCGCCGCCGTGACCGGATCCAGGAAAATGCCGCCCATCGTGATCAAGCCGATAATAAAGATAAGATAAACCGCCAGTTGACAGGCTCCACAGAGGATATAAGAAAGGCGACCGGGAACCTTGAAATCATCGGTAACCGGACGAAAATTTAACCGTTTCTCCCCTTTCTCTTCAGCTTGCCCCGCCTGCAGGGATGCGGCCAGTTTCGCGACCGTGGGAGAGGCGTAGACGGTACGCATGGAAATGTCAAGGTCCGGAAACTGTTGCCGGAACCTGCTGCAGAACCAGGCCATGAGCAGGGAATTGGCTCCAAGATCGTCGAAGAAATGATCTTCCACCGAGATCCGCTCCGTCTGCAGCAGTTCGGCAAGCAGCCGGGTAATGCTCTTTTCAAGGGGGCTGCGGGGAACCGCAAAGACGCGCCCTCTGCCGTTTCTGCGCCTGCCGGATGGTGCGGGCAGAGCGCTGCGGTCCACCTTGTCACTGGCCAGCATGGGCATTGCCGGCAACCGTTCATAAAAGGCGGGAACCATATAATCAGGCAGCATGATGCGCAGGGTTTCCACCAGTTCCTGTTCGGAAAAACCCTTGTCTTCTTCCCGGTCGCGGAGTGTGTAATAGGCCGCCAGTTCCCTGGACCCCGGGCAGGGTTCAAAGGTGGTGACCACGGCCTGGGCGATCTCCGGGATACCAAGCAGCACGGATTCGATTTCGGTTAACTCGATGCGATAACCGCGAATCTTGACCTGCAGGTCGATGCGACCCCGGTATTCCACCTCGCCCTCATCGTTGATCAGCCCCAGGTCGCCGGTCCGGTAGATCAGTCCGGACGGGTTGCCGGCAAGGTGTAAAAAATCTGCAATAAAGGCCTTGGCGGTCTGTTGCCTGCGGTGCAGATATCCCCTGGCCACCCCCACCCCGGCAATACAGATTTCCCCCTCCCTGCCCGGGGGCAGAACTCTTGTGGTGCCCGGTTCAAGAATCAGTACCGAATAGGTGGGCAGGGGTTTGCCGATGGTCAATTTTCTGTCCCGGGGCGTGGGCCGGGCCAGGGTGGCGGTTACCGTAGTTTCGGTGGGACCGTAGGCATTGAGCACAATGCGGCCCGGCCGGTGCCACCTGGTCAGGAGATCGCGGGGACAGGCCTCTCCGGAAACGATGAGCAGCCGTAGAGCCGGTAACTCGGCATCGATGGTGGCCAGCAGGGTGGGGACGCAGCAGAGGGCGCTGATCCGTTCTCTGCAAAGAAAGTCTGCAAGTTCCTCGCCCAGCAGGGCGGTGCCCCCATGGGCGGGAACCAGAGCGGCACCCACCACCAGGGGCACCCAGATCTCTTCCACGGCAAAATCAAAGGCCATGGTCAAGCCCTGGTAGACCCTGTCTGTCTGTTGGTAACCATATATCTCCGCAGCTGTTCGAACGAAGTTGCAGATGGCGGCATGCTCCACGGGTACGCCCTTTGGGTGTCCCGTGGTCCCGGAGGTGTAGATGATATAACAGAGTTGATGCCGCGGCTCCCCGGTCTGCTCCCTGGTGGGTCGACTGCGGGAACAGCAGGCGATTTTTTCGGCATGACGATCAAGTTGGATGACAAGCCGTCCGGTCTCCGCTGCCGGTTTTTCGAAACCGGAGAGAGTCAGAATCGCCTTGAGATCGGCGTCGGCGGCAATGTAGGCAAGGCGATCAGCGGGAAAGGCGGGATCCAGGGGAACATAGGCTGCCTGGATTTTGAGGATCGCCAACATGGCCGCATATCCATCTATCCCCCTGCCGAAGAGCAAGCCGATCCGATGGTGCGGACCAAGCCCCTGCTGAAGCAGATAATGAGCCAGCTGATTGGCCTTTTCCTCCAGTTGTATATAACTCCAGTTCCTATTGCGGCCGATCACCGCCGGATGGGAGGTGTTTTGCTCCGCCCGGTACCGGTCCACCCGCTCTTCAAAGAGGTGGTGCAGCCGTTCGCCCGGTTGGTGCCGAATGGTGTTGTCATGCTCGCAGCAGGTGAGCACAATGCCCGGAGGGTGTTTTGGCGGATCCGTTACGGTGGTGGTGAAGAGTTGGGTAATCATGGTGCTTTTTCGCCTTTTTTTTCATGATTTTGTGTTTACGGCCCGTGGTTTCCCGTACCGCTCTTCCAAGAACGGCAAGCCCCTGCTGCAGCAAAGGGCGGGGTATGTTCAGGGGCGCCAGAATCTTGATAACCTCGTCATGGGGCCCTGATGTTTCGCAGATGAGGCCATGGCGAAAACAGAGGGCGCAGATCTCCGCTGCCCTCCGGCCGCACCCAACGTCGATTCCCTGCATCATGCCGCGTCCTTTCAGTCTGGAGCCGGACATCATGGTACGGATGGCGCGCAGCTCCCTGGTGACCAGAGCGCTCCGACTCCTGATCGACCGGGAAAAAGAGTTATCGCTCCAGAACTTTTCAAGGGCGACCCGGGCGGTGACAAAGGCATGGGAGTTGCCCCGGAAGGTACCGTTGTGCTCTGCCGGGCTCCACTGGTCAAGTTCCGGCCGGATGAGAACCAGGGCCATGGGCAGGCCGTAACCTGATATCGATTTGGCAAGCGTCACCAGATCCGGCCGGATCCCCATTTCTTCGAAGCTGAAAAAGGTGCCGGTGCGGCCGCAACCCGCCTGGATATCATCGATAATCAGCAGTGCCCCGTGGTTCCGGGCGATGGCGGCAATTTTTCGCAGCCAGGCGGCGGATGCCGCATTCAGGCCGCCTTCTCCCTGGACCGTTTCCAGGATTACGGCTGCGGGTGGGTCCACACCGCTTGAAGGGTCTTCAAGAAGGAGATCGAGATACTCCGCCGTATCCACCTCCGGTCCCAGATAGCCGTCATAAGGTACCCTGGTTATCCCCGGCAGCAGGGCATCCATGCGGTTGTACCTGTTGCCGGTGGCGGCAAGGGCGCCCAGGGATACACCATGAAAGCCGTTGGTAAAGGCGATGATATTGCTCCGGCCCGTCACTTTCCTGGCAAGCTTCATGGCGGCTTCCACCGCATTGGTACCGGTGGGGCCGGTGAACTGGACGCGGTAATCCATGCCCCGCGGTTGCAGGATCAGCTCCTGGAAAGATTCGAGAAAGGCGCCCTTGACATCGCTGTGGAGGTCGAGACAGGCGCTCATCCCGTTTCGTGAAAGGTGGGATATGAGAGCCGCGCGCATGTCCGGGTCGTTGTGCCCGTAGTTCAGAGCGCCGCAGGCAGCAAGAAAGTCGATATATTTCCGCCGGGTTGCATCGCACATGATCGAGCCGGTGGCCGAGGTGAAAATTCCCTTGAAGCGGCGGCAATATCCGCGCACTCCGGATTCGCGGCGATTGAAAATGGATCTGTCTGTGGTTCCGGTCATGATCTCCTCCCATTGACTGACGTGATGGTAACCGCTCACCGAGTTTAACGGCTGTTCTGGAGAGATAACGATCGGCAAAGAGATCTATTCCCGAAAAATGGGGCTTCTGAATTTTTTTTTTCCGCCGGGAAAGATGTTTCCGGGAAAAGATTTTTTTTTGGGGGGAATAAAATCCGGCCTGATTCGTTGTCATGGCAGAAGCAGGGTAAACACAAAGGGGGACCCGAATCTTGCCGCCGTATCCAGGGGCGGACCCCAACCCGGCGCAACCAGGGGGAGAATTTCCATGCAAGGACAAAGAGTACGAATTATTCCGGTATTGGCATGTGGCATATTGGGTCTTCTGGCCGGTAAGGCAACCGGTTTGGACACCCATGATCCATCCTCCTCATCTTTGGTGTTCGACACCGGGCTGAGCCTGGAACGCGGTGACTACGGCGGCGACGAAACGGTCTCCGTGCGTTCCTGGGAGTGTACGATCGAATATGAAGCCTCGCCCCGGTGGTCATTTTTCATCACCGTCGTTCCATGGCTTTCCATCAGTGAAACCACGCTTGAGACGCTGCTGATAAGGGGACGAACCGTGGTGGTCGATCCGGTTATATCCGGTCCCTCCCGCAGCCGTACCGCAGGGCGGGACTCCCATCATCCGGAGCCGCCCCATGACGGTTCCCATACCCCGGAAAGGCATCCGTCAACCAGGCACCATCCGGATCATCATTTCCCGGATCACCGTTATCAAAGAGCAACGGCAACCCATAGCCCCGACCAACGCTCCCCGGCCGGGGCCGATGGAGTAATCACGGCTACAATCGCCGATGGATCCGTTTCCGAATATAGGCGGCGACTGAAACGGGAATCCGGAAGCGGAATCGGCGACACCACCATGGGAGTTGCCTACAGCGCCGTTGAAGAATCCGCAACCCTGCCGCAGCTACGCTTGCTGGCGGCCATGACCGTTCCCACGGCGGAGGCGGATAAAGGGTTGGGCAGCGGCACCATGGGGTATCGGTTCGGTATCGGACTGAGCAAGGAAGTGGGGGATTTAACCGCTTTTGGAGAGGTGAGCTACGATCTGGCTGGAAGTGGCGAGGAGTATGAGGTGGAGAACGTTATCTCCGCCTCCCTGGGTCTGGCCGGCGATATAATTCCCGGCATGGAAACATATATCCAGCTCAGTGGCGGAGAACCGGATAGTGAAATAAGCGGGACACGTCTTGCCGTGGAGCTAGGATTGCAATATGATTTCCGGAAGTTCGGCACGGTCTCCGCCTTTTTCAGCAAAGGGCTTGCCAACGGAAGTCCGGATTACGGTATCGGTTTTGGCTGGAGTCTGTCTCTGTAGGCCCAATTTCCGATGACATATCAATTACCAGGGAGGTATTCCATGAAATCCCTATGCAGCGGCTCCCGGGCCCTGATTATTCTGCTCAGCTTTCTGATGGTGGCCGCCGACTGTTTTTCCGCATTCATTTTTTTCCCCGCCGCACCCCATGCCGTTGCCCTGGCCGGCGAACATGGTGGTGGTGATCATGGGGGTGACCATGGCGATAGCGGTGATCACGACAATGGCACGGACAGCGGTGATTCCGGCGGCGCAACCGGGGGTAGCGGGGGTAGCGGCGACAGCGGCGATTCAGGCGATGGCGGCGGAGATCATGGCGGCGGTGATGATGCCGGGGCAGGAGACGGCGGTGACGGCCATGACGGCGGAGAGGCCGAGGCCGACCATGATGATTTCAACGAGGGCGATTTTACCGGGGCCGACCGGGAAAACGACGATCACCACACCGATGTCGAAGGCGAGCCCCATGACCTGCAGGAAGTCCTGCATGACGGTGCCGCAGCCATTCACGATCTCGGCAGCTCGATTATCTCCTGCTTCAGCGGGGTGAATCAACTGCTGCACTCCCTCTTTCTCCCGGACGCCCCGGAACCGGATGGTGATTTTGAAGCCGGGATCGTGCTGGCCGTCGATGCGGACCACCAAACGCTTGCAGAGCTGGAAAAACAGGGTCTGGTTGAGGAAGAGCGGCTGAGACTTGATCATATCGGGGTACAGGTCAGCAGGTTGCGGGTTCCGCCGGGCCAGGAAGCGGCAGTCGTGCGCGACCGGTTGCAGCAACAGGGACATGATGCCATAATGCTTAACCATTACTATGAGCTGGAAGGGACGGCCGCGGCCGCGGACGACTATCCCGGCGGGACCATCGGCTGGTCGCCTCCCTGCCGGGCTTGCGGACGCGGTGCCCGCATCGGCATGGTGGATGGGTACGTCAATATTCAGGTGCCGGTGCTCCGGGGACAACGCATCAACCGCCGGATGTTCGTGGGATCGCAACGGGCTTCGGGCGCAGATCACGGCACTGCGATCGCCTCATTGCTTGTCGGCCGCTGCCGGAAAGATTTCTGCGGCCTTCTCCCCGAGGCGGGGCTGTGGGCTGCCGTCGCCTTTGGGACTGATGACGGGGGAAAAACTACGGCCACCGCCGTACACGTGGCCAGGGCCCTGGACTGGTTGACGGGCCAGGGAGTGCAGGTGATCAATCTCAGTTTCAGCGGTCCGGATAACCCATTGTTGCGCCGGGCTGTCGAAAAGATCCTGGCCTGCGACATTGCCCTTGTTGCCGCGGCCGGAAATCAGGGAGAGGAACAGATTGAGCTTTATCCAGCGGCATATCCGGGAGTGTTGGCGGTGACCGCCGTTGATCGTCACCGGCGGCTCTATCGTGCCGCCGGCCGGGGGGATTACGTATCCTTTGCGGCGCCGGGGGTCCGCATACCGATTCCCGACGGCAGCGGCAGGGTGCGATATAAAAGCGGAACATCTTATGCCGCCCCCTATTGCACAGCCCTGGCTGCCCGTTATCTGCTCCATGGAAATGGTGGCCGGTCGGGAAAAGAGGTGATGGCGATTCTCAGGGAAAATGTCGTTGACCTGGGTGCTCCCGGAAAAGACCCCCTCTTTGGCTGGGGCCTGGTACAGGGTGATCCGCGGTGGTGGGCGGCTAAGCATGAGTAGGCGGGCCCGCGGCAAGGACGCAGAGTTCAGGGATGAACTGGTACGGTTGCTTCCCAGGCTGCGACGATTTGCCCTTTCCCTGACCGGCGACCTGGACAAGGCCGACGATCTCGTCCAGGCCGCCTGTGTCCGGGCCCTGAGCCGGAGGCACCAGTGGAGGGACGGCAGCCGGTTGGACAGCTGGATGTTCAAGATCATTCACCGGCTGATGATCGACACCAGCCGGGCCATGCGGGTGCGTGCCCCGCATTTCCGCCTTGAGGAGGAACGGTTTGTTGCAAAGACAGGGAATATTATGCGAAAAGTGGAGGCTAAGTGGAGCCTGGGAAAAGTGGCGGCCGCCATGCGGAAAATGACGGTGGATGAGCGTTTGATTCTGTCGCTGGTCTGTATCGACGGTATGTCCTACCGGCATGCGGCAGAGACCCTGCAGATACCGGTGGGCACGGTGATGAGTCGATTGGCCCGGGCCAGGAAAAAATTGCACCGGTTGGTCGCCGCCTCTCACTGAATCCACTTCCCACGGGACAGGCAACCGACTTTGGTAAACCAAAACTAACGGGATCGCAGGAGAGGATGGAAAAGATATCTGATGAACTGATCATGGCGTATGTGGATGGCGAACTGGAAGGAGAAGAGGCCGAACAGGTACGCCGGGCCCTGGCGACCGATCCCCTGCTGCGGGAGCGGGCAGCCGTGTTTGAACAGACCGGCAGAGAGTTGGGGAAACTCTTTGACGCCCCCATGCATCTGGAGGTGCCGGGAGAGCTTCTTGACACGGTTCGGGAAGACGGCGGTCCTTCGCTGTTTCACCGGCTGGGGCTGCTGCTTGAGGGTTTTTTTCACCTGGAAGTGGTGCGTCCGGTCCCGGCAGCCGGTTTTGTGGTCATCCTGGTGCTTGGCGTCATCCTGGGGACACGGTTTCTGCTGCCTCCCGCCGTGGACTTTATTTCGTCTCCGGAGCGTAATCCCGCCTTTCTCCAGGCCCTGGAACAGAGCCCCGGAGGCACGCTGCTCGACCTGGGAAAACAGGGGGACGGTGAAGGGGCCGGGCTGCTGCTGGTTGCAACCTTCCAGGATCGGAGTATGCGTTTCTGTCGTGCTTTCGAGGTAACGGTTTCCGGTGGGAAGAACCCCGGCGTGGCCGAGGGAGTTGCCTGCCGCAACGCAGGGGGCAACTGGAGTATGGTGGCCCGGGTGAAAGAGGAGGAGAGCGGGAAGCGCCCAACCGGCGGCAACGGCTATGAACTGGCCGGGTGTGAAGATTCTCTGGATGGAATTATCGAGAGGCTGCGAAGCGGTCCCTTGCTGACACCGCAGCAGGAAGAGATGCTCATCCGCTCCGGCTGGAAAATCGGGGCGACAACCACCGGTTCTTCAACCTTCAGCGTTCCTTGATCAACTCCAGGAGTTCCTCGGCACTGATGCGGGCGCTGATGTCGGTGCCTTCGAGCAGAGAGTCTGCGAGATCGCGTTTTTCCCGATGCAGGCGGACGATTTTTTCCTCAATGGTGTTGGTGGTTACCAGGCGATAGACGGTCACAGGCCGTTTCTGACCGATACGATGGGCCCGGTCGGCGGCCTGATCCTCCACAGCGGGATTCCACCATGGATCCATATGGATGACGTAATCGGCGGCCGTCAGGTTCAGTCCCAGGCCGCCGGCCTTGAGGCTGATGAGGAAGAGATCTCCCTCCCCGGACTGGAAGGCATCCACCTGGCGTTTTCTCTCCCGCGCCGGAGTGGTGCCGTCCAGGTACTTGTAGTCGATTCCCTTGCTGTCGAGGTATTCCCGTATCAGGGCCAGGTGACCGGTGAACTGACTGAAGACCAACGCCTTGTGACGGCTTCCAAGCAGTTCGTTCACCACTTCCGCAAAGATTTCCAGCTTGGAACTGGGAATCGTCGTCTCCGGGACAACCAGACGGGGATTGCAGCAGGAACGCCGCAACCGCATGATCTCGGCAAGAATCTGGATCTGTCTGCCCTTTTTGAAGCCGCCCTCCTCGATGTTTTCGATGGCCTGCTGCCGCAGCGCCTCGTAAAAACTCCGCTCTTCGGGATTCATCTCCACCCGCAGGGTAATCTCGGTGCGGGGGGGCAGTTCCTCCAGGACCTGGGATTTGATCCGCCTCAGGATATACGGCTGGATCAGTTTTTTCAGTTTCAGCCGCACTTCGCGGTCGTTGTGTTTTTCTATGGGAATGCCGAAGCGGGCGTTGAAGTGTTTGAAGGAACCCAGCAGGCCGGGATTGATGAACCTGAAGAGATTCCACAGCTCACCCAGGTGATTTTCGATGGGAGTGCCGGTGGTGATCAGCCGGAATCGGGCCCGCAGCCGCATGGCGGCCCGCGAGCGTTTGGTGGCGGCGTTTTTGATGGCCTGGGCCTCGTCCAGAACCACGGTCTGCCATGAAACCGATTCCAGCAGTTCGATTTCCTGCTGCATCAGGGTGTAGCTGGTGATGAGCAGGTCGAACTTGCCCAGCTTCGCGATGGTCGCCTTGCGGTCACCGCTTCCCAGGTGATGGATGTTGAGGGTGGGGGTGAACCGGTTCACCTCGATCTCCCAGTTCATGCACACCGATGTGGGGGCAATGACCAGGGTGGGACCATGTTTCGCCAGGCGAAGGATAATGGCCAGGGCCTGCAGGGTCTTGCCCAGACCCATGTCGTCGGCCAGGCAGCCGCCGAGGCCCAGATGGGCCAGGCGCGCCATCCAGGTAAACCCCTCCACCTGATAGTCACGCAGTTCCGCCTGCAGGGTGGAGGGGACTTCCGGCTGCATGTTTTCAGCGGCGCGGATGGCTTCGATGCGCTGTTGCCAGCCCTCGTCGGCGTCGAGTTGCGTTTTGTCGGTGAGCTCGCCAAGGGCGGCGGCGGCCAGGGGATGGATGAGCAATTCGTCGCTTTCGCCCTTGATCTCGTCGCGCGAGTAGAGAATGAGTTCATCGATCTGACGGCGGAACTCCTGGGTAAGGGCCAGATACTGGCCGTCACCGATGGGAATGAAACGACTGTGCCGGTTCCGCACCTGTTCCAGCAGGGTTTTTAATTCGATCACCTCGTCCTGGTCGATTTCCAGTCGGCCGCTGAAGGCGAACCAGTCCTGCTGGCTGGTCCTGATATTGAGGTTGAGTTGGTTGATACCGGCTTCGCGGCGGATGGAAAGCTTTTCCCCTTCGGGCCATTCGATGATCACCCGGTCGCGGATGGTTTCCAGCTCCAGCAGGGTCTGCAAACATTCTTCCGGATCCTGCAGGTGCCATTCCCGCTCATTGCCGTGTTCCATATCAATGGCCAGGTCGAGGATCGGACAGGATTCCTCCACCTCCCGAGCCTTTAATTCCTCCAGTTTCAGGTCGCGTCTGGTCTGCAACCGCCGGTTGTTGATTTCGGCGATGACGTTTGCCACGCCCCGCCCCGGTTTCAGATAGGGGCCGTCGGTTTGAAAGGGCCGCACGAACATCTCCAGCCTGAAGCCGCTGCCCACGGGAACAAGGTGCAGGTGTATGGTGGGGTCGGCCTCGACAATGACGGTGTTCTGCATGGCCGACGAGTCGGCGATGGCGGAGTGAACAGTCATGTAGGAGGAGATATTGCCGATGGCCTGCAACACCTTTTCGCTGGAGGAACGCGGTACCTTGAGGCCGTCGGGGCCGGTGATGCGCGCAACCCGGCGATGGTTTTCGTTGATTTCGATGACTTTGAAGCGGGTGGAGGTTTCCCGGTGGATGGTGACGTTGCCGTCGCCGATTTTCTGGGCAAAGTGGATAAAGAGGTAGTCGCCCCTTTCTTCCACCAGGAGTTCCGGTTCGCCGCTGACGAATTCGATGGAGCGGGTGGGTGATTTGGCCAGGAAGAGATAAGGATGCCCCACCATGGCGGGCAGCGCCTTGTCCGGGTCAAAGGTGAACTGGTCGGGCTGGCCTTCCTCGCCGCTTTGTACCAGGCCGCCGAGAATGCGTTTGTCCTGGGGGCTGAGGTAGTCGAGATTTTGGCGAAACAGGCGGGACAGGGCCACCAACCGCCCCCTGCTCCAGCCGCCGGCCGGTTTCCGCCGCTGCTCCTTGGGGATGAGGGTCACCTTACCGTTGTCATAGTCGATCATCCAGGCAAGGCGGGTGTTGTGTTCCGGTTCCTTGCGGGGACTGGTGACGTTGATCAGTTCATCCAGACAGCGTTTCCACGACTGTTCCGGTTCAATGAGCCGTACCAGGGAGGGAAAGCCGTATTTTTTTCTCAAAGAGTCGGCAAGGCGGCCATGTTTGTCGGCGGCTCCCGTCGTTGCCTCCAGCAGCTCGGCAAGCGCGAAAGCGGGCCAGTAAAAATCGTTGGCCAGGGCCTTGTCGAGAAAGGTCCGAAGCCTGTCGGTGAGTTCCGATTCCAACCGGTATCCCTGCCAGTAGAGACAGAGGCAGCCGATCAATGTGGGAAGAAAAGCCTTTTCGGCGCTGAGACGGGCGGAGATATAGTCCGGATCGGGGCGGCTGCTTTTTTCCGAGTGCAGGGCCGAGGCGAGAAAGCGGTAGATGATCTCCTCGGGAAAACCGGCGGAGCTGATGATGGCGCTCACCAGCAGGTGATCCATCTGCTTCCGGTGCTCTTTGCCGCCGGCGGAAAGCAGGGCGAAAATATGGAAGAAACCGGTGGGACCAAAGAAAAAGGAGTGCTCTTCATCACTGTACTCCCTCAGCAGTCGCAGGTCTGCGCCGAAGAGATCCAGGGATTTGTCATTGTTACCCTTGAGAAATTCAAGAGCGCCGCTGAAGCCGGCAGCCTGAAAAAATTCCATTCGTCTGTCAAGCAGCAGCTCCAGATCACCGGTATGTCCCTGGATCAGCAGTGAGGCGGCCAGCAGCCTCAGGAAGGGGATCCGTTCGTAATCGGGGAGATCCAGCGCCGATTCATCGCCGAGATAGGTGATGACAGCAGGGTAGGCTGTCAAGGTCTCCATGCTGGAGGTGATGATGCGGTTGAGCAGAAAGTACTGCAGCGACCCGGGCAGGGTGATGAACCACTCCCGGTCAAAGGGTTCCGCCGCAACCAGCACCGCCGGAGGTTTGTCCCCAAAGGTTTCCCGGCAATGTTCGTCAAGAAATTCCGCGACCTCGTCGAGTTTCTCCATGTCCGCTGAATAGACTGCCATGCGGAACTGCCGCATGGCGTGACGACAGCGGGTGGACTGCTTGCCGTAGAGATAGGTGGCGGGGGCCTCGGCCTCGATGGCCTGGGCCAGTCGGACAAAGTGGCCCCGCCGCAGACAGCGCCTGGTCAGTTCCTCAGCCACCGGCGGAGGAAGACGGTTGGCGCTGTCGAGGATGTTGAGCCGGCGCAGTTTTTCAAGACAGGAGGACAAAACGGCGATGGTCGGCGTTTTGTCCTCGTCGGTGCGGATATCGGTTCGGGCCAGGCAGTGGGCGAGAAAAGAGGCGGTCGCCGATTCGTAATGAATAGCGATCAGGTTGAGCACGGAGCGCTCGAATGCCGACAACCGGCCAATGGCAGCCAGGGGATCAGCTGTCGGCATGGGATGTTTTCTGGATGTCATATCGTGCTTGGTAACCACTCGCAGGGTTTGCAACCCGGCGGTTTAACGCGCCTCTTGGCTGCAAGCGCTCACGGGCGGGGTGGATTTGCTTTAATCTCTCCCGGCCTTATAGCCCATTATGCGGTCGGGAGAGATTCAGTAAAGATGCGGTGCCTGTGACCCATCACGACGATACGGTGCCCGTAGGTACTTTACGCGGCGTGCCGGGTAGCGTCGATGTGAGGTCCGGCGACAACCCGGCCCTGCAAAATCGAATCTGCCCATTATAACAGCATTAGCCGCCGAGTGAAAGGGAAAACCGGAAATCCGGACGGGGTCAAACCGGGGATGGATTCCGACCCGGGAATCCGCAAACGGCAACACCGCAAACCATTACGGATGTCACCGGGTTACAGCATGCCCATCATGTGGCGGCAGGGGGACATGCCGGTCAAGGGAGGGAATGGTCTGTCAGGCTCCCGGCCCCATAGTGAGGCTATAGCGGCCGGGAGATGCAGCGCCTGCGACCAATGACGGTTTGGAAGTAAGATATACCACGGCGGTTGGATGCCCAGTGGTCAATGACCAGCGTTTTACTGTTGAAGGAGTTTCTGGTTGATCCAGATTTTCGAGCGGCTCTGCATATGGGCAAGCCAGTTGTTGAGCAATCGGTTCTGTTTCTCGCCCAGCAGCTGATTGCGCAGTTGCTCCTTTTCCTTGTCACTGCCCTGCTGTTGAGGAGTGCGACGGTCCGCCAGCCTGAAGACATAAAAGGTGTCGGTGCTGCTTTCGATATTTTCCGGCAAGGGATTTTTGCCGGAAAGTTCAAACCCCTTTTTGATCACCTGGAAGGGAAGTTTGGCCGTGGCCGCACCATTATCCCGCCTGAAAAAATCCGTGGTCTGCACGGAAAATCCACTTTCTGCGGCAACGTCGGCCAGGTTTCCCTTTTCCCGTGCCGCCTTCAGCAGGTCCTCGGCGCTCCGCCGCGCCAGCTTGACCGCCTCGTCACGGGTGAAATCTGCGACGACCCGCTCCCGCACGGTTGCAAATTCAGGGACCTGGGGCTCTTCGATATCATCCACATAGATGATTGCATATCCCTGGCCGGTTTCTATGACCGAGCTCAGCTCTCCTTTTTTCAGGGAGAATGCGCTGCGCAGGAAGGCCGGGTCGGTGGGCAGGTCCGGGGGCGGAGAGTTGTCGGCAAAGTAGTCGGTGGTGATGACCTTGCGAGTCCCATCCGTATCATATTTGTCGATGGAGCCGGCCTTGATGATGGATTCGTACACGTCGTTGGCCTCGGCAAAGAGCGCCTTTCTGGCCTGCTGTTTTCTGAGCTGCTCCTCCAGTTCGTCCCTGACCTCTTCCAGGGTGCGGATCTTGGCCGGTTTGATCTCTTCCAGTTTGATGATGTGGAAGCCGAAGGAGGATTCGACGATATCGCTTATTTCACCGGGTTTCATGGCAAAGACGGCCTCCTCGAAGGACTTGTCCATCATCCCGCGGGCGAAAAAGCCCAGGTCGCCGCCCCGGGATGCGGTGGGACCCTCGGAATTCTTTTTGGCAAGTTCGGCGAAATCATCCCCTTTTTTGGCCAGGGCAAGGATTTTTTCGGCTTTGCTCCGCTGCACTTTTTTGTTGAGTTCGTTGGTCTTGTCTTCCACCCGGAAGAGAATATGACGGGCACGGCGTTTTTCCGGGATGTTGTACTGTTGCCGATTTTTTTTGTATAAGGCCTCCACCTCCGCGGCGTCGATTGCTATGGTGTCGGCTTTGTCCTTGAGGGAGAAGGGGATGTATTTGAGTTTGACCCGTGGTTTGGTGCGGTAGGAATCCCGGTGTTCCTCAAAGTATTTGGCGAGTTTTTCATCATCGACTTCAACCTTGTCCTTCATGGAATCGGCGGAGACCGCGATATAGTCGAGCTTGATCTCCTCGGAGCGCTGTTGCAGGCGGCCGTTGATCTCGGAATCACCAACATCGGTGAATCCCTTGATACTGTCGATAACGGCTTCGGCAAGCATTTCGTTTTGAATATCAGCCTCAAAACCGCTGGGGGTGAGGCGGTTCTGGCTGAGAACCCGTTTGTAGAGGTCAAGATCGAAGGTACCGTTTTTCTGAAAAGCGGCCATCTGTCTGATCTTTTCCCGGGTAGCCAGATCGCTTACCGTGATGCCCATTGCCTGCGCACCCTGTCGTAACAGCGCCCCCTGAATGAGCTGGGAGAGGACCTGCTGCTTGATGCCGAGTCCCTCCAAAAAGCCGTCCGGAATCGACCCCTGGAACCTTTGCCGGTAGTTTTCGACGGTGTTTTCATAGGCCCTTTGGTAGTCCTGCAGCGTGATCTCCTGCTTGTTGACCGTGGCCATCAGGTTCCGTTTGTTGCCGAAACCACTGCCGACGCCCCAGAAGACAAAGACGAGGGCGATGATGATAACCAGGGCCTGAATAACGGTTGACTGGGCCTTTCTTCGTAAAATTTTTAACATGATCCTCAAACTCCTTTGCGCAGACTGCTCTTCTCCGAATCTTTCGTCGGACGGATGTGATATGAATTCAACGGGTTGTAAGCAAGGCGCCACCGCCCGCGCCTTCTTGTCCGTTACCCGAAATCCCTCAACTTACTCTGAATTCAACATATTTCGCCAGAGAAAAATGATATTTGCAAGCCCGTGAATGGGCCGGGAAAAAAACCAGACGGCTCGCTTGACAAAAATATTTTGGTATAGTACAAAAACGCAGATAAAAATACGTGTGCGTAGGATATTCATCAATCCATAAATAATATTTTGTAGCAAGGAGGACACAGCATGGCAACTATTGAGCACAACGGGAAAACCTACAACGTGGATGAAGACGGATTCCTTCTCAACGGCAACGAAGAGTGGGATGAAAACTGGATCGACTATGTCAAGGGCGTTGAAGGTATTGCCGAAATTACCGACGAGCATCAGAAGGTGATCGATGCTCTGCAAGAGTATTACAAGAAAAACGGTATCGCTCCCATGGTACGTATTCTGTCCAAGACCACCGGTTATCCGCTGAAGAGAATCTACGAGCTGTTCCCCAGTGGACCCGGTAAGGGAGCCTGTAAGATGGCAGGTCTGCCCAAGCCCACCGGCTGTGTCTGATTCCGGTACCGTCTCCGTGTTTGCAAAGCCCCGGCAGAAGCCGGGGCTTTTTTTTTGCAGGCGCTTACGGGCAAGCGCTCCATAGTACCGCCGGGCTTTGAACCCTGTAACTGGTTATTGTTTTACAATCTTCACGACTTAGGTGAAACTGGAATCGATTGTCCGGAACCTGGCCCGCAGCCGGTAGAGAATTTTTTCATCCAGGGCCGTCTTCTCGCCTGCTTCTCCCTCACCAGCCTCCAGGAGAATGGTGCCGTCCGGGGCGACGATCATCGAATGGCCGCCCAGCAGGAGGTCGCCGCTTTTTCCGCAGCTGTTGCATGCCACGACAAAGAGTTGATTTTCGATGGCCCGGGCCCGAACCAGTATCCGCCACTGGCTTATGCGGACCAGGGGCCACTGGGCCGAGATAACGAGCAGGGGAACGCCGGTGGCTCCTTGCCTGCCGGCGAGGCCGGGGAAACGCAGGTCGAAACAGATCAGGGGAGCGAGATCACCGCAGGCGGTGGTTATGGGCTCAGGTAGCGGGCCGGGTGAAAAATAGTCATCTTCCCGCCACAGGGAAAAGAGCTTGTGCTTCCGGTAGCTCCCCCTCACCCCTTGGGGACCAACCACGAAAAGGGTGTTGAAAAAGACACCGGGGCGGTCGCCTTTTCCCGCCTCTTCCGCCAGTGATCCGGCAAGATGGATATCGAATGCGGCGGCCAGATCCTGCATTTCCCGTAACATCTCCGGGGTGCGGGCAGCCAGGACGGGCATATTCGGATAATCGAAGCCGCCGGCCCACAGTTCCGGCAGAACGACGATGGTACCGGATGAGGGCTCCATATCGGCGATTTTATCCCGTACTCTTTGCAGGTTGGCGTCTACGTCTCCGGGCATGATCCGGAACTGGACAAAGCCTGCATGGGGAAAGAGACCGGGCTTCATTGGAGTTGGTCCAGAGCCCGGCGGGCAAGCTCACCAACGCTTGTGGTGACAATGGCGCCGTGGTGGTAGAGACGGAGGGTTGCCGGGTCATCGGCGAGGTTCTTTATGGTTGCCGCGGTTTCGGCGGCACCGAGACGCCCCAGGGCCCAGGCCGTGAGTCCGCGGATGACCGCATCGGTTGACTCCGCATAGGGCGGCAGGCTGTCAAGAATGCCGTTTTCAATCAATCCGGCTCTTCTTTTGCGGGCCAGGCGACCGATGCCCCAGAGCAGGCCGCGCTGCAGCGCCTCATGTTCCAGGTAGTTGCCGTCCTGCCACTCCTCTTCGCCGTCTTCCCGGGTGTATGAAACCAGCATGTGGATATACTCCCGGGCCAGCCCGTCATGATGATACATGGCCTCTGCCATGGATTCCGGGGCTCCCCAGCCGATCCCTCCCGATTCGTCGTTGAGGCTCCAGAGAAGACGTCGCATGATTATTCTGGCCTCCTCCATCTCCTGGTGAGCCAATCGCGCAATGGCTTCTCCCATGGCGGATACCGCATGCCGACTGATAAGCTCGTCGGTACCGTAAAGGGAGAAAAAGAGGGCATTGATCAGTTCTTTTTCGGGGAATTGGTGTAAATCATCCAGCAGTTTGTCCAGGTCGGGCTGGGCGAGGATTTTCCGGACCTGTTTTTTGATAGCACGGGTGCCCATTTTCTCTGTCTATCGGTCTGGTACGGTAAAGGTGCGTTTGCCCAGTTCGGCATCGAGGAGAAAGAGGCCGGAGGGGTTGTCGCCGATCAGTTTCAGTTTGTTGACGATGCCGTTCACCGTATCTTCTTCCTCCACCTGCTCGGTGACAAACCACTGCAAAAAGATCTGGGTGGCGTGATCCTTGACCGCCATGGCCTGTTCCATGAGGTTATTGATGAGACCGGTAACCGTCTGTTCGTGGGAGAGGATATGTTCAAAGGCGTGATAGGGGGATTCCCAGGAGGATTCGGGCCGGTCAATGCCGGCCAGCACCACTTTGCCGCCGCGTTCGTGGATATACTTATAGAATTTCATGGCATGATGGATTTCTTCCTGGACCTGGCCCTGCATCCAGGTGGCGAATCCCTGCAGGTTGAGGGACTGGAAGTATGATTCCATGGCCAGGTAGAGGTAGGATGAGTAGAACTCGGCATTGACCTGTTTGTTAAGCGCGTTTTCCATCGTTATGTTAAGCATGATAACCTCGTAAGATTACAAAAAAAGGTGATCCCAAGCCCCCGGGTGCCGCCGTTGGTTCGGCGGCCTTCATTATACCCGGGATGGAGTGAAAATCCAGGGGAAAGCGGTGAAATAGATTGAATTCTCAAGATAAATCTGTTTTTTTGTAGTTGACGGCATCACTTTTTTTTTCAACCAGTGGGATTGATTTTGAAAAACATACGTCGCGTAGTCATCACCGGAATCGGTATCATTTCGCCGTTGGGCGACAGCAAGGAAGAGGTCCTCACTTCCCTGCGCAACGGTAGATCCGGTATAACCTTTCAGGAGGAGTATCGCGAACTGGGGTTGCGTTCCCAGGTGGGCAGCTTTACCACCATCAGGCTCGAGGAGCACTTTGACAAGAAGAAACGGCGGTTCATGGGCGATGCCGCCGCCTTTGGCTATCTGGCCATGCAGCAGGCCATTGACGATGCCGGCTTGCCCGATCACCTGGTCTCGCAGCCGCGTACCGGGCTGATCATCGGTTCCGGCGGCACCTCGGCGGAAAATGTGGTGGCTACCGCCGATATCATCCGCCGGCGGGGTATCCGCCGCCTCAGCCCCTTCATGGTCCCCCGAACCATGAGCAGTACGGTTTCCGCCTGCCTGACCGCTCCTTTTCGGATCAAGGGAACCTGTTATTCGATCTCCTCGGCCTGTTCAACCGGTGCCCACTGCATCGGAAACGGCATGGAATTGATCGGTCTGGGTAAACAGGATATCGTCTTTGCCGGCGGCAGTGACGAGGAACACTGGACCCAGACTTGCATGTTCGATGCCATGGGAGCGCTGGCCCAGAATTTCAACCACGATCCACCGGCGGCATCGCGGCCTTACGACGTTGACAGGGCAGGCTTTGTCGTTGCCAACGGCGCCGGTATCGTTGTTCTGGAAGAAATGGAGCACGCCAGGGCCCGTGGCGCCCATATCTACGCCGAATTGGTGGGTTACGGGGCCACTGCCGACGGTTACGAGATGGTCACGCCGTCGGGGGAGGGGGCTGTGCGCTGTATGCGCCAGGCATGGGAGATGGTTGACAACGGGAAGATCGATTATATCAACGCCCATGGCACCGGAACACCCATCGGGGATATCGTCGAGCTCAAGGCCATCGGCGAGGTTTTCGGCACCGAGGTGCCGGATATCAGTTCCACCAAATCCCTGTCCGGTCACTCTCTGGGGGCTGCCGGCGTGCATGAGGCCATCTACTCACTGCTGATGCTGGAAAATGACTTTATTGCCGCCTCGGCCAATATCGACCGCATTGACCCGGCCGCCGCGGACATGCCCATTGTCACCCGTCTGAAAGAAAAGAAGCTGCACCGGGTCATGTCAAACAGTTACGGCTTCGGCGGTACCAATGCCTGTCTTATTTTCCAGGCGATGGACCGTTAGGGGTATCTTCAGCCGCTCTCCGTATCCAGGCGTTTCATCGTAATTGATCACAATCACCGCATCTATGCTTACATCTCCCCTGGCCGCATAGCGGGGCTATGGCGGCCGGGAGAGGTCTAGGCAAATCTGCAGCACCTGTGACCAGTCACAGTTTGGAAGTAAGATGTAGCGCGGGGTTACATACCCTGTGACCGGCTACGTTTCATTCCCTCCATAATGAGGATCATGAAGCCGGCGATGACCGGCAGTTCCTGTTCCCGGGGAGAGAGTCCCGAGGTATAGGAAAACTCTCCTTCACTCTTGCCGAGTACGGCGAAGAAGGCCTCCTTGCCGTGCAGTTCTCCATAGCGCGCCAGAACCAGCTCGCCCTCGTTAAAGGAGAAAAAGGCCTTGGTGTCGTTGAAAAACAGCTCCAGGCGGCCGCTTTTCTGTGCGTTATTGATCATTTGAAAGAGTTCCACGGGAAGGATGTCTGCGAGACTGCCCTTCATTCCGGAGCTGATGGGGGCGGACCTTGCCATGTTGTTGCGTTTAACCCGATCCACCAGTAACCGGTAGAAGAAAACCTGGAGTACGGGATACTTGTTGAGGGTGTGCTTGAAATTCGCACTGGTGAGCAGGGCGAGACTGGTGGGGGTGATGCCGGTGACGGTGGTGGTGACCGGTTCCCCGGAGAGCAGGCTCATCTCTCCGAAAATTTCCCCTTCCTCCAGTTCTGAGATAATGGCGCCCGAATCGTCCACCACCGCAGCACGGCCGGAAAGCAGGATAAAGAGATGGGAGGCGGGCTCGCCCCGTTGCATGATGACACCGTTTTGTTCATACTCGCGTATTTTCAGCATGGTCGTCAGGTCCCAGAGCTTATCGTTATCAAGGGATCTGAACACCTCCACCTTGCGCAGTTGTTTGTAGAATTTCTTCCAGTTATCGGCCCGGCGGCGTCGGCGGTCCACGGCCAGAAGCTTCATCTGCAGGGTGGCGAATTCTTTTTCCTTTTTGAATTCGAATCTGATCAGGCCGGTGCAGCCGCCGCATTCGAACCGACTTTTTCGCAATCCCCGGGGGGAATAGTGTTCATACCCGTCCCCTCCTTGCCGGGTGATGTCGAGGATTTTTCCAATGAGCATGAGGCAGGCGGGTTTGGCCTCCGGCAGGGTAAGGGCGGAGTTTTCGACGATCAGTTTTTCTCCCACCCGGTAGAGTGGGCAGCGTATCTCTTCGGTGATGACGAAAACGGCGTCGCGGCTTGTCATGGAAGATGTCCGGGTGTCGGTTGCTGGAATGATCCGATTCCGCTTCAGTTGTTGCGTCCGAATAACAGGTAGATGATCAGGGCGAGGGTGGCGGCACCGCCGACCATGACCGGCAACACCTTGTCGAGCTGCAGTTCACCGTCGACGATGAGGGTCTGCATATATTCGGTTCCCGAGGCGTACCAGATGCCAAGGAGCAGGGAAAAGATAATGATATCCCTGAAGGCCTGTTTGTAGATGAAATAACCCATCAAAAGGGCGAAGGGGATGATGAACCAGGGATTGGTGAACAGACCGGCGGCATCGACCGTATCCAGCTGTTCCGGGATCCCTGTCTGCCGGATCCACTGGGCCGGCAGCTGCAATATTCCGGTGAAAATCATAGCTGTTCTTCTCTTTGTCTCTTTCCGCTCTCAGGTCAGCCGGTACAAAGCGGCCGGCCGGGGCATTGTCGGGACGATGGAGATCGATCCATGGAGATATATCGGTTGTTCCGTCTAAAATCTTCAGTCAAGAGTGACAGAGAGTGGTTCGGTGGGCTGGAAGGGTAAATATTGCGTTGGCCTCCTGCGGCAATTTCGGGTATGTGTGCATTGTTGCGGCCGCCGCAAGTGGTTCGTTCATGTGAGTGGTCTGCTGGTTGTCAACTGATATGCCATAACCATACCAGCGACCAGGGTTTTCTTCAATGGCAAACAGCTGAAACGAGGTGATGAGCATGAGTGTACGACTGGTCATATTTGAACATGTGGACTGGGAACGGCCCGGGAAACTGCTTGAAAAGAACCTGGCCGCCCGTGGTGTGGAGAGACGGGTGATCCGCGTCTGGGAAGAGGCGATTCCCGAACTGACGGCCTATGACGGCCTGATTATCCTGGGCGGCCCTCCCAATGTGCACGAGGAGGATAAATATCCCTTTTTGCGGCGGGAAAAAGAGTTGATCCGGGAATGGCTGAAAACGGCAAAGCCCTGTCTCGGTTTCTGTCTCGGGCATCAGTTGCTGGGTGATGCCCTGGGGGCCGAGATCGGACCGAATCCCATGCTCAGCGTTGGGGTGATAGACTCCACCTTGACCGAAGCGGGAAGGGCGCATCCGATCTTTCGGGGGCTTAAGAACGGTTTCAAGCTCTTTAAATGGCATGGTCAGGCAGTGAAGACTCCCTTGCCCCAGGGACTCGAACTCCTGGCATATTCCGACCAATGCGCGGTCGAGGCCTTCTCCGTTGTCGGCCGGCCCCAGATCATCGGCGTCCAGTCCGATAACCATGCAGCCGATCCCGACGATGTCAAGCGCTGGGTCGCCCATGACCGCGACTGGCTTGCCGGACTGCCCAATGGACGGGGAACCGACGGATCCATCGTCAGGGAGGCTGAAGCGGACCGGGAGATACTGGCCTTTGAGTTTCAACTCTTCATCAACAACTTTCTCGACTGCGTCGAAGCCGCTGTTTCCTCCTGTTGCCGATAACCCGGTGTATCCGTTCCGGTAAAGCGGAAATGCTCCTGTTCTGCAGGAAGAAATTCACTCTTGGCGCCGGACCATATATAATAATCGCTAGGAGCAAAGGGAGAGATTTTCTTGCTTCCGTTGCCCGGGAAGGTTTCTGGAGAGAATTTTCATTTGCCAACAGATAATATTCAACGCAGTCGGGAGGCAATGTGCCGTTTTCACTGTTTCAGCGTATCCGTCGCCACGCCGCCATTGCCGGCGGCAAGTTCGAGGTCCTGTTTCGCGAAATCAACATGGTGCCGCTTGAACCGGCTGCGGTGCGGTTGATTGAGGAGCTGAACAAACCCGAGGCAGGCATGGAGGAGATCGCAGGCCTCATCGGCTCCATGCCGGAAATTTCAACCCGGATTCTCAAAACCGTCAACTCCTCTCTTTTTGCCCTGCGCTCCCCGGTTCTCTCCATCCGGCATGCCGTCAGTCTTTTGGGGCTTGATCATGTTCGCGCCGTGGCCCTTTCTTACGTTACGGTGAACTCCGTGCCGCGGCCGGCGGAGGAGATTTTCAACCACAAGGCATTCTGGGGGGATTCCCTGGTTCGGGCTCTGGTCGCCCGGGGATTGGCCTCCCATTACTGTCCGCAGTATCTTGACGATGCCTTTACCGCCATGTTGATTGCCGACGTGGCTCTGCCGGTCCTGCTGACCAAGTGGACGGAGTATTACCGTCCGGTGGTGCAGGAGTGGATGGAGGGGGATCGACGACTCTCGCAAATCGAAAACAGCCACTTTGGATGGAATCATGCCCAGGCCGGCGCCTGGATTCTGCAGACCTGGAATTTTCCCGAGCAGCTGGTCTGCTTTGTGGGTATCCATAACAGCGATCCGCAGTTGATCGACGAGCTGCAGCTGGAGGGGACCATTGCCCTGCCGTTGATGGTCGCCTCCCTGCTTCCCGCCTCTCTGCATCAACAAGAGGGGCGGACGGGCAATTTTCTTCACCGGGTTCATGCCACCATGGGAATCGCGCCGGCCGAGCTGGAACGGATTCTTTTTGCGGCGGAGCAAGGTTTTCTGGATATCTGCAGTCTCATGGGCCTGGATCGGCCGGAGACGATTCCGGCGCTGGAATCGGTGCGGATGGCGATGACCCAAACGGATGCGGTACAATGATGGAAGACGGATACCTCGCCCCTAACCGGCAGCCGGACGCCGCTCCCCAGGCAGGTCGCCTCTTCCGGATCATCCGGTTTTTTTCCAGATTGCAACTGCGTTATCTGTTGCCCCGCATGCGCCATCCTGAAAGGTTGGTACGGATTTTCGTCTTCGTGGAGGGAAGCCTGGCCCTTGCCGTTATCTCCACCATTGCCTACTACACCAGCTTCCCGTTGCTTTTTCCGCCGCTGGGACCTTCGGCCTTTATTCTCTTCCGGATGCCCATGTCCGCCTCCGCTGCGCCCCGCACCGTATTGCTTGCCCATCTGTCCGGAATCGGGGCGGGTTTTTTCTCTCTTTTCCTGGGGACGGTACTCTTTTCTTCAACGCTTGCCGCCCCGGGAAGTGCAAGCCCCGGCTCCATCGCCGTTCTCTCACTGGCCATGGGGCTTTCCAGCCTGGCAATGATATGGCTTGAATGCAACCACCCCCCGGCAACGGCAACAGCCCTGATTGTGGCCATGGGGTCTCTCACCACCCCGAGCCAGGTTGCCGGAATCGTCATTGCCGTCATCCTGCTCATCAGCCTGGCTGTTTTTTTCAACCGCATTCTCGGGGGGTTGCCCTATTCGTTCTGGGCCCATGATCCGGAAATCGCCATGCATTACGGTACTCTGGCCGGCATGACCAATCGCAGGCGGGGATACTGGCAAGACTTGGCGGAGAGGATGATCCACGCCAACCCGTCGCATTCGTGACGGCAGCCGCATTGTGAAGACCTGAGTATCCACGGGATAACACGACCAACCAGCCGAAAGTAATTGATCACAGGCACCGCATCTTCACACGATCTCTCCCGGCCGCATAGTGGGCTATAGCGGCCGGGAGAGATCGTGTGAATCTGCAGCACCTGTGACCAATTACAGTTTGGAAGTATGATATACTGCGGGGTTACATGCCCTGTGATCGGTTACAGCCGAAAATATCCTTTCCACTGCTTCTTGCTGTTTTTTCTCTTTCCATCCCTCTGCACTTTCTTATTTCGTGACTAAAATGTTCATGCAGGAATCTCAATAGTAGATTATATTTTGTTGTGCCAAAGGAAGAATTGTGCAGTAGTAGGCCGATTCGATACATTTTTATCGGATCTTTTTGTAATTAGAGGAAAACAACACAGAGGGAATCGCTGCAGTAGCGGCAGGGAAATCCCTGTGGGGATTTTTTCTCTAACAGTTTATTCTGATATTCACCAAATATGGTTCAAGATATGTCCAATTCACTTCTCATCGCGATTAACAGGCCGGTGGAAGCCGTGGCCTTAAGGAATTTACTGATCGGGGCGGGATATGCGGTTGATGTCTGCGGCAGCGGCACAGAGGCCCTGAAATGTATAAAAAAGCAAAAATATTCCGCAGCCGTTCTTGATTATGAACTCCTCGGCATGAGCGGTCTCAGGGTGGCGGAGCACGCGGCGCGGTATCAGGATGAAGTGACTGTGATACTCCTTGTGGGACATACCGCAGGTGTCGATGCCCATGACCGCCGTCCCGGAGTTTACGCTCTTTTCCGCAAGCCCTTTGCGAAAACACGGCTGTTGCAAACCGTTGCCGCCGCCGTAGAGTATCACCGGGTGAGACATCGGTTGCTTACCGGTGAAAAGACACTGCGGGAAATGATGGAGACCAGCTCCGATGCCGTTGTCATCTTTGAAAAGGAGGGCAGGCTGCTGTTGGCCAACAGAAATTTTTCTTCCCTGTTCGGTTATCGACCACAAGAGTTTTGCTGTGAAAAGATCTGTCCGTTGATTTTTGATCTCACCTCGGTCAAACCCGTACCCAAGAATGGCGACGACGGCGGAATGGATCGCTTTGAGGTGGAAGGTTTCAGGAAAGATGGGTCCGGTTTTCCCGCCCAGGTACGGATTAACTATGTAACTATAGGGGGAAAGGCGATTCGCATGGCAACGATCAGGGATCTGTCCGTCCGCAAACAGCTCCAGCGTCAGAACGAGTTCTACCGCCGCCGGCTCGACGAATCCAGGCACCTGGAAACCCTTGGACTCATGGCCGGTACCGTTGCCCATGATCTCAACAATATTCTTTCCGGAATCATCGGCTACCCCGAACTCATCCTCATGGACCTTCCGGAAGATGACCGTCATGCGGAGGATCTGAGACTGATTCGTGATGCCGGCAGACGGGCGGCCGCCGTGGTGAGTGATCTGCTCACCGTCACCCGGAGCGGTAGCGAAAAGAAAGATGTGGGCAACCTCAATACCATTGTGGAGAGTTACCTGACTTCACCGGAATATACCAGTCTCAGCGGGAAATATTCCGGTATTGATGTCACCACCGATCTGGAAGGGGAACTTTTCAATATTCGCTGTTCCCTGGTTCACGTCAACAAGGTGATCATGAATCTGGTGGCCAATGCAGTTGAGTCGGCCGGTATCAGCGGCAGAATTACCATCCGCACCGCAAATCGTTGCGTCGATTCTCCCATCCGCGGCTATGAAACCATTCCGGAAGGGGAGTATGCCGTCCTCACCGTTGAAGATGACGGCCCGGGCATTTCACTGACGGATCTCGATCACATCTTCGATCCCTTCTACAGCAAAAAACAACTGGGACGCAGCGGTACCGGGCTGGGCTTGACAGTGGTGAAAAACACGGTGAAAAATCACGGCGGTTTCATCGATGTCATCAGCAGTGACCGGGGGACCGCTTTCAGACTCTTTTTTCCCATCACCCGGGAAAGTGAAAAAAGCGTCAAGGATCAGGGTATCGTCACCTATTACGGCAAGGGCGAGAAAATTCTGGTTGTCGATGACAAGGCCAGTCAACGGGATATCGCCTGCCGCATTCTCAGCCGTCTCGGCTACAAGGCCTATTCGGTTCCCAGCGGCGAGGCAGCCATCGAATATACCCGCCACCACAGCGTTGATCTGTTGATGCTTGATATGATTATGGATCCAGGCATCAACGGCCGGGAGACCTATCAGCGCATCCTGCAATACGCCCCCGGCCAGAAGGCCATCGTCGTTACCGGATACGCCCTCAACGAGGAGGCGGAGCAGGCGAAAAAACTCGGGGTTTCCCAATTTCTCACCAAACCCTATTCCATTGCCACCCTGGGACGGGCCATCAAGCATGAGATTGTCAACTGATGAAAAAAATTCTCATCTTTTTCGGGGTACTGTTTCACTGGCTGTGGAAACTCCTGACAATCGGGCGCCTGCTGCTCACCAATCTTGTATTCTTCCTGCTGTTATTCCTGGTGATTGCCGTTTTTGTCCATCATCCCCGGGTCACGGTCCCGGATCATTGCGCCCTGCTTCTGGAACCGGCCGGCGATATCGTTGAGAAACGCTCCATCATCAATCCGCTGGCCGAGATTATCGGAGAAGAGACCGGTACTCCGGTATATGAGGAAACACTGCTGCAGGATATCCTGGACTCCATCAGCCGGGCGGCCGATGACGAACGTATCTCGCTTCTGGTCCTGTCTCCGGGGAAACTGCGTCATGCCGGCCTTGATCAGCTGCTCACCATCGGACGGGCCATCGATGAATTCAAGCTGACTGGAAAACCTGTAGTTGCCGTTGGTGACGCCTACAGTCAGGCACAGTATCTCCTGGCATCCCATGCCGACAATATCTTTCTGCATCCCATGGGATTGACAGAAGTGCGCGGATTCGGGGTGTTCAGGATTTACGCGCGCGACTTGCTGGACAAACTCGACGTCAACTTCCACGTCTTCCGGGTCGGGGCCTACAAGTCCGCCGTTGAACCCCTTGTGCGCAACTCCATGTCCCCGGAGGCCCGGGAGGCCAATCTCCATTGGCTGCGCCGTCTTTGGCGCTTATACTGCGACGATGTCCGGCAGCAGCGACGTCTGGAGGAGGGTGCCATCGACGACCTCATCGATAATGTCGAAAGTCGCTTACGGGCCGTTGACGGCGATATGGCCAGGCTTGCCCTTGATGCCCGTTTGGTGACCGGCCTGAAGAGCAGGGCGGAGATGGATGACTTCCTGCAGGGGCTTGTCGGCCGAAACGGTGACGAGAAAGGATACAACCACATCCACTTCAAGGATTATCTCACCACCTTCACTCCCTCCTATACCCGTGGGAACGACTCCTTGCCCCAGGTGGGCATTATCGTTGCCGAAGGAGATATCATCCATGGCCGGGGAGCTCCCGGCTTCATCGGCAGCGACTCCCTGAGCCGGACAATCCGCCGGGTGCGACAGGATAAAAACATCAAAGCGTTGGTCCTGCGGCTCAATACCGGCGGTGGCAGCGCCGTTGCTTCGGAAATTATCCGTGACCAGCTGGCACAAACCAGGCGGAGCGGAAAACCGGTTGTTGTTTCCATGGGTTCCGTGGCCGCCTCCGGTGGATACTGGATTGCCGCCGATGCCGATCAGATCTGGGCCTCACCGGCGACATTGACCGGTTCCATCGGTATTTTCGGGGCGATTCCCACCTTTGAGGGAACTCTCAGCAGGCTTGGTCTGCACGGTGACGGGGTGGGAACGACCAGACTGGCCGCCGGAATCAATCCCGGCCGGCCCCTTGCTCCCGAGATGGAAAAAAGTATTCAACTCAGCGTGGAAAACGGCTATACTCGTTTTCTGGAAGTAGTGGCCCGTGGACGTTCCATGTCGGTGGAAGAGGTGAGGCGGATTGCCGGCGGGCGTGTCTGGGACGGGGTGAGCGCCATGGATTTAGGCCTGGTGGACAGGCTCGGCTCCCTGGACGAGGCAATCAGAGCGGCTGCCGAGCTGGTCGGGCTTGATGAGTATTCGCCTGTATACGTAACTCCGGCGCTCAGCAGCACCGAGGAGTTGCTGAGAAAGTTCGGGGCATCCGTTGCCCGCCTGCCTGCTGTTGTCACGGAAATTTTTTTCAGACCGTTTTTCGGCACCGGCGGCAATCTCCTGGAGCGGATGCGTTCAAGCCTCCGTTTGCCGCTGCTCAACGATCCCGTCCATCTCCATGCCCACAGTCTGTTGGCCGGAGAGCTGCTCGGCCTGTAAGTCGTCGTTTTCAAGTCTCATTATCCGCCACAGCGAGTGGTGGAAATTTTCACCATAACAATGAAACCGACCCATGCGAAAGCGTACCCGGATAGACATTGATTACCGGAAAGATTGTTGATGGGGTTTTAAAGACGTGCGGGCACGTCTCAAAAACATGGCTCCGGGAGAGGAATACACCTTTCTCTGTCTTCCCAAGATGGCCGACAGGATGGACCGGGTGGTCACCCTTGCCGATGGCCGGATTACCGGACGCGAGGAGCGTGAGTACGGGGTTGTCATTTCCGTCAGCAAAACCTGAATTTTCCCTTCCTCCGGATGAGGCCGCTTCATCACACCAGGGTTTATCTGCATCTTGACCGGCTGGACCACAATCTGCGCCTGTTGAAAAGAGCTGCCGCCAACCGACCCCTGTGGCCTGCCGTCAAGGCCAATGCTTACGGCCATGGACTTGAGATCATCGCTCACCGTCTGGCGGAATCCGGAATTACCACTCTCTGCGTTGCCGATATCGACGAAGCCATGCGTCTTTTCAAGGCGGTGCCGGATGCCAGGGTGATTCTGTTGTCGGCGATGCTCCCTGAGCATGCCCCGGCCATTGTCTCCCTTGGATGTGAGGCATGTGTCTGCACCAGGGAGATGGCTGAGGCCCTGGCCAGGGAAGGTGACCGGCGGCGGAAAAGAGTGTTTGTCCATCTCAAGGTGGATACGGGCATGGGGCGCTGCGGTATCCGGCCCCACGAGATCGGTCCCTTTCTGGAATGGTCGCGCTCCTTTCCGGCGTTGCGGATCAACGGAGTTATGAGTCATTTCGCCTCAGCCGACCAGGCTGAGAAAGAGTCGGCCCGCGAACAGATCAACCGCTTCAACAAGGTGGTCGAAACCGCAGGCTCCTTTGGAATCACCTCTGTTCACATGGCCAACAGTGCGGCGATCTTCGACCTGCCGGAATCCCTTTTCAGCGCGGTGCGACCCGGTATCGCCATCTATGGTCTGGCGCCCTCGGCCGCAATTGCCAACCCCCTGGTAAAGGAGTTGCGACCGGTACTGGAGTGGAAAACGCGCGTTACGTTTTTAAAAACCGTTCCACCGGGGACGGGTTTGAGTTACGGTCATATTTATCATACCAAGCGCTCTTCTCATATTGCCACCATCCCGGTGGGCTACGGAGACGGGCTGTGTCGGAATCTTTCCGGAAAGCTTACCGTGCTTGTCGGGGGGCGGCGCTGTCCCCAGGTGGGTAGAATTACCATGGACCAGTGCCTCATCGATGTTACCGCACTGCAGGGCAGGGTCGGAATCGGTGACGAAGTTGTTCTCATCGGACGGCAGGCAGGAGAGGAGATCAGCGCCGATGAACTGGCGTCCCGCCAGGGAACAATCAACTATGAAGTGGTTACAGCCATTGCCGAGCGGGTGCCGCGCCTTGTTTTTCCCGCTGACGACGGAGGGGGTAGGTGATCACAGGGTGTGTAACCCTATGCTATGTTATTATTCCGTTAGTTGCGAAGAGTGAGGAGATGGTTTTCAATGTCGCGGCGCAGCGCCCGGAAAAGGCCGTCAACCTGTTTTGGACGGTTCTCTCTTGCGGCCACCTCGATTTTCAGCGCATTTTCAGACCACTCCGCCAGCCCCAGGTTCAGCAGGGTTCCCTTGATGGCGTGTATTGATGCGGCCAGGGCAGGCCCATCACCTTTTCCCATGGCTTTTACGGCTTTTTCAAGATTCCCGGCCAGACTCTCCCGGGTTGCCCCCAGCATGTCGGATATCTGCTCGTCATTGAAGTTGTAGGTTTCTTCCAGGTAGGTCACGACGCGGGCAACAACGTCGGATGCCTGCTTGCGGGGCTTTTTGTCTTCATAATTTTTCGACTCCCGGCCGTTTACGGTCTCGCTGCTTTCCGATGTGCGGAAACCGGTGGCGCGTTGCAGAGTGGCAAATACCTGACCGGGCTGGAACGGCTTGCTCAGGTAGTCATCCATGCCGGCCCTGAGGCATCTGATCCGGTCCTCGTTCATGGCATTGGCGGTGAGAGCGACGATGGGTGTACGGGTGTTCTGGATTTTTTCGGTTAAGCGGCTGAGCAACAGCTCCCATTCATCGGAGGCCGGAACCACCCCCTGTTCACATGAACGGATAAAGCGGGCGGTTGTCAATCCGTCCATCCGCGGCATCTGCACATCCATAAGGATGACGTCGAATTTGTCCGTTGTATCGGCCAAAGCCTCCAGGGCTTCGATTCCGTCGTTGACGGTGTGGACCGTGCAGCCGGCTTTTTCAAGGGTCAAGCGGGCGACGTCACGGTTAAGGGCGTTGTCCTCCACCAGAAGAATGGAAAATGGCCGATTGGCGATGAGATCCATGCTGGTGCCGACACCCGGATGGGTCAACTCGTCCAGGGAGCCGACGGCAAACCTGGCGGTGAATGAAAAGATACTGCCGCGTCCCTCTTCGCTTTCAACCCAGATCCTGCCACCCATCATGGCGACCAGGCGCCGGCAGATGGCCAGCCCCAGGCCTGATCCCCCATACTTCCTGGTTGTGGATGAATCGGCCTGGGAAAAGGATTCGAAGATGACCTTCTGCTTTTCCGGAGAAATACCGATCCCCTCGTCTTCCACCGCAAAGAGCAGGGTGGCGGTGGACCCCTGAAAAGATTTCAGATTCGCCCGGATGGTAATGGTCCCCTGGTCGGTGAATTTGATGGCATTACCCACCAGGTTCATCAAAACCTGCCTGAGCCGCAGCGAATCACCCCGCAGGACCGCGGGAATATTTTCATCGGTCACCACCTTCAGCTTCAGGTCTTTTTCCGTGGCCGTGAAGGTGAAGAGAGATTGCACATCCACCAGCAGTGCGGCGGGCCCAAAGGGATGTTCATCAAGCACCAATTGGTTGGCATCGATCTTGGATATATCAAGGATGTTGTTGAGCAGGCCGTAAAGGAAATCCGCCGAGGTCTTTGCCGACTTGAGGTAACTGCGTTGTTCCTCGTCCAGATCCTGTTCCAGCATCAGGCGCAACATGCCGATGATCCCGTTGAGCGGGGTACGGATATCATGGCTCATGTTGGCGAGAAATTCCGATTTGGCCGCGGTGGCCGCTTCCGCATTCTTCCTGGCCTTGCGCTGGTTGTCCTCGTAGTGTTTACGGGAGGTGATATCAAGGCGGATCTCCATTTTGACCACGGTTCCGTCGTAGCGGACCAGCGGCATACTGATGACATCGAAGAATCTGTTGCCCACCGGCAGCTCGTAATGGACGGTGCGGCCCTTGGTGATCACCTCATCCAGGTAGCAGACCGAACAGGGTTCGTCACGACCATGCATGGATTTGT
This sequence comes from uncultured Desulfobulbia bacterium, assembly GCA_964446115.1. Lineage (GTDB taxonomy): Bacteria > Desulfobacterota > Desulfobulbia > Desulfobulbales > Desulfobulbaceae > CAYUNE01. The sequence continues at coordinate 41,516 of CAYUNE010000036.1, read as the reverse complement.
AACAGGTGGACCCGGCCCGGGCATCGAACCAGGTGCGCATGGTTTTATTCATGTGGAGGATACGGTGATTTTTATCCACAGAATAGAACCCGAACCCTGCCTCATCCAGATTTTTAAGCATGGACTTGGCATGGTTTTCACTGCGACGCAGTTGCCCAACGGTTTTCTTGAGAACCGCATTGGCCCGGAAAATGATGGCGGACCCTGTCAGCCAGATAAGGAAGTAGGCGATGTAGAGTTTGGCCGCATTTTTTTTGTAGGAGGCAAAGTACCGCTCCATGGGAATGGTGATGCTGATGCCGCCCCGGACATCGCCCAGCTTGTATCCCTGGTCGGCATGACACCGCAGGCAGGGCTCTTGAACAATGAAGGGTTTCATCAGTCGAAGCTGGGGTTTCCCTCCTACGGTCAGTAGTTCCGAGTATTCCGGAATACCCCTTTCAAAGGCGTGCAATGCCTCGGTTTCCCACGGATCGGCGGCATTTTGCGGCCGGAGGGGATTAAGACTGGTGATGTGACCCTTCACCTCCCGTCTGTCTGCGGCCAGTTCGTAGACCTGACGGGTCATATAGGCGGGGTTGATCAAGGTGTATTTTTTACCGGCAATGACGACATCACGGTTGGGAACATTGAGGTGCGGGTTGGGCGGGGTATCCTCGTTCATGGGGGCGTATACGCCACCGCGCATGGCTCCCCACAGCCGGTAGAGCGTATCCTGCTCCCACGACATCCTCGCGTCATGTTTGGCAAAAAGGATTGCGGTTTCCTTGAGGTTGAGAATATTCCAGTAGAGCAGGCCGGCCAGCAGGATACTCCAGCCGGCAAAGAGCAGAAACAGGGCCTGCAAGGGAAGGTAGTTACTCAGTTTGGTCTTCGACATCTTCTCCTGAGTGCTGTTGACTGTGGAAAGTCGTCTTTGATCACAGGCACTGCATTCTCGTCCGCTCTTTCCTGCCGGTAAAGGTTCGGAGCAGGCAGGAAAGAGCGGACCAATATGCGGTTCCTGTGGTCGGCGAAAAACTCAAAGTATGATCCGGTATAGTGTTGCGAACCCTGTGTACGTGTACATTGATTAGGTTGGCCGTTAACCCGTTTCCCGGAGGACGGGACCATGGATTACGGTGAAACATGCTTACACTATAAAGCCATTGAGAGGAAAATTAAAAAGAAAAAAGCCGGATCGGTCGGAAATCTCACCCGGAAAACGATTTTTTAGGGCCGGAAGAGAAAACCGCGGGGAATGATAAGGAGAAGGATGGTTTCAGAGAAGCAGGAAAGACCTTCAATAGGCAAAGGAGATGGAGACTCCGCCATAAAAATCCCGTTTACCGTTTTTTTCAGTTGCGGTGTCGGCAGCCGGTGACCGGTTTTCTTCGGAGCGATCGGTCAGATCAAGACTGTATTGAAAATTAGGCGAGATGGTAACACGGTCATTCAAGGTGATGGGCAAGTTGAGAAACATGGATACCTTTTTCCTATCCTGTTCGCCAAAGGTATCGATGAGATAGGATATCTGAGCATCGAATCCCAGCTTGACCTCGTCGCTGAGCAGAATCGAATTGGAGAGATCAACGGCCAGATACCAGTCCGGCGAGGATCCGTAGGTTTTGTATTCCCGGTATCCCAGGGCGGCAAGATCATCCAGGCCGAGATTTTCGTCAATCGCTGCCAGGTACACATACCCGGCGGAAAATGTAAACGGCCCGGCGTTGTTTTCATAGGAAAAGGAGAGATAGTCTTTATTGAGCCAGCTGCCGGCAGCTGTCCTGGCACTGCCGAGACCGGGCAAGATCAGTTTGACCTGCATGGTCTTGTCGGCGATCAGCTCAGACTTGATTCCTTCCAGGATCGAGGCGTTGAGATAACGCTCGTAGACTCCCAGTTCGTTCTTTGCAGGGCTGAGTTCAAAGGAGTTGACGTGAAGATTCCGGGCCGGGGCCGAAACCGGACAGAGGGTCTGGGCAAAAAAGAGAGTCCCCAGTGAGATACTCAGGGTGATGATCAGGCGTTTCATGGCGTCTTCTCCTCCCGTCGGGATCAGGAGTAAAGAGTTTTCTTCCTGATATAAACTAACTATCTACCCTCAATATAGTGGTTCATCTCCAATTATGCAAGTTCAAATTTTTATACGGTTCAAAAATTAATACCATCTCTTCGGCTCAGTGGTCCTCGGCCTTGTTCATAAAGGCCTGTACCAGAGGTTCTGAGGTGATGATGACATAAAGAGTGGCGGTCACCTTATCTTCGGGGACATTGTCCAGGCTGGTGATGTTGGATTTGAATTTGACTGTTGCAAGAATGTCCAGCTGTCCGCTCTGCTTTGCGGCATCATAGAGTTCCTGGGAGATTTTTCCATCCTTGTTATAGGCCCAGTAAATGATCTGGTCATGGGCCATGGTGGTCGGTTCCTCGAATTCCAGCATGAGACGCCCAACGATTTTTTTTAAGTCATCGCGGGTGCCGTTTTCCTTGCGTTGATACACGGCAAGAATCATGTCTGATTTTTTGGAAGCCACAACGAACACATCGTGATCCTGGAACTTGTAGGTGCCTGCATAGGCCTTGTCGACGGGGAATTTTGCAGCGGTTTGTTTTTGCTTATCGGTGAGAATTCTACCGATATAATAGCCGTCCATGCCCAGTTTTAAGGCGGCGACCTGGGAGGCCAGCACGTCGATGGGACGGGATTTGGACGTTGCGGCACAGCTGCCGGACACATCGGAGAACAAGCTCACCCAAGAGAGCAGTAACGCCAGCAGCAGGGGGGAAATGGGAATGGTGAAATACCTTGAGGTTTTCATGGGACGCTCCATAAAAATACCGCCCCGGACTCCATGTTGTTTCGGGATTCCAGGGCGGTATGGGATTGAGCAATCAAATACGGAATGTATTTTTGATATGCTTAGTTGAGCTGATTATTGCTTATAACGCTCTTTCTGCTCAGCCTTGATGGCCTGCATGACATCCTCACCAAAGCCTTTCTTGTACCAGGCATGTTCGGGCTTGGCCAGAATAGCTTCGATTTCCTTCTTGTACTTGTCGGTCATGCCCTTCTTCTCAGCCAGATGCATGAGTTCCGGGATGAACTTGAAGTAGAAGTTGTGAGCAACGTCATAGAGACCGTGCCAGTGGGTGTAGTCGGGACCCTGCATGGCGGCGCCGTGACGGGCGCGGCGTCCTTCATGATGCCAGAGTTCCCACCAGTACCAGCCCAGCTCGGTGTGGAAGGTGGAACCGTGGATCAGTCCGTCCTTCTTGGCCATGCCGTAGAGCTTCTTGGTCGGTTTGGCGAATTTTTCATTGTAGGTGACGACCAGGGAATCGAACTGCTTGTAGAAGTTTTCAACCTGCTGCTGACCATGACACTGCTTGCAGGTGATCTTCATGTTGTTCCGACGATCTTCCCAGCTGACAACCTTGACGGCCTCTTTCTCCACCGGAACTTTCTTCCATTTGCCGTCAACCAGCTTGAACTCTTTGAACTTGACGTTGGCGCCCACCTGGGGAGGTACTTCACCCGGGATATCCTTCTGGGTACCATCTTCAAAGACGACACGGTTGAGTTTGGAAGAAACTTTGGGACGCAGGGTCCAGGAGATACGGTCACCGACGTTATGAGTATTTTCGGTGATGCCGCCATCGGACTTGACGGTGGCGCCCATATGGCAGGTGGAGCAGGTGGGAGCGGAATAGTAATCCTTGCCGAGAACCCACTTGCCGGCCTTGAGGATGTTCATGCCGTTCATGCCCTTCTCGCGAACAGAAGAGTAGTAGGCGATACCGTGCTTGGACTCGTTGTAGATCTCCATCTGTGGATGATCCGGGCCCAGATGACACTTCCCGCAGTTTTCAGGCTGACGGGCGGTGGAAGAACGGAAGGAATGCTTGCTGTGACAGGCGTTACAGGCACCCTTGGTTCCATCCGGGTTCAGACGACCAATACCGCTGTTGGGCCAGGTAGAAGGATCAAGCATGACTGCCTTGAACTCGTTCTTGAGCGGCTTGCCGTCCTTGTCTTTCATGATTTTGACAATGGAGCCGTGACACTGCCAGCAACCATTGACGGCATCGGCCTTGTCTTCCATGGAGCAGATAACTTCACCGACAACGTTATCCAGGGAAGCCATGATCTGGCCGGCGGAAGCGTGATGGGAAGGAGCCATTTCCTTTGCTTCCTTTTCATGACAGAAAGCACAGTCTTTCGGTGACATGATGGTTTTGATCAGGGCGCCTTCATGCTCGTAGGAGCCGATATCACCCTTTTCGGCGGCATGGCAGTTGTAACAGGCAATCTGTCCGTCCTGGGCAGCCGCATGGGGAGAGTTCTTCCACTGCTGAACCAGTGAGAAGTTCTCCTTTAAGTGACAGTTGACACACTTGACATTCATTTCCTTGATTGCCGGATCCGAGGCGTTCTTCGACTTCTCGGTGGTGGCAAAGGCGGAGCCGGCGATGAAGATACCGCCCACCAGCACAAATGCCGTTTTTTTCCAAAGTTGCATATGCTATCCTCCTGTTTTGTACTTTGGCACTACTATCTGTGCGCCGGGGTTTCCCGACACACCCACTACCTCACAACTTCGTTTTTACACCTCCTTTTTTCTGTTGGTTACCTCCTTTTGTTGTTTGATCTTTTTTTGCCTTACTCCGGATGGAATTTTATGCCGCAGTGTGACCGGCACGTTTTTCCTGCCAGAAGGGAAAGATTTTACCGAGAATATAAAGAATGATTATCGGCGCCACCATAATGATGACGGCAGCGAGAATTCCCTCTTTTTCAAGCCATTCCGGGTGAAATGCGACGCTGCCGCGTTCACTTTTCGACATGAGCTGTCCGCCGATGACAACGTTCCAGCGCATGAGCAGTACCTGAATGAGAATCATCAGTGAAACAATGGGAGCGAAAAACTTGACAATACCGTCACTGAAACGGATGAGGCTGAGAAAGCCGAGCAGGAAAAAGGGAATAACCGAGAAGATCATTACCTGATAGACCCAGTAGGACTGATAGAGCGGACCCCAGAGCAGTGATTCCAGCACGTGCCAGTGATGGGTCGACATATAGAAGTGGGTGAACACCTCAAGCATCTCGAAGACAAAGTCAAGGATAAAAAATCCCCAGAGAAATTTGATACAGGTGCGCACACAGTCCATATCAACCTCTTCCCGCCGGATCGTCTTGATCACGAAGTAAGTCAGGATGATACCGGCGATCCCGGAGACACAGGCGGAAAGCAGGAAGATCAGCGGCATGAGTGGCGTGGCCCAGAGGGGATTTGCCTTGACACCGCCGAAAATGAAACCGACGTACCCGTGCAGCACGCAGGCCATGGGAATACCGATTCCGGCGAGAAAACTGATGATCTTGTGATCCAGTTTCATGGCGCGGGCGCCGATGTTGTCGCTGCCCATGGTCAGAATGCCGTAGAGAAAGCGCATAAAGCCGCGGGACTTCTGCTTCAGCTCCACCAGGGTGCCCCGGTAGATGAAGAGAATTTCCAGAATCAACACCACCATGTAGGCCGAATAGATGTAGCCGAAACCGGCCATTGCCGAGGTGGGATTCGGGGTCAGCATCATACTCATGGCCCGTTCCGGATGGCCGAGATGGTTAAGCAGCGGCCAGGTGGCGCAGATCAGAAATGCCAGCGCAAACAGCAGGGCGAAACGGGAAATGGGTTGCAGGGTTTTGACGTGAAAGACATGATACAGGGAGCTGACGATAAACGCTCCGGCCACGATACCGGTGATATAAGGATAGAGAACGATCATCAGGCTCCAGTGAACGTGCAGATCGTTGGGAAAAACGTAATTTGTCAATGCGGCTGCACCGCCATGCAGGGGACTCATTAGACCACCTCCCTTCGTAAGCCGAGATAATGCAGTGATGGCTTGTTGCCCATGTCCGGTTTGAGAATGGAAATAACGTGGGGCTCATGCATAATTTTGTAGACCTCGGAGTTCTTGTCGTTGAGGTCACCGAACTTTCTGGCCTGTACCGGACAGACATTGACACAGGCCGGCAGCAATCCCTTCCGTACACGGTGGTAGCACCAGGTGCACTTGTCCGCGGTCTTGGTAACCGGGTTGAGAAAGCGCACCGAATAAGGACAGGCCTGAATACAGTAGGCGCAACCGACGCACCTTTTTTTGTCGATGAGAACGAAGCCGTCCTCGGTCTGGAAGGTGGCACCCACAGGGCAGACCTGCACACAGGAGGGTTTCTCGCACATGTTGCAGAGCTTGGGAACGAAAAAGGTGTCGCGGACCGGATGGGGCAGGTCCTCCCGCGGTTTAGTATAGCCGTCAAGACCGCCGTTGGGGGAATCCACATAGACATTGTCATGGTCGTCGATGATGTAACGTTCCACCCAGGTCCGGTAGTTGCCGTCAGGGACGTTGTACTCGTTCTTATCGGCGACGCAGCATGATCCGCAGCCGATACAGCGGGTGATGTCAACGATAAAGGCAAATTTTTTTCCCTTGATGAAAGGCCCCTTCTCTTCCTTCATGCCGGGAAGCTGCTCCGGCAGTTCAAAGGCTCCGGCGGGAATAACCAGCAGCAGAGAACCGGCAATGGTTCCACTTGCCACTTTTTTGATAAAGGCCCGTCGATCCTGTCTGATCTCGGCCAGTATTTTTTCTCTCTCCATTATTTCTTCTCCTCCTTCATGTTCATCATCTCTTTGGCAAGATTCACGTAATACAGCGGAGCATGAACATGGTGACACTGGTCGCAGTTATGGTCGGTCCGCACTTTTTTCTCCTCAAGGTGAGCCGGCAGCTCGACGACCTTGATCGAAGTGACCGGGCGGGCCTTGATGGCCTTGTTGTGGCAACGCAGGCAGAGTTCTCTGATTTCCTTACCCTGTTTGCGCGGCATTTTGGCAAAGACCTTACCCTTTTCATCCACATGGTTGGCATAGGCCGAGTGGCACATCTCGCAGGAGACGGTTTTGTGCACCCCTTTCAAATGAATCTTCTTGATGAACGGATGGCAATCAAGGCATGATTCATTGGTCATGTTTCGCAGCGGCCGGTTTATTTCATCCTCAATGGCTCCGGGCCGGTAATGACCATACTTGCCGAATCCATCGGGAAGAAACGCCTTTCTGGCATAAAAGCCGCCCACACCCACGATAATCAATACTATCAGTAGAATGATTACATGGGTCAAATATCCTGACTTGTAATTTTCCTCCACCACATCCTCCTAACACAAAATTAAACAACCTCGGAAAATGAAATCCCCTTCTAACATGTCAAAATCCTATGACAAAGACATTTGCAATTCCCGTTCCAAAAAAAAAAGGTCAATATTTCATGGAAATACCCTCCTGCACTTTTCCTGCTGCTACCCACCGGTAACACTATAGCATGCCTTCCTGTTACCGATTGGTAACGGAATCGGCCATGCTCTGTTTCCCGTAACTTGTTGAATTTAAAATGATTAATTCTCAATCTCCCGGGGGAGAGTGTTGTCGGTCACCGGCATGGAACCGGTGCCGGAGCGGAGTGCGGGTATCGTCCTTGACACCTGTTGATAAATCCCGTACATTTTTCAGGTTACCTGCAATCACCGAATTTTTCAATCAACATCCATCAGCCGAAGGTTCACGTTTATGTTTGGTATAGGTCTTCCGGAGATGCTCGTTATCATGGCAGTGGCTCTCATTGTCGTCGGCCCGGAGAAGCTGCCGGATCTTGCCCGGAAACTGGCGCAGGGAATTTTTGAACTCAAACAGACCATGAATACCCTGAAAGACAGTCTCAGCGATGAGAGAAAAATCATCAGTAGTGTTCAGGATGATCTCAATAAAACGGCCGGCGCCATCAAGGATAGCATCAAAACCGAACTCCTTGATCAGGAAACCCGGACCTGGGAGGAGGTCAAGGAGGAGAGGGCCGATGAGGGCGAAGATGCCGCAGGCACCAAAGAGGTGGCTGCAGATGATATGATTTACAGGCAGGAAATTCCCGGAGAGGAAGAAAAAAATAGCGGGAGTCCGGAAGGGGGAGATGAAGCGGAGGGGATTGCCCGCAGCGGGGACCGGGAGAGCGCCGGCGAGGTGGAAGGGGACAGCGTCCGGGAGCCCGAGGACGAGGCCGGAGACGGAAAAGAGAGCGCATGTTAGCGGCGCTGGAACACTTCGCTCCCCATCACCGGGAGCTGAGGCGGCGGCTTATCAGGATTTTTCTGGCAATTGCCACGGCCTCGATCATCGCCTACCTTTTCATCGAGCCCATCGTCCAATTCTGCCTTCGGCCATTATTTACCGCTCATCCGGGTATCAGGCGCCTGGTCTATACCAACCTCACCGAAGCGTTCATTACCTATATCAAGCTGGCTCTGATGATCGGGGTCATCAGTTCTTTCCCGGTCATTCTCTATCAAGTCTGGATGTTTGTGGCACCCGGCCTCCTGGACAAGGAGAAACGAATCGTCATCACCATCGTGCTCTGGGCCTCCCTGCTCTTTACGGGAGGGGCGTTGTTCGCCTACTTCATCGTCCTGCCGAAGATGCTGACCTTTTTCATGGCCTATGCCGGGCCGGATCTCAAACCCCTGCCGCGGCTGGGTCACTATCTCTCCTTTGTGGCCCGGATGATAGCGGCCTTTGCCCTGGCCTTCGAGATTCCGTTTCTCATGGTAACCGCAACCCGGACCGGACTGGTTTCACGGGATCATTTCCGCCGCAAGCGGAACTATTTTTATATCGTCATCGTGGTGGGCGCCTTTTTGCTCTGCGCGGGAGAGCTGACCGCCACGGTTCTGCTCGCCCTGCCGCTTTTCGCCCTTTATGAGGCGGGTATTATCGCCGGCAGGGTCCTGCCGGGTAGTTAGGATTTTCTTTTGCCGTTCCCCATATATTTTCCAAAATAACGTCCCAACCGATCGCGGGGAGAGTTTTTGCTGACAAATTCCGTCCAGCCCCAGGGCGAGTTGATGATCTTGAATCCCACATCCTGGTAGAGTTCATCTGCGGCGTGCTCCGACCACACCGGCCTCAGTTTCACCTTGATGGTCAGCTGATCGTCGGAAATAACGGCCACGCAGGTCATTACGTTGGAGTTGAACTGGATTGGAACCTGGGTAAGGCTCAGGCCGTCATCGGAAACTTCCCTGATAATACCGTCATACGCTCCTCTATTGTCACAGATATGGGTAACGTATCCGGAAACCTTGTACCGATTGTTTTTTCTCTTGATAAACGTCATTCCGTCACCCCGTTCGCAGCGTTGGCGTTTTCTTGTCGGGCGACATGCCCAGACTTGCCATGACAAAATGCAAGCAATATGCCCGTTGGAAAATACCTGAATGACTGAGATTAACAATCTGTTTTACTTGTGTTTTATATATTTTGACTCCGGAAAGGTTTATCTGGATACACGGAGCATTCCTTTTTTTCGGATTCGTTTTTCCTGAAACAAGGACAACGTGTTTTTGGTTTGTTTTTCTGGAATATTAATGTTGACAGGGTGCCGGACGACGACGCTGAAGGCGGCCTGCTACCTGGGAATGATCTCCGGGGTGATGTCGTCGAAAGAGAGAATTTTTGTGCCCTTGTGATCCAGGGCAAAGGTTTCGGCGTTCTCCTTGCCTTTCACCGGGATGAACTCATGACCCATGGGGCCGAGCACATCACTGCCGAGCACAAAGAAAACATCCCCGGCTTTCATGATCGAGGTGGAGTAATATTCAGTGACAAAAATGGAGGCGATTTCCTCTTTCTTTTTATCCCGTTCATACTTTTTGATGTTGAAATAGTATTTGAACATATCCTTGCAACCATCAAAGACAGCATAACTTCCGTCTTTGAAGACGATCTCGGCCACCCATTTCGGGTATTTGGCCACGAACATGCCGCAGACCGGGCATTTGTCTTTTCTCGCCGGTTTGACGAAGTCGGCGGCCCCTGCCGGGGGTGCGAACGGGGCCGAAAATATGCAGAGAAAGAGAAGGGGGTAAAGCAGTTTTTTCATGTAATCGCTCCTGATAATCTGATCTGTTGATGAAAGCTGCAGGCCGGTTTCGTGTCTACGCTCAATATAGCCTGTGGCATTTCCCCTCTCAAGCTAAAGCTACAGCTTCCACCTGCGGCATATTGTCGCAGCGCAACAAAAAAAGGCCCGGAAGCGTAAACTCTTCCGGGCCTGGGCTTGCCTTATTTTTCCTCTTCTTTCTGCGCCTTTTTGTAGATATCGGAGAGATATTTGGAAATGGCATTGACCTCCTTTTCGCTGATATCCTGAACATGGGGTTTCATGATATTTGCATTGCGCCATTTCCGCACGCCGCTCTTGATATCGTTGAGCTGATTGACCAGGTACCAGTAGGTCTGGCCGGCCAGGGAGGGATAGACAGCCGTGGTGGAGCGTCCCTTTTCTCCGTGACAGGTCTGGCAGTATCTTACCCGGTAAAGGGTGGCCCCGTCTTCTTCCATGCCCGGTGGGATGGATGCAGTTGCCGCCCCGGGTTTGGTGGATTCGGATCGGTAGGGATTGGGAAGATAGGCCACGGGGATATTTTTCTTTTTCCAGCTCATCATCAACAGAGAGAGGGCCTTGGCCTCTTCATCGGAGAGCATGAAGTTGATCATCAGCGAGTCCTTGCTGACCTTTTGTGGATTTTTAAAATGTTCCATGTGCCAGTTGAGTACGCTCTTTTTGCCCTCAACGGTGTCAAAGACAAAGCCTTCCGGATACTTGCTCCCTTCAAAGGTCAATTCCGGTCCCACGGTCATACCCGTGCCCTCGATAATATGGCAGATGGTGCAGTTTTTCTCCTCCATCAGTTTTTTAGCCAGGTTGATCTGCGGCATGTCCTTTGTCCGCCGATCGCTGCGGTGGCACTGATTACAGTTCATCTCGATCAACGGTTCGGTGGAGGCAAAGCCATACTCCTTGGCAAGGGCGGTGGTGTACATGGGGGTCATCCAGTGATGCACCTCGCCGTGGGCATCCTTGGCCCTGGTGGCCTGACCCTGGCCGTCGTGACAGGTGGTGCAGCCGAAATCTTTGAACGGATGAGTTTTTTTGTAAAAATCAAGATCCGGGTGGGTGGCGAAGGGCTGTTTTTCTCCTTCCAGGCCGGGAATATCGATGCCCAGATGACAGGTCTGGCAGCGGTCGGTGACTCCCAGATCCGGATTCCAGATCTGATATAAACCCCTGTCCACCGAAGCCGCCACTTCAGGACCGAGTTTTTGGGATACCAGCTGGATGAATTCATCCTGGTATGATTTCCATTCCGTGTACTTTTCTTTGAGTATTACTCCGGCAGTGAGCAGCAGAACCAGGAGACCGCCGACTACCAGCAGGATTTCATCACGTATTTTCATATTCGCTTCCAGCCGATAAATTAGATTAATGTTGGATGATGGGGCCAGGCCTGCCAGGGCATGTAGAGGCCCCAATTGGGTCCGCGTAGCACCAGGCCGACGAAGCTGAGACAGGCAATAGCTATGATAATAATCAGAAAAACGGTGTTTTGAATGGACCTGCTTCTGGGAAACCAGATGCCGGCGGCACTGCCTGGCGACCTGTCAAGATAGGGCCAGACCGCGGCGAACAGCACCAGGAAACCGGGAATCAGGATGCCGCCCACAAGACCGCCGTTTAAGGTATAGCCGCTGAAACGGATGGTTGTGATGGTCACCAGCTCCTGGAGCCACAGAAAGTACCAGGGTGCCTTGGCCGGATTGGGGGTCCATTCCAGCGAGGCTGGTTCTTCCAGTGGAATGGTGAAAAAGGTGGAGAGGAACATGACGATCGCCGTGGTAAAGAGGAAGACGATCATGATACGAATGAGGGTGCCGGGGACAAAGAGCCGGCTCTTCTCCTTGAGCCGATGGTAAAGAACCGTGGGCCTTACGCCCCGGGTAATGCCCATGAGGGTGTAGGTCTTACCCTTTACCGGTTCGCCGCGAACTTCCTCTTCCGGGATGTTTTCGACTGCTGCCAGGCCGCCGTCCTTTCTGATTCTCCACATATGCCAGGCGATGAGACCGGTGGTCACCAGCGGCAGCACCGCGATATGCAGGGTGTACCAGATGATCAAGGTGTTCTGGCCGATGATGGTGCCGCCCTGCATGAGAAACTGGATCTGTTCGCCGATCACCGGGGCGCTGCGGGCAATGTTGGAGCCGATGGTGATCGCCCACAGGGCAAGCTGGTCCCAGGGGAGCAGGTAGCCGGTGTAGGAAAGCAGCATGGTCAGCACCAGCAGAACAAGGCCGAGGATCCAGTTAAGGGGGCGATTGGCGCCGATATTTCTGCTGGAGCGTTTGAAGGCGCCGGTGAGAAAGACCCGGATCATATGCAGAAAGACAAAGGCGACCATCAGATGGGCGGACCAGCGGTGCATCCGGCGGATAAACCAGCCGTAGGAAACGGCAAATTCAACATCCTTGATGGTGTGATAGGCACGTTCCACCGACGGCACATAGACGAACATCAGGATGACCCCGGTCACGGACAGCAACACGAAGAGGGCCAGGGTAACAGTTCCCAGCCAGGCGGAATAGCTCCATGACCTGCTTTTCTCGGTGATTTTGGCGGGAAACCAGTGCAGCAGCAGGTTAAAACCGATGGCCTGCGCCGCTTCCCTGTCGGACCCGGGAGACCAGCTCCAGAAGAGCGATCTCGACTCTTTTTTCGAACTCACCATTGTTCAGCTCCAGTTAACTTACACTTTCAGACGAAAATCCTTCTCCACCTTCTTTCCCGTATCCACCAGTATGTCACCATCCGGTGCGATTTTCATATCCCAGGGAGGCAGGTCCACCGGAGCGGGTCCATCATAGATGGTGCCGTCCCCTCTGAATTTGGAACCGTGGCAGGGGCAGTGATACTCCCACTCCTGGACGATTTCCGTGCCGTCGGGCAGGGTTACCTTCTGGGGTTTGGGCAGCTTGACCTCCTTGACCGTACACCCCAGATGGGTGCAGACCGCAGAAACCGTGTTGAACTCGTTTTTTTTGCGGATGACGAACATCCTCTCCTTGGGAAGGAACACCTGCCCTTCCGGAAATTTTTTCGGTTTGCCGATGAGCATCTTCTTGAGCGGCTCATAGAGCACGTTGGGCTTGATGGAGCGGAGAAACATGTAGACATTGCCGAAAACCGCACTGCCGATGGCGCAGACGGACAGCATCTTCAGAAACCTTTTCCGGCTGACTTTTCCGGAGTCACCCTGTTGTTCAGATGTCATGATTGCACCTCTTTCATCTTACTGTGGTTGCAAAAAAATATGTTTAAATCAGTTTGTCCAGATATTTCAGGCCATAGCCCAGCGCTTCGTCGTCACAGATATCCACGCAGAGTCCGCAGCGGGTGCAGAGCGAGGAATCCACATAGGCTGATTTACCGGTATTGACGCAGTTGTTGAGTACCTGGGGAACAAGGCAGACACTCTGGCAGCGTTTGCAGTTGGAACATTTTTCCCGGTCCCATTTGATCCGCAGGGGCGAGAGCAACCCGATGAGCTGGTAAGAGACCCCCACCGGACAGAAATAACGGCACCAGGCCCGCCGGCTGTAGAAAATCTCAAAGAGCAGCAGCGTCGCCACCCAGAGGAGCATGAGGGAAGGCCCGTAGACCACGGCACGGCTGATGATGGAGACGGGATTGATGGTTTCAAAGACCGTGTAGCCGGTGATGAGTGCCAGGCCCAGAAAGATTACATAGAAGTAGTAGCGGATATTGCGGTCAAAGCCGTGATTGCGGATTATTTTTTTGGTGCGCAGTTTTTTGTGGATCATCTCGCCCAGTTCGGCCAGCCAGTGATAGGGGCAGATCCAGGAACAGAACGACCGGCCGCCGAAGAGCAGGTAGATAATAAAGATGGTGGCCATGCCGATGATCAGATTGATCATGATAATCTTGCTGGCCAGAATGAGCTGAAATGCGGCCAGGGGATCGATCTGGTGGAAACCCAGTAAGCGGGAGCCGCTCAGCGTCCCTTCCAGGATCTGGATGTCAAAGAAAAAGGAGGCGAAAAAAAGAAACTGGACAAAGAGCAGGACCGACCAGCGGATGATTCGCCATTTATGGCGGCGATGACCCGGCTGCGGGGTGTTACGACTCCGGAGACCGGCACCCTTGAAACTCCTGACACTCGTTGTTGACGCCTTGGTATCACGATTGGTTTTCATGTTGACTGTCCTCCCTCGCCGACATGATCCTTGTTTTTCCCCGGCCATTTTTTCTGGGGAGAAATGGTGATCGAGGCAACCGGAGTGGGGCATTTTTCTTCACAGACTCCGCATCCCACACAGCTTGTCTGCACCACGGGAAAGAACGCCCCCTTTTCCTGTGTCTCTGATTTTGGTTCAAAGACGATGGTTTTTTCGTCCCTGATGGGGCATTCATCCAGGCAGACCCGGCAGCCGCTTTGCGCCAGGCTGGAGCCGGTGACAAAGGCGATAAGCCAATCAAGATCGGAGAGCTTGACCTTTGCAATGAGTTGGGGCAGGGTGGATTCGGAGATCTCGGGCATGGAAAAACGTTCCTGCAGTTTCGTTTTTTCCGCCGGACTGATTCTGCCGGCCAGCCGGGCGACAATATCGCGCAGTTCCGTGACGATGTCGCCTTTTTCCGGGTGCTGCTGCAGTTGTTCCAGCCTGAAGAGCAGATCGTTTTTGCCGAGCATGGCCAGGCAGGTTGAGGGTGAGCTGACAACGGCAATGCCCATTTCCGCATCCTTGCCCAGGGACAGGTGATGGTTCAGAGCCCCGGTGGGACAGGCCAGCACGCAGGGCAGGCCGCTGCAGAGGATACAGCCTCCCCGGCGCGGAATAATGTAGGGGGTGCCGATGCCGAATCCCTGGTCGATATCGGCCAGGTGGATCACCTGGGGTGGGCAGACCTGCAAACATTGGCCGCACTTGATGCAGGAGGCCAGGAAGAGGTCTTCGTCCAGGGCGCCGGGTGGTCTCAGCAGCACCTTGTTTTTTTTGCGTAACAGCGGTACGCTCACCGCTCCGTAAGTGAGGGCGGCGCCTGTGGCCACAAAGGTGGAGGCCTTGAGAAAGCGCCTGCGGCTGATTTTTTTCTCTGCTTGTGCCATTGCCTTTTACCGGATCTTGTTTCAGGGCTCGGACCGGACACCGGAATCAGAGCCGTTGGGCCCCTTTTCCTCCTGTTCCTGCCCGGTACCCAGATGTTTCAGCAGGTTTTCGTTGGCCAGATGTTTGCCGGAGAGCATCAGCCTGACTACCGTCTGGTAATCGAGACTGTTTTCCAGCGGCGAGAGAGTGGCGGCAAAGCCGTATCCCATGGGCGTTTTGGGATCGTCGGCAATCCAGTGGGCCTTGGTCGCCTCGATCCATTCGGTGGTCTTGAAATCGTTGACCCAGACGCGGGCCTGTTCGCGCCAGGGTTGAACCGCCAGCCAGAGGATGGCGCAGCCGATATCGTCGAAATAATATGGCCGTCCACGCTGGTCAATCACCTGGGCCGAGTAGCGGCGGTCACTGAGCGCCATTTTGCACTGTTCACAGGCCACCCGGTCCCAGACAAAATCCACCGGCAACTGCTCGTCGTTACTCGGGCTGCACCCGGGGAGCAGGGGCATAAGCAGGAATGCTCCCAGGATGAGATGGAAGAATTTGCCGGTGGAAATTTTCATGGCCTCTTACACCAGGTCCCCCTTTCTGAAGCGGAAATATCCCAGGCAGGAGAAGAGCCAGCCCAGGAACATGGGATAGAAAATGGTATAGGCCATCACTCCGCGGTATCCCAGGGTATCGAGAATCACATAGGAAGCCGGTCCCATGGAGGTCAGCTCCGGATCAAAGAGCAGGACCGCACCGGTCCTGAAAACCATAACCGGGTTGAGCAGGGCCACTCCGACGATGACGCTTTCCATGATCCGTTGCTGGAGCATGAGACCGATGAGAATGACGTCGATAAAGAGTAAAAAGACCAGCCAGATGAGGATGGAAAGCCCAAGGCCCCACTCCTGTTTTTTCACCAGGGTGGAGATAAACATGCCGATTCCCAGGAAACACCAGGAAAGCGTGCCCAGCAGGAGGGCATAATATCCTGTCACCTGCCAGGACACTTCCAACCCCTTGACGGCGCCCCAACCAATGGCCCCGGCCATGGCCAGGGTAATGGGAATGAAGATCAGAAAAAATCTGGAAAAGACCTTGCCCCAAAAGTAGGCGGCCAGGGAGATGGGCATGGAGAGAAAGTATTCAAGGATATTCGATTCCCGATCACCCACTACGCTGCGCACCGTTGATATGAGAATCATGATCGGCAAAATGGCGACGCAGAGCTGGATATAGGTAATGAGCAACCGGCTGAGACCGGTGAAACCCATGACCCTCGATTCGGTCACCCCCAGCACGAAGAGCAGGACAATGGCGCCGCCGAAGACCAGGCTGTACATCAGAAACCATTTGGCGCGCACCGACTCCCGGAAATCGGCGAGGGTTACCTGGAAAAATGTCGTCATCTTTATTGGATACGCAGTTTTTGAATATGATTTGCAAAATGAGAAACGGAAGTGAGAAATCGCAGTCGTTCCGTTCCCAGGAAACGTCCTTCAAATTCCAGTTCATCGTCACAGCGGCTGAAGTCCCACTCGTCAAGCATGTTTTTCGCAGCAGCGGGAAGATCGGTGAGGCGGATGAGGCAGCTCAACATGGTTTCACCCAGGCGTGACTCGTCAATAATTTCGTCCTGTACCACCCGGCCGTAGTCCATCTCGATGATACGGTTGACCAGGTTGCTGATTTCATCCACCCGATGGCTGGAGAGCAGCATGGTGGTGTCTTTCATCGATTGGAGCAGCTGCAGAAAAAATGTCTGACGGGCCTGGGGATCGAGGTTGGCTGCCGGTTCATCCATAATGAGAATATCCGGCTGGCCGGCAAGGGCCAGGGCAATGAGCAGTTTCTGCTTCATACCGCCGCTGAGTTTTTGGAACGACTTGCCGCGGTTTGCATCGATATCAAGGCCCAGTTTTTCCGCCTGACGGCCGATGGCCTCGCTGTTGGAGCTGCTTGAGACGGCGGCGGAAAAGTGGACCAGTTCTCCCACGCTCATCTGAATGGGCGGCGGCAGCTGGGGCACGTATCCCACCCGGTTGAGGATCTCTTCACGGTGACGACGGGGGTTTTTTTCAAAGATGGTCAGCTCACCGTCAAAAACGTACTGGCCGAGGATGGAGCGGATCAGGGTGGTTTTGCCGGCACCGTTGGGACCGATAAGAGCGATGCGGTCACCCCTGTTCACAGTGAGGGTGATGTCGTCCAGGACCCGTGTTTTGCCGAATGTTTTTTTCAGCCCGGTAATCTCGATCATCACTGTCTCAGAAAATACCTGTTGAAATTTGTGTCGTTCCCACCGGGCGGCAGGGGTTCTTCGGGTTCCTCTTCATCTTCGTCATCCTCGAAGGAGGAAAAACGGGCAGGCGCCTCCTCGTCGTCATCAACGTAAATGTCGATTTTCGGCGGATCATAGGCCAGGTTGGCCTCGGAGTGGAGGACGGGATCTTCCGGTGAAAAAACCGGTTTCTCGTCGGTGAAGAGCCGCCGCGGCTCGGAGATGGGCGCCAGCCTGGCCAGCAGATTGATAACACTGATAACTGGAGATCCTGAAAAGAAGAGCATCCAGTCGTTATCCATCCACAGGGTATCGAGAAAAATATCATGGATGTGTGGAGAGTCGCCGTATCCATCGCGGTCACGGTCGAATCCCTCGTAATCACTGTAGTAGTTGCCTTCCCAGACATTGCCGGTGGCCACTCCATTGCCCCGCACCTTAATGGTTTCCAGGTTGTCGATGAAAGCGTTGCCCTTGATGATGTTGCGTGACAGGGTGGAGTTGAAGTCAAATCCGACAATGTTGAAGGCAATGGTATTGGCCTTGATAAAGTTATACTTTTCCGGCTGGAAGGGCGACAGGTCAAAGTAGAAACCGGAGGAACAGTAGACCACCTTGTTATTCCTGATCGTCATATTATCCGCCTCCTTGAGGCCGATGCCCACACCCGTACCGCCCAGGGAGTAGCGAATGGTGTTCTCTTCCACGGTGATGTCGCGGCTGTACATCAAAAAAATTCCCACGGTATTGTGGTGATAGTTGTTACGTCGCACCGTATTGCCGCCGGAGTACATGAAGTGCAGAGAGTAACGGTTGTTCCAGCCCGTGTTGTCCTCGATGAGGTTATCGTTGGAGTACCATATTACCATATCCCTGGAGTCGTGTATGCGGTTGCGCCGGAATATATTGCGATGACCGGCCCAGCAGCGGATCCCGTCGCCGCGCAGCCCCAAGGAAAAGTTTTTGGAGGATATCTCATTACCGGTGATGCTGTTTTCGTGCGCCTCCTGCAGGTCGATGCCGAACAAGGTGTTTTTGATGCGATTGTTCTCGATACGATTGTGCGAGGAACGGATCAGGATACCGGCATCGACCTGGTCATGACTCTCACCTGAATTGGTGATGATCATATTTTTTACCACAACCCCGTCCGCCTTGATGATCAGGACTGATCCATGGCCCCGGCCGTCTATGGTAATCTTGCCGCCGCCATCCAGAATCACCGGTTTGGTGATGATCGCCGGTCCCAGATAGGTGGAGTTCGTCAGCCGGACCTTTTCACCGGCCGGAGTCCGGTCGATCACCTCCTGCAGCAGAGGAGGTGACTGGCCGGACCCGGCCATGGCAAGGGGCAGCGACAGTTGGACGGCGAGAAAAAACAACGCGATATTTTTTAGTAGAGCCAAAACTCGCGAGGTTCAACGGGCAACGGCCGCATCCTTGAGCGCCTTGCGGCGGATAAGCACGGAAAAGGTCAGCAGAACAAAGATCGCCAGGAGAAAGTAAAAGCCCACTGTCGGGTATGAATGGGTGGTGAACTGAGCGACCTTGCCGTCTCCCAGTACCGTGGGCATAAAGGGCTTGACCTTGAATGCTCCCCAGGGGTGCAGGTGATGGCCGAACCAGTAAAGCCACTTGGAGTAGAATCCGAGATAAAGCCACGGAAAACTGGCAGGGATCATTGCCAGCAACCACCAGCCGGGTCCCCGGTAGAAGAAGTAGGCAATGAGCATGATAAAAAAGGTCAGAAAGACAAAGGGAATGACCTTACGGGTGGTGACTGCTCCCACGTCCATGGGATCCATGCCGATATAATGATTGATGGTGTTCATCTCGTTGGCCTTACCGCTCCACTCGGTGAAGTGGAAAAAGACGGGAATTCCGTCCGGAAAGGAAGCCTTGGGATATTGTGGCGCCTCAAGCGACACCATCCACACCGGCATGGTCCTGGCGCCGATGAGATAGGCGTAGAAGCCGGTGGGATGATATTCGTAGATCTTGTCACCAACGTAGGGCCGCAGGTTCTCGGGTGCCTCGTATGATTCCACCCCGTCTGGGATCAGAAATTCAAAGGGCTGGAAAGATTCGTTTTCCTCAATGGCATCCTCTTCATCGATGGCAACAGGATCCCTGTATTCAAACAGGGGTTTCAACGTGTATGTGCCGATCAGCAGCAATAGGGCCGCAAAGGCCAGAATATTGCTGAGCAGCATTCTCTTTTTGATGCTGTTATCCATGGTCGTCTACTCCTGATATCTGAAATTCCGTGACTGCTTCAGTAAAGGCATGTACGGAATTTGCATCATTTGCGAAAAACAGGCGGTTGTAAAAGTCCCGGGGTTGCCGGCAAAGATTTAAGATCACCTCAGATGGACGGGGATATCGTCGTCCTTTTTCTTGTCCACATCGAGGTCCCAGCCCTCTTCATCGTCGCCGCCGCCCACTTCCATCCAGTCGCCTTCCTTCATTTTGAAGCGGCAGGCGTAATCGACAACGCTTTTCATGTCGAGGAAAGAGAATTTTTCGATCTGTTTGATCATGTCCGGGTTGGCGTTGCGCCGCTTGCCGATCTGAATCCAGCTGAATTGGCGGACCAGGTAAAGATATGTCTGGCCGGCAATCACCGGAAAGTAGCCGGGTTCGGTCTTGCCCTTTTCAAGTTTCGTGGGCTTGGCCGCACCTGCCTGTCCTTCGGCCTTGGGTACCGGATCCTTCCAGTTGCCCTGACCGTGATCACCGTGGCAACGGACGCAGTTTTCCTCGTAGAGTTTTTTTCCCAGGGCGAGGTCGGTTGTCCAGTCGGCATTCTGGAGGATGGCGTCTTTGTACTTGCTCAGTTCACCGGGTCCGATGGCCTTGGCCACGGCATCCAGAAATTCCTTTTCCGATTTGAACTCCTTTTCCTCAAGGGTTTTAAGTTTTTTGAAGTTGTCGTCACCCACGGTTTCCTGCAGACGGTCCAGGGAGATGGGCCATACCTCCTTGCGAAGGTTGGAGAGAATATAGGAAGGACCGCCCGGGCCGGTGCGGGGTTCGGGATTCATCTTCAGGGTCTGGATGTAGGAGCAGACATCGCGGATATCCTGGGCGCCTTCGATTTGCATGGCAAAGGGATACATGGTGGGATTATCACGATTTTTTGCTCTGATATCAGCTATCTGCTTGATGAGAACCGTGGTGTGCTGACCGGCGAGCTGCGGAAAGACACCCAGGGGATCTCCCCAGCCGGTGGGAAAATGGCAGGCAGCACAAACAGTGTAGATTTCCGTGCCCTCCTCAACATCACCTTTAAGTCTCAAGGCCTCAAGCGCCTCTTTGGCAGTGGCCTTCCACTTGCCGCCTGGCGGTGGTTTGGCAAGGGCCGCGGCCTTGGCTGCGGCAGCTTTGCGCATCTCCTCGGGGCTCATGGGCTCGCCGCCTAAGGCGAGGTTGACGGGTGCAATGAGGAAAAGCGCCAGAACCACTACTGCTGCGAGGGATTTGGGTGTACCGGATGAATTTCCTTTCACTTGTTCTACCTCCTTTAAAAGTTGTAAATCCGAAATCCGGAAATCTGTCCGGATTACTTTTCAATTTTTACATTGGACAGGTATTCGGCAATGCACATCAGGTCGTCATCCGTGATCTTGTTGTTCTCTATGTAAGGCTGGATGCCGCGCATTGCCTCGGAATTGCCGTTGGTACGTTTTTTCTCTAGTATGTCTTTCATCTGCTGAAAGAGATAGATCTTCTGGTTGCCGGCATGGCGGGGATAGGTCTCGAAGCCGGGAATAAGGTCTCCCTTGTGATAGTATATCCGGCCGCTGACCTTGATGATGATGTCCAGGTATTGAGCGGTGCTCTCCTTGCCGATGAGTTCTTCCAGGGCCTGGATGTACTTTTCCTTGCTTCTGAATTTTTTCTTGTAAAGCGGTTTTAACAGTTTCACCTTTTCAATGGGCATCCCCTCGCGGATAAGTTGTCGGTACATCTCTTTCTTTTTGAGGGAATATTTTTCCTTGGTTTCGGTGCGGACCATACCGCGTCCCTCGGGACCGTGACAGGTATGGCAGGTCAGTTTGACGTACAGCTCGGCACAGTCACGCGCCGACACGGCCGATCCCGGGAATATGCCGCTGAAAATGAAAAAAGTTGCCGTTATCGCAAAAATGCGTTTGTCCATTGTATTTCACCTACCAACCATGAATCATGAAATCATCCGCAATCCCGGCTGCAGCTTTCGGGAATGCGGATGTTGAAAGGTCATGGGCCCGGGCGGCTTACACCGCCGGGGCCCATGATGTCTTTTCCGTGAAGCTCGGTTATTCGCCGTCAACGATTTTTTTGGCGAAGATACCGCGACTGGCGCATTTGACCAGATACTGCCAGGCCATCTCCTCGTTGAGAAAGGCGTCCTGCCACTTGTTTTCCTTGGCAGCCTGTTTGGCCTTTTCCCGATAAGGGAAATGCATCTTGAACTGCTCAACCGCATCCCAGAACTGCAAGGCGGCTGTTTTGTTCAGAAGTTCGGGCATCTTGGCATCTTCGATGTCCTCGTCTTCCTTGTTCCAGTTCTGTTCCATGTACTTCTGGACCGCCACTGCGGAACCCACCGGATCTTTTTCGTTACAGATCTTGCCGGCCTGAGCCGCAGGGATCAGCTTGGGACAGACATAGTTGATCACACCGCCGATAATCCCGATGGTGTCGTCATTTTGCTTCACCTTTGCCTCGTAGTTGGCCTTGTAATCCTCCCCGGCCATGACGCCGCTCACCAGACACAGGAGCGCGGCAAGGGTAAAAAGTGAAGAGATCAGCTTCATACAGTTTTTCTTCATGAGTCATCTCCTGTAATAATAAGTCATAGATAATCCGTACACATCAGCGGCGGGTATCAGGGTTTGACCAGCAGGTATCCCATCATTTCGAGATGAAGGGCGGAGCAGAACTCCGTGCAGTAGAACGGGAAAACCCCCTCCTGGTCCACCTTGAACTTGAAGGTGTTGGTCTCGCCGGGCTCCAGGCTGCCGTTGATGTTGTACATGTAGACGGAGAAACCGTGGGTCTCGTCTTCCGCCCTTTCCAGGTTGGTGACGTGCCAGGTGATCTCGTCGCCCACCTTGACCTCGATGATTTCCGGGCTGTAATGGCTGCGGATCAGGGTGGAGTGGATGGTTACCTTGTTGCCCTCGCGCACCACTTTTTCCTTGCCCGGACGGACGCGGTTCTTGAACCATTTCTGCTTGTAGCGCTTGATGGGTTTGAGTTTGTCGGCCTTGATCATGACCGCATAATGGGGCTCACCCAGGGGCAGCGGCATGTCGTAGAGCAGCTGCATGGGTTTGCCGGGGCTGATGTCGATGAGCTGATGGTTCTGGGGGTGCAGCGGGCCCACCTGCACAAAGCGGTCGATGGCAAGTTTGTTGAGTCCGATCAGATACTTGCCGTCCGGAGAAACGGTGTCGCCTTCGGCGGCAACCAGGTGGCCGACGTTGTAATGAATGGCGACCTTCTCAATGAGTTTGAGGTTGAGGTAGTCCCACTTGGCAATGGCCGAGTCGACAAACAGCGAGGTGTAGGCAATACCCTTTTCCTTGTCATACTGCGTATGCAGCGGTCCAAGGCCGAGCTCGACCTGGCCGTGGAGGGAATCCTTCATGCTCAGGATCGGGATGCCGTAGGGATCCTTGCCCTCGTATTTCTTGTCCGCGATCAGCTTGGTCATCTTCTTGATGTCATACACGGAGACATGGGTATCCAGCTTGCCGGAGACCGTGATGTACTGACCGGTGGGATCGATCATGACGCCGTGGGGGCTCTTGGGTTCGGGGATCAGGAACAGGGCGTTGTTTTCCACCATGGTTTTCATCATGACGACGTCATGACCGTTGATCTTGGTGGTTTTTCCCTCCTTGAAAAGCTTTTCGGCGACCTTGAGGTTGATCATGTGCAGGTAGTCGGTATCCTTGGAGGACATTCCTGCCTCATGGGGCAGCCTGTTTTTCAGGTCGGTGTTACCCGGGCCGAAACCACCCACATAGCGCTCGGAGTTGAATGAGTTGGTGAATACCCAGCCCTCGCTCAACTTCTTGCCGGCATCGGAGAGATCCTGGCAGTAGGGAGGCAGTTCCACGGAAAAGGACTTGTCGGTTTCGATTTTGCCCTTTTCGCGGTTGAACTTCCAGAAGGTCATGGCGCCGCGATACTTCTCGTTGTACTCGGACAGCGGCACGTACTTGTTGGTAAACGGCGCGGCCAGCTGGGAGGCCTGGAGAATATACTCGGTGTTGGGTGTAACAAAGGTGGAGCCGTGCTCATTTTTGATGATCGGGTTGGGAACGATCTGGATGGTGCTGAAGGTCTTGAGATCGATTACCGCAACCCGTGGATTGGCCTTGTCGTTGATGAAGAGATACTGGCCGTCATACTCGCCATTGGTTTCGGACAGGGCCGGATGATGGGTATCGCCCCAGGTGATCTTCTTGCCGCGGATGGTGCCGCCGGACAGAACCTCTTCGCTTTCCACGTCTCCATATCCATATCCCTGCCACGGCTCGGGCGTAAAGACCGAGATGTACTTCAGGATTCTCATGGAAGGAACACCGTAGGCGATGACCTGGCCGGACTGTCCACCGGATGAAAAGACATAGTACTCATCCTTTTTTCCGGAAGGGGTGTAGGTCTTGGCGGCAGCCAGGATATCCTGCTGGGTCAGCCCCCTCTCTTTCATGATTTTGTCCAGCTCGGGAGATTGCGCATTGGCGGTCGCGGTCAATCCCCAGGCAATCATGCCGAAAAGAACAATCTGCGATGCTCTTTTCATTTTCCTCATTCTCTTTTGCATTTAATCACCCTCCTCTCAGGTTAATGAATAATGCGTCCCGGGGTATTGCGGTGCTCTCCCCGACCCCCAGTACGGGGGAGAGTACCGCCGGCCGGAACGGGCCAAAAAATCCGATGTCCGGACAGGATGAATCCATCTTCACTGTATCTTTGCCGTAAAAGGGTACCTTCTCGGTTGCGGTAACCTGTCTTGGCTGATGGGAACGAGAGCCTGTCGGGAATACATGCGTTCTGAAATCTGCAGAGATGATCTTTCCACCGGTAACGGAACCTGAAACGCGTATATATAAGAGGGTCTAATATAACCATATTTCAGGTGAAAAAGAAAGAAAATTAATCAATAAAATAAATTGAATTGAAAATGTTGAAGAGAAGTACTATATTGATATACTTGAAAAATATGTTTGAATGCTGATTCGTCATCCCTGGCTCTATCTCCGTATCGGGTCGAAATCCTAAGCAATCGGTTGCGCTCATGTCGTCGATTCCCGCAAAAATCCGTACCCCTGATTCATATCGTCAGGAAGTTCCCTGCATGTCTGCCTGTCCGGTCTCCACCGATGCCGGCATGTTCGTGCAGCAGGCCGCCCGGGGCGAGTATGCCCAGGGTTATCTGACCGCCAGGTCGCCAAATCCCTTTGCCTCCTCCTGCGGCCGCATCTGTGCGGCGCCCTGCGAGGATAACTGCCGCCGTGGGCGCCTCGACAAACCCGTGGCTATCCGGGCGGTCAAGAGATTTCTCTGCGATCGATTCGGTCCGGAATCGGATCATCCGGATACGGTGACGACCCTGTTTGAAGGCACTTTTCCGAACGCCAGCACCAGCGAAATGGATACCGCCCAGATTGCCGGTCTCAGGGGAGAGGACAGCGCAGGAAAAGTGGCGGTGATCGGAGCCGGTCCCTCGGGCCTGGCCTGTGGTCATGATCTGGCGCTGCTGGGACACACGGTTGTTGTTTTCGAGGCCCTGGAGCAGGCAGGCGGCATGATGCGTTACGGTATTCCCTTTTACCGGCTCCCTGATGAGATTTTGGACCGGGAGATCGATGTTATCAAACGGATGGGTGTGGAGATCCGCACCGGCAGCCGGGTGGAGAGCATCCAGAGTCTTTTTGACAAGGGGTATGAAGCGGTCTTCATCGGAGTCGGTTGCATGAAGGGACGCGGGCTCAACATCGAGGGTGCCGATCTGGAGGGGGTTTGCCTGGCGGTTGACTTTCTCCTGGAGTCAAATCGCGGCCGCCGTCCCCATGTGGGTGAGAAAACCGTGGTCATCGGCGGTGGTCTGGTGGCCCTGGATGCGGCCCGGGATGCTCGCCGCGGTCTGGTGGAAAAAAATGCGGCAAACGGCGGCGCCCCCCGGCTGACGGAGGAACAGGCCGTGCACATGGCCTGTCTGGAAAGTTTTGCGGAGATGCCGGCCAATATCTCCCTCACCGGACGCGAAGAGGTTGAGGAGATGATGGATGAGCAGATTCAGCTGCATCCCTCATGGGGACCCAAACGGATTCTCGGAGAAAACGGCCGGGTGACGGGAATCGAGCTTGTCAGGGTTCTCTCCGTTTTCGACGAAGAGGGGCGGTTCGCCCCCAGGTTCGACGAAGAAAACACCAGGGTTATCGAGGCCGACATGATCATCTTCGCCATTGGCCAGGCAGCTGATTTTTCCTTTATCCGGGAAGATGACGGCGTGGTGACCGGCCCGCGGGGCACCATTGAAACCGATCCCGAAACCCTGGCCACCAGCCGCGAGGGAGTGTTTGCCGGCGGTGATGCCGCCTTTGGCCCCCGCATCATGATCGATGCCGTGGCCCACGGCAAAAAGGCGGCTGTCTCCATAGACCATTACCTGCGCGGCCGGGGACGGCGCAAGAGCTATGATGTCGATATCGAGGTGCTTCCCACCAACCGCTATGAAATGGCGGAGAAATATGACACCAAAGAGTATCGTCATCCGGAACTGACCTCTCCCGAGGAGCGCATCGGCGATACCGGGGTGGAAGGCGGCTTTTCCGAAAGGGAAGTGGCCGAACAGGCGAGCCGCTGTCTCACCTGTCACACCAACCCGGTGTATAACGGCGACCTCTGCATTCTCTGCGGCCGGTGTGTGGATATCTGTCCCCAGAGCTGTCTTTCCTTTGTTCCCTACTCTGCGGTGGAAACGGAAAATGGTGAAAAACGGGATATCATGAAAAATCTGGAACTCGATCCCCTGGCGGAGATGACCGTTCTCCTCAAGGATGACGATCGCTGTATCCGTTGCGGCAACTGTGCCTGGCGCTGTCCCACCGGTGCCATGACCATGGAACGGATCATTGTCAGGGAGCGAGTTGAGGTGACCTAGTAACCGATCATCGAAAAATCGGAAAAGAGAATGGGCCGGCCGGTGATCGCCATGAAGAGCATGAGAAAGAAGATCGCCCTGCCGGTCCATTTTTTTTGGAGATCCGGGATGATGGGGCGCAGAGAGTCGATTTTTTTATACGGTTCCGCCAGGCCGGTGATAAGACCGTAGAGTACGGCTGCAAAGAGGGTAAAGTAAATGGGATAGCCGACGAGGCCGTAGTTGAGCTGCAGGATATCGAAGGGACAGTGATGGGTGGGCATTTCATAGAAGTAGAGGGAGATGAAGGAGACCACCGAGGCCAGGGCAACCACCAGAAGCACAGGCGACAACAGGGCAAGGGTATAGTTGAGTCCGGCTCCGGGTCGTCGCAGCGCCGCCAGGCCGACAATGAGAAAGAGCAGGCAGGTTCCGTAGAAGATCCCCATTGAGGGGAGAAGGGGGAGGGCGGCCAGACCGGCGGCAACGCCTTCTCCGGTTTCGCTGAACAGGGAGCCGCAGCAGGAGGTGATCCTGTTGGGTTCAAGGCCCAGAAAGTAGGCGGTGGTGAGATAGGCATCGAGGAAGATGAAGGGAGCAATCCCCAAAAGCAACTGATATTTGCGGCGGGTGAGGGGATAATCCTCGGCGCGCTGGTCCAGGCGGTTGACGGCGATCCAGACTGCTGCGAGGAAAAAGATGACGATTTTGAGAAGCAGCACATACCATCCCACCGGGTTGGCGTTCAGCGATCCGGTGGCGCACATGGCGCCCACAAAGATGTCGCGTAAGGCATCGACGGTGTAGATGAAGAGAAAGGTGGAGAGCAGTTCAAAGCCGAGGACAAAGTTCATCACCGAGGAGATGAGATAGGTCCTGCGTTCCAGGGCAAGTTGTTCCATAGAGGCGGAGTCCGGATTCCAGCGGCGGATAATCCGTATGCCGAGAACACAGGAGCCCAGCATCATCACCACGACGATGAAGCTGCCGACAAGAAGCGAGAGAATGCCGGGATGGAGAATCATTGCACGGCGCCGTCCCGCATGGTGATAACCGAGTGGACAAACTCATTTTCCGCCACCATCGGGTCGTGGGTGGCGATGACGATGGTCTTGCCGCTGCGGTTCAGCTCCCGCAGAATGGCGATCAGCTCCAGCGAGAGGTGGGTGTCCAGGTGGGCCGTGGGTTCATCGGCCAGGATGATGTCCGGATCGTTGATAAGGGCCCGGGCAATGGCGGTGCGTTGCTGTTCGCCGCCGGAGAGCTTTTGGATGGTGACGTTTTGTCTGGGCAGGAGGTCGAGATCGTCGAGCAGGCGGCGGGCCTGTTTTTTGATTGTACCCAGGGGTGTTTCCAGGGGGTAGAGCGGCAACATCACATTTTCCAGGACAGTGATACCGCGGATGAGGTTGAACTGCTGGAAGATGAACCCGAAGGTCCGGCGCCTGATCTCGGTGAGAAACCTCTCGGGCAGTTTTGTCACATCCCGCCCATTGACCAGGATCCTGCCCATGGACGGCCGCGACATGCAACCCAGCAGGCTGAGCAGGGTGGTCTTGCCGGACCCGCTGGGTCCCCTGAGAACGGTCACCTTGCCCCCGGCTATTTCCAGAGAGACGTTATCGATTGCCGTCAGTTCATCGGGCCGGCCCGGGTTGAAGATTTTTGAAATTCCCCGGGTGCTGATCACCGCTTTACCTTCCATGTCGCCCGCACCCCCTTAGCCACGCATGATAATATCGGGATCGGTCACCGCCGCCTTCCAGGCAGGTACGATGGTACAGGCGGTATAGGGGACCACGGTGAGGAAGAACATGACCATGATCTGGTAGGGATCCACATAGGGAATCAGTCGAAACTGCGGGAAGATAACCGACCAACCCTTGAGCGCCGGCGCCAGCAGAAAACCCCTGCCGTAAAAGACATGCAGATAGGCGATGATCAGACCGCTGAGAAACGATGTCAGCGAGATGGCCGCTCCCTCCCAGAATTTGAGTTCCAGGATATCCGAGGTTTCCCAGCCAATGGCCTTGAGGATGCCGATTTCCCGTCCCTCCTCGGCGCTGAGCCCGGCAGCCTTTTCCCAGGCCAGGATGCAGAAGGCGACAAGCGCGCCCAGGAACATGGTGAGCACCATGCCGGAGCGCCAGTTGAAGACCGCATCATAGGTGCGGATGATCTCCCGCCTGGTGATGGGCCGGACTCCCGGCAGCAGCAGTTTGATTTTTTTTGCAATCAGCGGTGTTTCGGCTTCGTTGAAAACTTCGACGGCGATATCGGTGGCCCGGTCGGGCGGCTGGTTGAGGAGAGTGACCAGCCTGTCACGGGTCATGATCACCAGATCATGGGTGAGCAGGGATGAGCTTGCGGTAAAGATACCGGTGATTTTCAGCGACGTATAGGTACCGGTGCCGTCGGAGAGCACCAGCTCGCCGCCGGGAGCGGTGGCGGCGGCCCGGGCCACTCCCGCGCCCACGGCGCATTCATCACTGTTTGTCGGCAACCGTCCCTCAAGCAGACGCAGTTCGACGCCACTGCCTTCCAGGGCCATGAGGGTGTAATTGCCGCGGGTGAGATAGTCGTAATAGTATCCCCAATAGCGCGGCACAACCCGACCGACGCCGGGAATCTTGCCAATCCTGTCGACAACGGCCAGGGGAATGGGGTCATGCCTGCCGCCGGCCAGTTTCTGAACGATGAGTTGCGGCGAGGAGGCCAGCACGGTCACGGCCTCGCGTTTCAGAGCACCGGTGAAGAGCAGCACCGAGGCCAGCACGCCCACAACCAGGCAGAAGACAACGATGAGGCCCAGGTTTTTGTACTTGCGGCGCAGCAGGGAGGAGAGGGCGTATTCGAGGATTTTTCCGTGACGTTTCATCGGGTTGAGCACAATCGGCGGTGCAGGTTTTCAACGCATGGCCCGAAGGGATGGGAAGGTGTGACAACGTGGCGGAAGGGATATCAGGGTTGGGTATCTTTCAGGGGCTTGGCCTCGTCGATGAGCATGATGGGGATGTCGTCCCTGATTTCATAGAGCAGGCTGCAGGTTGTGCAGACAAGGCCGTCTTGGTCGTCGTTGAGCTCCACCTTTCCCTTGCATTTGGGGCAGGCCAGGATGTCAAGGAGTTCTTGCTGTATCATTTTTTCCTCCTGGTTCAGGGGGTCGAAGTCATTAATTGACGCCGAAGCTGAATTCGATTATTGCTGTAGATCCGTGATAGTCGGGCGGGGCGGGATGGAGTTTGCGCACGGATTCCGCGGAAAACCGACGGTGGTCCGGACAGGTATCCGCCCCTTTTTTGCCTCATTGGTCACAGGCACCGCATCTTCACTTAAAACTGCAGCACCTGTAACCAATTACGGTTTGGAAGTATGATATACCGCAGGGTTGCATACCCTGTAATCGGTTACTTTTTTACCGGATTAAATAGTACACCGCTTGCGGTGTGAGCGCCATTGAAAAAAGGAAAGAGAATGAAGAAACCCGTCAGGAAAACCATTCCCGTGGAGCAGGCGGTGGGCATGGTTCTGCCCCATGATATTACTGAAATCGTAAAGGATTCCTTTAAGGGCAGGGCCTTTGCCAAGGGGCATATCATCAGGCAAGGGGATGTGGAGCACCTAAAGCGCCTGGGCAAGGAAAATATCTATGTCCTGGAATTGGGCAAGGAGGATATCCACGAAAACGAGGCCGCCGCCATGCTGGCCGGGGCCCTGGCCGGCAGCGGCACCGACAGTGACGACGAACCGGTGGAGGGAAAGATATCCATCCGGGCAGCCTGTGACGGGCTGCTTAAGGTTGATGTGGAAAAACTCTATGAGATCAACCTGCTGGGAGAGGTTATGTGCGCCACTTTGCAGAACAACACTCCGGTTAAGGCTGGAGAACAGATCGCCGCCACCAGACTGATTCCCCTGGTGGGCAGCCGCGGGGTTGTCCGGCGGGCGGTGGAGATTGGAGGAAGCGGCGAGGGGATCATCCGGGTGCTTCCCCTGCGGCGGGTGCGGGCCGGTCTTGTCATCACCGGAAACGAGGTTTTTTATGGCCGCATCGAAGACAAGTTCGAAGCTGTCTTGCGCAACAAACTGGCGGAGATCGGCTCCCGGGTGTCCAAGGTCTGTTTCGCTCCCGATGATGTGGATACCATTGCCTCCGAGATTCGCAGCTGCCTCGATGCCGGGGTGGACCTGGTCGTGACCAGCGGCGGCATGTCTGTTGATCCTGACGATGTTACCCGCCAGGGTATTGCCGCGGCCGGAGCCGAGGATATCCACTACGGCACCCCGGTTTTGCCCGGAGCCATGTTTCTGGTGGGCCGTATCGGTGCGGTACCGATCCTGGGACTGCCCGCCTGCGGAATGTTTCATCGCATCACCGTCTTTGATCTGATTTTGCCGCGCATCCTCACCGGTGAACGGATCGGCCGCCGGGAATTTGCGGCCATGGGACATGGGGGCCTTTGTCGTAACTGCAAACGCTGTCGGTATCCGGTCTGTAGTTTCGGTAAATCGTGACGGGTGGATTTGCAGGGGGAGTTTGTTTTATCATCAACACATGCACAGGGGAGAAGAATATGACCGAGACAACCATTATGCGTACACCGTCGGCCCATTGCCATCAGCTGCTGATCAAAAATATCCTCGATGCACCTCTTCATGACAATCCCGGGCAGGAAATCGTCTACGGCGGCAACCGGCGTTTCACTTACAGACAGTTCCGCCGCCGCATCAACCAGCTTGCCGGTGCCCTGACCCAATTGGGGGTTAAACCGGGGGATACGGTGGCGGTGATGGATTATGACAGCAACCGCTACCTGGAGTGTTATTTTGCCGTTCCCATGATCGGCGCCACCCTGCATACGGTCAACATCAGACTTCCACCCGAACAGATCGTCTATACGATCAATCATGCAGAAGACGACGTAATTCTCATTCACCAGGATTTTCTGCCGCTGCTTGAAAAGATCCGGGGACGAATCGATACGGTGACTAAGTATGTGCTGCTCACCGAGGATGGCGCCGACGGAGACGGTGTAATCGATTTTGCCGGTGAGTATGAGGAGCTGCTGGCCGGGCAGCCGTCCACTTTCGACTTTCCCGAGTTTGACGAAAATACCAGGGCCACCATCTTCTATACCACCGGAACCACTGGATTGCCCAAGGGTGTATATTTCAGCCACCGGCAACTGGTTCTCCACACCATGGGCATGTTGGCGGCCTTCGGCTCTCCGGGCGTCCAGGGTCGTTTTCATAAGGATGACGTCTACATGCCGATTACGCCGATGTTCCACGTCCATGCCTGGGGCGTGCCCTACGCGGCCACCATGCTTGGAGTCAAGCAGGTGTATCCCGGCCGTTATATTCCCGATTTTCTCCTTTCCCTGATTGCCGCGGAAAAGGTGACCTTTTCCCACTGTGTGCCCACAATATTGCACATGCTTCTCAACTCTCCGGAGATCGACAATGTGGACCTCTCCTCTCTGAAGATGATCATCGGCGGCGCGGCCCTGCCCAGGTCCCTGTGTCTGGCCGCGCTCAAGCGGGGAATCGATATCTTTTCCGCCTATGGTCAATCGGAAACCTGTCCGCTGCTCACCCTGGCGCAGCTGGATACGGAGATGCTGGAACTGTCCCTGGAGGAGCAGGCAGAGCTGCGCACCAAAACAGGCCGGGCCGTCGGTTTCGTCGAGGTACGGCTCGTGGATGAGGAGATGAACGATGTTCCCCACGACGGCGAGAGCACCGGCGAACTCATCATCCGGGCTCCCTGGCTCACCCAGGGATATCACAAGGATAATCACAACTCGGAAGCCCTTTGGAAGGGCGGGTATCTGCACACCGGTGATGTCGCCAATATCGATGCCCGTGGATTTATCAGGATTACCGACCGCATCAAGGATATCATCAAGATCGGCGGTGAATGGGTTTCGTCTCTGGAGCTTGAGGATATCATCAACCAGCATCCGGCGGTCTCCGAAGTGGCGGTTATCGGCATGCCGGATCCCAAGTGGGGAGAGAGGCCCCTGGCCCTGGTGGTACCGCAAGGCGATGCCTCCGGAAAGATCGGGGAGGGGCTTGAAAAATCGATCCTGCACCATACCAAGGATTTCATCAAAAAGGGAATCATGGCCCGGGAAAACCTGTTGCTCAAGGTGCGTCTGGTGGAGGCCATCGACAAGACCAGCGTCGGCAAGATCGACAAGAAACAACTGCGCAAAAAATTTCTTTGAGGAGAATGGTTATGAAAAAGATAATTGCAGCCTCATTGCTGATGGGAGTCGCTTTGCTGTGGATGGCGACGGCTTCACAGGCCAGGCCCGGAAAACGCTATGATGCGGGTACTGGAATGTGCCGCATTATCGGCGAGGGAAAGCTGGGATGGGAAAGTGAACCCTGGGGCACCGGCGGCAGGAAGTTCCGCGAGGTGTGCAAGAAGTGTCACACAAGGAACAACGACAGCGGCGCCCCTTTTCTGTTTGCCGAATCACACATGCCCCGGGGGTGGAACCGGATTTTTTTCAAACGGCGGGTTAAATGCGCCAGGGATGGCTCCTGGAATGGATTGAGCCGGGATGAACTGCTGATGATCAACGACTATCTCTACCGCAACGGCGATTGGACCTACGACCCCAATGATGCGGAAACCTGCGGCTGATAGGGTTTTTCTCGTCTGGTCAGACGATCCGGAAGTATTATATACTGCGGGGTTTCATACCCTGTGGCCGGTTGCAAAGGATTTTCCGTACCGATTTGTTCCACCGGGATAAAGCAGCATCCCATTGACCGGAAACGGGGGCGTCGACCGC
This sequence comes from uncultured Desulfobulbia bacterium, assembly GCA_964446115.1. Taxonomy (GTDB): domain Bacteria; phylum Desulfobacterota; class Desulfobulbia; order Desulfobulbales; family Desulfobulbaceae; genus CAYUNE01. The sequence goes on along the minus strand of CAYUNE010000036.1, from coordinate 8,228 downwards.
CCTGTTTCTTTACTTTTGAGCACCCTTTTTGCTTTTGGCGAGTTCTTCGTCGATCATCTTCTGAATGACCTTGAGGGAGCGGTTTTTGACCCGGCGACCGTTGATGAAGAGGGTGGGGGTACCGGTAACGCCGACTTCCCGGGCATCAAGCAGATCCCTGGCCAGTCGCTGACCGATGGCAGGGCTTTTCATATCTTCCTGGAATTTTTTCATATCAAGTCCGATGGACTTGGCAATCTCGTCGATTTTTTCCTTGCTGAGCTTATCGGCGGCAAAGAGAGCGTCATGCATCTGCCAGAACTTTCCCTGCGCCTCGGCGGCAAGGGCGGCACGGGCCGCGGGTTCGGCATTTTTGTGCATGGAAAGGGGCATGTTCTTGAAAACGATCTTCAGCGTATCGGGATTGTTTTCGAGAACTTGAGAGAGCAACGGTTCGGTCTTGCTGCAATAGGGACATTCAAAATCCGTAAAGATAACCAGGCTGACCGGGGCGTTTTCCTTGCCGAGAAAGGGGGCGCCCTTGGTGTTGACCTCCACCACGAAATCCACTTGCAGGCTGCTGAATGTATTGGTTTTGCCGTTGATCATATAAAGGACCTGGCCGCGGGGCTCGATGTCGATGGCCGTTACCCCGTCTTCCACCGGGATTGCTCCCAGCTTTTTCCCCTTGGCCGTATAGATGAGGACCCGATGATCTTCGGTGAGAATAAAGACCTTTTTGTTGTCCAGGGTGTGGACCAGGTCCACGGGTTTGGCGGGAAGATTCCAGTTGGCTGCGGCATTCCACTCAACGCTGCCGTTACTGTTGTTTTCGGCCTGGGGTGTTGCGGCCAAAAGCATGCCGGGAATCAGGAAGATGAGGACAAGGGGCAGTAGTAATTTGGGCAATGAAACAATCATTTGTTGTGATTTCATAATATTGTATCCCTAAGTTGTCTTTGGTGGTACGTAAGCCCGCACTATATCTTACGTTCAAACTGTAACTGGTCACAAGTGCCTGCCCTGTGAGGAGTGACGAATTTCCCCGGGGCTGACTCCGCTGACGGGCCCTTTCCGTCTCTTGGCAGGCCCGGACTTTCCATGGTGTTGTAAACCCCGATATTATATCTGTGAAATTTTTTTTGGCAAGAATTTGCTTGCGGCATTATCTTGACGGCATAGGGAAAGTTGATTATTTGTTTGGTGTTAAGGCGAGAGTGGCGGAACTGGTAGACGCACTGGACTTAGGATCCAGCGCACGATGTGCATGGGGGTTCAACTCCCCCCTCTCGCACCAGAATTCATCTGCGAAACACAATCCCCCGATACAAATCGTCAACTCAAAAAGAGAAAGGAAGGTACCGCATGGAGATCGTCGTCGAGAATATTTCTGACTTAACCCGTAAACTGACCATCACTCTTCCCGAAGAGGAGGTCGGCAAGGAGCTTGACTCCGCCTACGGCAAACTGAAAAAGGACGTCAAGATCAAAGGGTTCAGACGCGGCAAGATCCCGCGGACCATTCTGGAAAAAAATTATCGGCCCCAGGTTGAGGCCGAGGTGGGTGAAAAGCTGGTTCAGGCCACCTATTTCGACGCGGTCGAGGAGAAGAATATCAACCCGGTGGTCCACCCGGAGATCAAGGAACACAAGTTTCACGAAAACGGTACCTTTTCCTATGTGGCCGAAGTGGATGTCAAACCCAGTTTCCAGTTGGGGCAATACAAAGGCCTTAAGATTGAAAAACCGTCCGTCGAAGTGACTGATACGGAAGTCGAGGCGGAAATCGACCGGCTCAGAAGGGAGGTTGCTCCCCTGAAGAGTGCCGATGAAAAGGCCATAGAAAAGGGTGATATCGTTATCATCGATTTTCAGGGTTTTCACAACGATCACGCCATGAAAGAGGTGCGGGGCGAAGACGTCAGCGTTGACGTCGGTTCCGGTCGGCTGGGTGAGGAATTCGAAAATAAGCTCATCGGCATGAAAAAGGGGGATAAAGACCTGCTTGATATCTCCTTTCCCCCTGAACATGGCAACCCCGTTCTGGCCGGGAAGACGGTCAGTTTTAAGATCGATGTCAAGGATGTCAAGGAGAGAGTGCTGCCCGAGCCGGATGATGAATTCGCCAAAGATGTGGGTGAAGAGTATGAAAGCATCGATGAGCTGAAATCGGCGATCCGGGAGGAACTTCTCGCCAAAAAGGAGCAGACCCTTGAAGGCGATATCAACGACAGGATCGTCAACCTTTTGCTGGAAGAGCATGAATTTGCCGTTCCCAGGCGTCTGGTTCAATATGAGATCAACGATATGATCAACCAGACCGAGGAAAATCTCAAGCGCAGCGGCCTGACGCTGGAGTCTGCAGGGCTTGACCGTTCCAAACTCGAGGAAAGCGGACGGGAGGCGGCTGAAAAACGGGTCCGCGGCGATTTTATCCTCAAGGAGATCGCCGAAAAAGAGGACATCAAGGTGGCTGACGAGGATATGGAACGCGGCTACCGACGCATTGCCGAGCAGTACAACATGAGCGTTGCTGAAGTAAAACAGTACTTTCAGCGCCGGGAAGAGATTCTTCCCTTGATGAACGAACTGTTAAACGAAAAAATACTCAACTTTCTTCGGGAACATGCCGACTTTGTTTCCCCGGCGCAGGAGGAGAAGGAAGCGGCGCCGGAGCAGCAGGATCAGCCGGACGGCGACAAACCTGAGGAAGCTGAATCAGAATAATTTTTACAACTGCAATGGATGGCAGCAGGGTGCGCCGCCGCAAAGGATGAACTCAATGGCGTCTCCGGCACGCTGCCGGCCATGCGAGGAGTAATGATGAATCTAGTTCCCATGGTTGTTGAGCAGAGTCCGCGTGGCGAGCGGGCTTATGATATTTACTCGCGCCTTTTAAAAGAGCGGATCATCTTTCTCGGCTCTGCGGTCAACGACGATATCGCCAGTCTGATCATAGCCCAGTTGCTCTTTCTGGAGGCCGATGATCCGGACAAGGATATCACCTTCTACCTCAATTCCCCGGGTGGGGCGGTGACGGCCGGTATGGCGATTTACGATACCATGCAGTATATCAAATGTGATGTCGCCACCCTCTGCATGGGACAGGCGGCCAGCATGGGGGCCCTGCTGCTGGCGGCGGGGGCGCCCGGGAAGCGTTTCTCCCTTCCCAATTCACGGATTATGATCCACCAGCCCATGGGCGGTTTCCAGGGCCAGGCAACGGATATCGACATCCATGCCCGGGAAATCCTGCGCATGCGACAGGATCTCAACCGCATCCTCGCCCGTCACACCGGTCAATCCGAGGAGACGATTCAGGCGGATACGGAACGGGATAACTTCATGACCTCCGATGAGGCCAAGGAATACGGCATAATAGACAAGGTTCTGAAGGATCGTCAGGAACAGAGCGGAGAGCAGGAAGATGAGTGACGACTACCATGATAACAATACGCTGAATTGTTCCTGTTCTTTTTGCGGAAAAGATCAGGACGAGGTTGCCAAGCTGATTGCCGGACCCGGTGTTTATATCTGTGACGAGTGTATTGATCTCTGCAATGAGATCGTCACGGACAGCTCCGAGGAGGGCAACAGGAAGGAGCAGGTTACCTCCCGGGTGCTGAAGCCCAAGGAGATCAAAGAGCACCTGGACGAGTATGTCATCAGCCAGGCCTTTGCCAAGCGAGTTCTGTCCGTTGCCGTGCATAATCACTACAAGCGGATCGAGGCCCACGGCAACAAGGCGCTGGGTGATGTGGAACTGCAGAAGAGCAACATCATACTTATTGGTCCCACCGGCAGCGGTAAAACCCTCATGGCCCAGACCCTGGCCAAGATTCTCAATGTTCCCTTTACCATTGCCGATGCTACCACTCTCACAGAGGCGGGTTACGTGGGGGATGATGTGGAAAACATTCTGGTCAGCCTGCTGCAGGCCGCTGATTATGAAATCGAGAGGGCGGAAAAGGGAATTATCTATATCGACGAGATCGACAAGATCGCCCGGAAGTCGGACAGCGCCTCGCTCACCCGGGATGTTTCCGGCGAAGGGGTGCAACAGGCCCTGCTGAAGATTATCGAGGGAACCATTGCCTCGATTCCGCCCAAGGGCGGCCGCAAGCATCCCCAGCAGGATTTGGTCAAGCTCGATACCTCCAATATCCTCTTTATCTGCGGAGGGGCGTTTGTCGGTCTGGACCGGGTGATCAAGCGCCGCACCGGTACCAAGGCAATCGGATTCGGTGCCAAATTGGTCAGTGATTCAAAGAAAAAATTCAGTGAAATCATCGCCGATATCCAACCGGAAGACCTGCTCGGTTTTGGCCTTATTCCCGAGCTTGTCGGCCGACTGCCGGTGATTGCCACCATGCAGGAACTGGTGGAGGACGACCTGGTACGCATTCTCAAGGAACCGAAAAACGCCCTGACCAAGCAATATCAGAAGCTCTTTGAATTCGAAAACGTCAGGCTGCGTTTCACCGAGGGGGCGCTGCAGGCGATTGCCGCCAAGGCCCTTGAGAGAAAATCCGGTGCCCGGGGTCTGCGGTCGGTCATGGAAGAGGCAATGCTCGATGTGATGTTTGAACTGCCCTCGGAACAAAACGTCAAGGAGTGCGTCATCAGCGAACAGGTGATCACCAACGGAGACTATCCTGTGGTTCTCTACGACAATGTCGACCGGAAAAAGAGCGCCTGAAAGCCCCGGGCTGTCAGGGCGTTTTTTCCGATGTGATCAACGAATACGATTTATATTATAATTTACCAATATGACAGATAAAAAGAACGAGGTCGTCTTTTATCCGGTTATGCCGCTGCGGGATATCGTCATTTTTCCCGGTATCGTGGCCCCCCTGGTCGTTGGCCGCAAACGATCGATCACGGCGCTGGAACATGCCATGGAACAGCGCTCCATGATCCTGTTGGTCACCCAGGAGGATTCCAAGGTGGATAAACCTGAAAGCCGGCACCTTTATTCGGTGGGCACCCTGGCAACGGTGATGCAGCTGCTGCGGCTGCCGGACGGTACCATCAAGGCGCTGGTGGAGGGAAAGCGGCGGGCCCGTATCAAAAATTTCATCCCCAACGACTCCTTTTTCATTGTCGAGGTTGACGAGGTGGCGGACGAGGTGGGCAACCAGCACGAGGTAACTGCATATACCCGTGAACTGCGGCGCACCTTCAACGAGTTTGCCAAGACCAACAAGAAGATACCCAAGGAGGTGCTGAAGTCGGTCAACAATATCGAGCAGCCCGCCCGACTGGTGGATATCATCACCTCGCATATCCCCCTGGAGACCAGGAGCAAACAGGAAATTCTCGAGACCGTATCCCTGGTGGAGAGGATCACCAAGGTGCTGGAGGCCATTTACCGGGAGATAGAACTCACCCAGCTGGAAAAGACGATCCATGCCAAGGTCAAAAAGAAGATGGGGGAAACCCAGCGCAACTACTACCTTGGTGAAAAGATCCGGGTCATCCACAAGGAAATGGGCCAGGAAGACGTCATCGACGAGATGGCCGAACTTGAAAAGACCCTGAAGAAGAAAAAGATGCCGGCTGCGGTGCGCGAAAAGGCTGCCAAGGAGTTGAAGAAACTCAAGCAGATGCCTCCCATGTCGGCGGAAACAACGGTTGTCCGCAACTATGTGGACACGATTCTCGCCCTGCCGTGGAGCAAAAAGACGCGTGCCAGGATCGATATCCTCAAGGCGGAAAAGGTGCTGGATGAGGACCATTACGGCCTGGACAAACCCAAGGAACGTATTCTTGAATATCTGGCCGTTCAGGTCCAGGTCAAGAAGATCAAGGGCCCCATCATCTGTCTGGTTGGTCCCCCTGGCGTGGGCAAGACCTCAATCTGCAAATCCATAGCCCGGGCCATGGGCAGAAAGTTTGCCCGTCTTTCCCTGGGTGGTGTCCGGGACGAGGCCGAGATACGCGGTCATCGCCGGACCTATATCGGCGCCATGCCCGGCAAGATCATCCAATCCATGCAACAGGTCGGGGTGAAAAACCCGGTGTTCTGCCTTGACGAGGTCGACAAGATGAGCATGGATTTCCGCGGTGATCCCTCGGCGGCACTGCTTGAGGTTCTTGATCCGGAGCAGAATTACGCCTTCCGTGATCACTATCTTGACCTTGATTATGATCTCTCGGATGTCTTTTTCATTACCACGGCAAACAGCCTGCACGGCATTCCCATCCCCTTGCAGGACCGCATGGAGATCATCAAGCTCAGCGGTTACACCGAGGAGGACAAGCTTAAAATCGCCCAGGGTTTCTTGGTTCCCAAACAACTGGAAGCCAACGGTTTTCAACCCGGAGATATTCACTTTTCGGAAGGGGCGATCCTGGAGATCATCAGGCGATATACCCGTGAGGCGGGTGTCAGAAACCTGGAGCGCACTTTGGCCTCAATCTGCCGCAAGGTGGCCAGAGCCCGGCAACGGAAAAAACAACCGCAGAAAAAATATCGTATCATCACCAGTTCGGTACAGAAATATCTCGGTGTACCGAAATTTCGCTACGGCCTGGCGGAAAACCGCGACGAAATCGGCCTTACCACCGGTCTTGCCTGGACAGAAGTGGGAGGTGAGCTGTTGCAGATCGAGACTACTCTGATGCCGGGTTCCGGTAAACTGATGATCACCGGCAAGCTAGGCGAGGTGATGCAGGAATCCGCCCAGGCCGCCTTGAGCTATGTTCGTTCACGCTCCATGCGGTTGGGGCTGGAACCGGATTTTTACAAGAAACTGGACATCCATGTCCATGTTCCCGAAGGCGCCATTCCCAAGGATGGACCGTCGGCGGGCATTACCATTACCACCTCCATTGTATCCGCCCTGCTCAAACTGCCGGTTAACCGGAAGATCGCCATGACCGGTGAAATCACCCTGCGCGGCCGCATACTGCCCATCGGAGGGTTGACTGAGAAACTGCTGGCGGCCAAACGGGGAAATATCACCCATGTTCTCATTCCCAGAGAAAACAGCCGCAACCTCAAGGAAGTGCCGCCGAAGATCAGGAACAGCCTGCTCATCGAGGAGGTTGATCACATGGACGAAGTGTTGCAGAAGGCCCTGATCACCAAGCCGGGGGATGACTTGTTCAAGGATGTGCCGCTGGAGTCGATCTTTACCGATATCACCATTTCGGCGCATAATACCCCGGCCCATTGAGGCCGAAACCGGAGGCCGTTGCAGCCGGTGAAAAAAGTTTCAGGAGCGGTAAAGCAAAGGGTTTTTTTCTTGACGCTCGAAGGCTAACCTGGTAAATACCAAGCACTCTACGGGCGGGCGAATAGCTCAGTTGGGAGAGCATCGGCCTTACAAGCCGAGGGTCACAGGTTCGAGCCCTGTTTCGCCCACCACCTGCCAAGGGGTCGTAGTTCAGATGGTTAGAATGCCGGCCTGTCACGCCGGAGGTCGCGAGTTCGAGTCTCGTCGGCCCCGCCAGTTTTATCAATAATTACAGGGAGTGACAGCCCCTGTGATTGTTCAAGCAAAAGCCGCTTGGGGAGTTGACGGCTCCTCAGACGGCTTTTTCTTTTTGAACCGGCCGGAACTCATCCTGCCGGCCCCCTGTCAAAAGGACAAAATCTGTCCACTCCCAAGAGAAAGATCCTTGAGTTCCTCGTTCATGGTATCCAGTCCCATGGAGTGAAGGTATTCGACAGTTGTGTTCGGGTCTTTGAGACGTAAAAAGCGCTGGATAGTCGCAACGCTTTTCCCCTGGTGAAAAAGAATCGTCGTCCTCAGGTGCCGTATCCCGTGAAAACCAAAGGGAGGCACTCCTGCCTACTCTTTCCCGGAGGCGCTAATTTTTTCCTTTTACAGGAACGGAGAGTCGGATTCGGGAAGAAAAGAGGTGCGTTGCCGTTGTCGGCAAAAGCAATGATTATGTGACCAGGTAGCGGAAAAACAGGCCACTAAACCGGACATGAGACCCACCTGTTTATCCTTCATGTTTTTATAAGTCTGTGTTATCATAAAAATATGAAGGATAACGAACCGGACATGAAAACGGACTTAAAAGCGGTCGTTCACCACAGAAACGAACCAATTTCCCTGATGGAACCTCTGCTTGTTCCATCGGACTCTCGTTTCTCCGGTGTAATCAATGATCTCACAGTGGAGCTTGCCGCCAAGGCTGCCGGGTTCCATCGAAGCATGCCGCCTGGTATCATTCGGTCACTGGCTGAACTGGTCAGGGCAATGAACTGTTATTACAGTAACCTGATCGAGGGG
>CAYUNE010000035.1:0-5077 GCA_964446115.1 uncultured Desulfobulbia bacterium | reverse complement strand
ATCATCAATCCGGGCAGCTTCCAGGCCACGGGCCGCTGGGGCGCCCCCGGTACCTATGCCATCCTGGAAGCAGGAGACCGGCTTTCCGCCACCCTGCACGAGGTCCCTGCGTCAACATGAAAACCCTGTGGACCCCCTGGCGTATGGAGCATGTCCTTGGCCAGGCAGAGCAGATAGAGGGTTGCCTCTTTGACCCTCCCGGCAATGAACAACAAAACCGCGACCGGCTGCTCCTCTTCCGTGACCGGGTGACGGTGGTTCTGCTGAACCGGTTTCCCTATGCCAACGGACACCTGCTGGTCGCGCCGAAGCGCCACGTCGCCGATATCACCGGACTGACTGAAAAAGAACAGGCATGCCTTTTTGCCATGCTCAGCCACGCCACCACCATTCTCCGCAGTCATCTTGCTCCCGACGGCTTCAACATCGGCCTCAACCTGGGGCCTGTCGCCGGGGCCGGTATTGCCGACCATCTCCACTTTCATGTCGTGCCCCGCTGGAAGGATGACCACAACTTCATGACCGTCTGCGCCGAGATCCGAACCATTCCCCAACATATTGAACATACCTTTGAGATGCTTGCCCCCGATTTTGCCAGGCTGGCCCGGCAGGAGAACAAAGGATGAGTAAACCGGTCAAGATGACGCCCATGCTGCGCCAGTACATGGAGATCAAGGAGCAGCATCCCGATGCCATCCTCTTCTACAGGATGGGGGATTTTTACGAGATGTTTCTCGATGATGCCGTCACAGCCGCCCGGGTACTCGGAATTACCCTGACCACCCGCTCGGCCAAGGACGATGCCAACAAGATCCCCATGTGCGGTGTCCCCTATCACGCGGTTTCCAGTTATCTTGGCAAGATGATCAAGGCCGGCTTTCGGGTGGCCATCTGCGAGCAGGTGGAAGATCCGAAAGAGGCCAAGGGCATTGTCCGCCGCGAGGTGGTACGGATTGTCACGCCGGGGGTGACCACCGATGATCAGATCCTGGATGAAAAGAGCAACACCTATGTGGCGGCCCTGTGCGTTGATCGGCATGGCCGCAACAGCAAGCGCATCGGCGTGGCCTTTCTCGATATCTCCACCGGCAACTTTTTTATCTCCGAATCACGCTGCAGGGGGGACGATTTCGCTCAGATCATCGATGACCTGACCCGGATGCGGCCGGCAGAAATCCTGATTTCGGAAAAGGACGGCGACCTGCTCGCGCCATTGCTGGACATGCTGCCCCCGCTGATCGGCAACTTCTGTACGACCACGAGAGGAGATCTTCACTTTGACCGGGAGACCGCATCCAGCACCCTGACCGAGCATTTCGGCACCACCGACCTGACCGGCTTCGGCTGTAATGACATACCAGCCGGTATCCGGGCCGGCGGTGCCCTGCTGGCCTATATCCGGGAAACCCAGAAAGGCGACATCTCCCACATAAAAAAGATCCAGCCCCTGGCCAGGTCCGGCTACCTGATCATCGATGATTCGTCCCGGCGCAACCTGGAACTGACCGAAACCATCATCGGCGGCAAACGGGAGGGTTCCCTGCTCTCTGTCCTGGACAAAACACGCACGCCCATGGGAGCGCGATTTCTGCGCCAGCAGATCCTTTTCCCGCTCCAGAAGCGCACGGCGATCCTTCAGCGTCTTGCCGCCATCGAGGAACTGCTCACCAACAAGCCGCTGTTGGAAAAACTGGGCGCTCTGCTGACATCCATCCACGACATGGAACGACTCTGCAGCCGCCTCGTCATGGGGCATGGCAACGGCCGCGACCTGTACAGCCTCGGCATCTCTCTGGCCACCCTGCCGGAAATAGGGGCCACGCTTCTGGCCTTGCCCCCGGGTCTGCTCCATCAGTTGGGTGAGCAGCTCGACCCTCTGGCAGATATCCACGATCTGATTACCTCGGGCATCCGAGAGGACGCACCGGTCACGCTCCGCGACGGCGGTCTGATCAGGGCCGGGTTCAACAAGGAACTTGACCGCCTGCTCGACCTGCTCCACGACGGCAAAAAACTTATCCTCTCCCTGGAGGAAAAGGAACGGCAGCGGACCGGCATCGCCAAGCTCAAAGTGGGATACAACAAGGTATTTGGCTATTACTTCGAAGTCAGCCGCCACCAGAGCAGGGATCTGCCCGATGACTATATCCGCAAGCAGACCCTGGTCAATGCAGAGCGATTCATCACTCCGGAACTGAAAGAGCTGGAAAATGAAATAGTCTCGGCCCGGGAAAAACGGCTGGAACTGGAATACCGCCTTTTCCTGGAGATCAGGGACCGGGTGGCGTCCCAGTCGGAACGGCTTCTCAAAAGTGCGGCCACTGTCGCGGCCGTTGACTTTCTCACGGCCATGGCCACCGTGGCCAAGGACTACCATTACACCCGGCCGATCATCAACACCGACCGATCCATCACCATTGAGGAGGGCCGTCACCCTGTCATCGAGCGCTCCCTGCCGCCGGGCCGGTTCGTGCCCAATGATATCCATCTCGATCAGGAAAAAGAGGAAGTGCTGATAATCACCGGCCCCAACATGGCCGGTAAATCCACGGTCCTCCGCCAGACCGCGCTGATCGTCCTGCTGGCCCATATCGGCAGCTTTGTACCGGCCGACCATGCCGATATCTGCCTGGTCGACCGCATCTTCACCCGGGTCGGCGCAATGGATGACCTGCGGCGCGGCCAGTCCACCTTCATGGTCGAGATGAACGAAACCGCCAACATCCTCAACAATGCCACCGCAAAAAGCCTGGTTATCCTTGATGAGATCGGCCGGGGCACCTCCACCTATGACGGCCTGGCCATTGCCTGGGCGGTAACAGAGGCCCTGGCCGACAAGGATGGCCAGGGCATCAAGACCCTGTTCGCCACCCATTATCACGAACTCACCGAACTTGCCGGCCAGCATACCCGCATCCAGAACTATTCCATAGCGGTCCGCGAGTGGCAGGATTCGATCATCTTTCTGCACAAGCTTCTCAAGGGAGCCACCAACCGCAGTTACGGTATCCAGGTCGCGGCCCTGGCCGGAGTGCCCGGCCCGGTTGTCAAACGCGCCCGGCAGGTCCTGCACCGCATCGAGGCCAAGGAACTGGCCAGGCGGAACAGGAGTGTTGAGGCAAAAACCGGCGCAGCCCCCCGGCAACTCTCTCTCTTTCAGGGGCGGGAAGATGCACTGGTCAACCTCATTCGAAATATGAACCCCGATGATCTCAGCCCGCGCCAGGCTTTGCAACTCCTCTACGAGGCTAAGGAACTGCTTGCCGGGAAGCAGCCGTAGTCCTGCCAATGGCATATTTGCTTGTCTCAACGCCGATGGATACGTTATAGTAGGTTCAAGAAACTGTAACCGGCCACGGGGTTCGCAACCCGCTAGAAAGGCCCGGACGGTGACGGGTGTGGAAGTAATACAGACACAAAAAGCCAGCGGACATATCTGGACATGGGGAGGATGCTTTTGGGGGCTGGAACGCCGCAGGACCGTCGCTGTCGGCTTTACCGAAGATCGGGTCCGGGGAATGCGGGATACCCATCCAATTTCATTACCCTGTAACGGCTTACATGAAAATGCCTCCCCGGCCGCTCCCCGGGGTGAACCATTTCAGGACATCTTCCTGTGAAATTTTTTTTCCCGTCCACACACCCAGCCACCAGGGCCGAGCGGCGCTCCCCTCTGTCGTTCCTGCTCCTGTGCTGGTTGGTGGTTTTCCTTGCCGGTTCTGGCGTGCTTTCCTGCCCCGGCCAGATCCTGGCCGACCGGAACACCGGGATTCCCGGGGACAACGCCAAAGCGTACCAGAAGGCCAAACAACGGCTCAGGTCTCTGCAACATGGAGATGCCAACCGCAACAGATCCGAATGGCTCGATGCCGCGCGGGCATTTCGTCGCCTCTACTGGCTAGCCCCCGCTGGTCCCCTGGCACCACGCTGTCTCTTTATGACCGCACGCGTCCATGCCGACATGTACAACCGGTTCCACCTGCGCATCGATCTTGACGAGGCAATCACCTGGTACCGGAAGGTAGCCGGTCGGTTCCCGGACAGCAACCTGGCTGATGATGCTCTCTATGGGGCCGCCGAACTGATCCGACGGAATAAAAAGGACACCATACGGGCTGCGGAGCTCTATCAACGCATAGTCACCCGCTATCCCAAGGGGGATTTTTACCGTCCAGCCCAACAGGCGCTCAGACAACTCTGCAAAAAAAAGCCATTCTCCCCACGCGACTCCGACCGCCAGGATCCGGGCCTGCCACAAGCATCTGTCGCTCCGGTCAAATACTGGTCATCGGATGACTATACCCGGGTGGTTGTCCAGACCTCGCGGCCCGTCAGCTACACCAGCAAACTGCTTGAAAGAGACGGCGACCGGCCCCGGCGTCTCTATCTCGATCTCGACGCCAGCCGAATCGCCCCGCAGTACCGACGACCAGTTCCCATCGAAGACGGTCTGCTCAAGAGGGTCCGGGCCGGACAGTTCAACAGCGATACGGTACGGGTGGTTCTCGATATCCAATCCATCTCCGATTACAACATATTCAACCTCAAGGATCCGTTTCGCATCGTCATCGATGTTCATGGAGCCGGAAAGAGGCAAGACCCAAGCAAACCGGCCAGCACCGCGATCGGGAGAACCGCTCCAAAAAAACGTCCGCGTCTTGCCGATTCAGTTCCTGTCGTCAGGCCGGAGAAAGTCGTACTGCTGCACGACCAGAAAAAGCAGCCTCCACAACGGGTAACAAAAAAGAAAAAGAAAAAAAAGAATGCCGGAGCAGCGGTAACAGTCACCCCATCCGGACGAAAGCGGCCGCAGGCCTATTCGCTGGCCCGACAGCTAGGCCTGGGCATCCGGAAAATCATCCTCGATCCCGGTCATGGCGGCAAGGATCCGGGCGCCTTGGCCCACGGAATGAAGGAAAAGGATCTTGTCCTCCAGGTGGCAAAGGATCTGCGCGATATTCTCCAGACACAGTATGGTTACGAGGTGGCTATGACCCGGAACAGGGATGTCTTTCTCCCCCTGGAGGAACGAACCGCCCTGGCCAACACCGGCAAGGCGGATCTCTTTGTCTCAATC
>CAYUNE010000034.1:0-89553 GCA_964446115.1 uncultured Desulfobulbia bacterium | reverse complement strand
CGAAGGCCTGTAAGGATGATTATCTGCTTAAAATCCAGATATTTTCTAAGTTCAACGAGATACTTTTCCCGTGGTTTCACATTTTTGTTTTGGAAGGATTCTTCCCACCACGGATTATATTGATAGAATAATTCTTTCATGGCCGAATAATACGCCCGTATCTGAATAAAGTCAATATAAATATTCGTCCGTATCGTATATCCTCAAGAATGGAACAACATGCTTCCGTAGATTGCCTGCGGGAACTCGACACTCGCGATTGAGTGGTCCTGCGGAACAGTCACGATTCCTCCTCCTTTTGAGGGCAATGGCATCATAGTCGGCCAGGGCGGGAACGGTGAGCCGGATTGTATTGAGTTCTTCCTGTTTCAGACGTACCGGTGGATGCTCGTTGACCGGCGTCATTTCCTGGTAGAGGATGTTGCAGACATAGTCGGCGCCATAGAGTTTTTTTGTAATTGATCACAGGCACCGCATCTTCACACGATCTCTCCCGACCTGATAAATGACTCCCAGACCCGAGAAGAAACAAAAGAAGAGATAAAGAAAAAAATAAAAGGATATCCAGTTGATAAAAAACAGGGAAGAAAAAAGAAGAAAATGAACAACTACAGGTAAATTGGCTGGGTTTTACCCCGATGGTTTTGGTTGGAAAGTAAATCGGTGGTTACAACCTTTTCAAACAGGTAGGTCCTCAGACGCACCGTGTCTGAAAATATATCGTATTTCCGGTGGTTGTGCACCCTTTTTTTGACTATCAAATTCCAACTTTTGAGTTAGGTTTTTTATTTTTAAAATAAGATGTTATATCAAATAGATAGATATCGGGACCCTGATGTTGATCCTTTTTGTCAGGTTTTTGCATTAACTGATTGATGTACGATGTTTTTCGTGGTTACGATCCATTTTCGGGCATGATAAAAAAATCCATATATTTGGCGATGAGCCGTGAAGTCTCCCGGGTTTCGACAATTTTTGTCAGGGGTCGACATTTTTGTCGAGACGCGGACTGCTCCCATGGCGGCGGAGCAGCCTGCCTGTGGGCGCTGGTGTTTCTAATATCCTGAAATCTCATCTTTAAAAATATTTTATCCATTGGTTGCAAAAACGGCCTGTTTCTTGTATTTGATACCACATTGTAGATGAGTTTCTGTTTTTCCGTTTGGACAATTACATAGGAGGTATAAAGATGAAAAGGGGACTGGTTGTCATGCTGGTTACCGGCTGCGTGCTTTTAACCGGCCTGAATTTAGCTGTTGCCGACTCTGCCGCGGCTGATGCGGAAAAAGAGATCAGGGCAAAGGTTGATTTTCGCGGTTGCGATCGACGGGGGCCGGGTGAACAGGGCAGGGCAATATCCACGGTTGACCGGAAAAAATATGAAAGGTTTCTTGCTGATACCAAGGAGTTGCGCGCTGCCATGGCCGCCAGGCAGCAAGAGGCCATGCAGCTTATGCAGTCCGCAAAACCGGATAAGGCCAAAATAGCCCTGCTGACCAATGAAATATATGACCTGCGCGATCAACTGCTTGCCCACGCCAAAAAGGCAGGCATCAATACCGGGGCCGCGGCCCTGGGGGGTGGTTGCCGTTGCAGACCGTTCGGCGGCGGACCCGAAGCCGGCAAACAGCCCTCACCCCCTCCCCGGAAGAAGCAGCCCTGAAAAAGAGGGTTGCCGCTGTATTGAAAAATCCCATCGGATCAGTTCCCCGATGGATAACCGGAGGTTTTGATATGACTTTTTCTTCCCCCGGCAGAGCGTTCCTGTTTATCCTTCTCTCCCTTGTCATTTCGTTTTTTACCCTGGCCCAGGCAGGAGCGGATGATACGGAGAAAGCGCCGGCCGGTCGCGGCAAACGTCTGTATGAACAGTACTGTATTCCCTGCCATGGACTCACCGGCAGGGGTGACGGCGACCGGGTGGCCCGGGAGCATCTTGATCCGCGCCCCCGCGTTCATGCCGACGGCAGCTACATGAATCTCCTGCCCGATATGCGGCTTTTCCGGGTTATCAAATTCGGCGGCCGTTCCATGAATTTTTCCAAAATCATGCCCCAGTGGCAACATATCCTCACGGATGCGGATATCATTGATCTCATCGCCCATATCCGTTCCTTGGCCGATCCCCCCTACCAGCCGGGCATGGCGGTGATGGGTGGCTGCAGACTGCCGCCGCCGCGGGATAAGGAATCCGGTTCGTGAAATCATCCTGGCCCCGGAATAGGGTCGAGTCTTTACTTGAGCGGTCCGAACGGGTATGTTTACTCCAAACAGGCGACCCGGCTGCTGCGCCGGGCAAGAACAGCAGGCAGCCGCTGCTGCCGTTATCATCCGGAGAAAGAGCAAATGGAAGACGAGCTGGACGCATATCTGGGGGTGATCAACCGTTTTGTGGCCTATCATGGCCACCGGGCGGTAAAGGCGACACGGCACGACATCTCCCGGGCCTATCCCTTTGTGGCCATGGATACCAGACAGGTGTTTGAACAGGTTTCCTTTGTCCACGATTACCTCGGCCTGGACAAAAAGGAGGGAGACGCAACGTACCGTTTTCTTGATGTGGGCTGCGGAATCGGCAATGTCCTGCTGGTTGCCGAACAGTACGGCTTCGATGTCTATGGGGTGGAAAAAGACGAGTATTCCTGCCGGACGGCGAGAGAACTGGTGGGCGAGGAGCGGATCTGGCTGGAGGATGCCTGGGAGTTCGACCGCTATGGCGAGTTTGACGTGGTCTACTTTTTCAGATTACTGCCGGATGCCGGGCCCCAGGCACGACTGGAAAAGATGATCGAAGAGAGAATCAGACCCGGTGGCGTGCTCATCGCCAACCTGCGGCTTGGCACCTCCCTGGAGAACGATCCCGCCTTCACCCGGCTGCACCCCCGTCATCCCATCTGGCAAAAGGCCGTATCGTAGTCCGGCCGCCCTTGCCGGTGCTATTTCGCATTCTTTTTGGCGTTGACCTGCCCGTAGATGGTGTCGGCAATACCCAGGTCCCGCCGCCGGGCCAGTGCCTTTGATATTTCCGCGTCCATCATTTCCTCGTAGATGCGGTGGGAGGTCTTTTTTTCAAAGAGACCGCCCTCCGGAATGGTCCGGCGCATGGCCTTGAACATGGACTGGATGAGCAGGGCCTCGAACTCCTCGGAAATCTTCTGCAGCTTTTCCGGGGAATTTCCGGCCCGGACAAGCCCGTCCACCGGTTTTTGGGTCACCGTGTCCGGAACCGGCGGCAGCTTCACTGTGTCCATGGCGAATCTCCCTGAAATTTTCTTTTTTCGTTTTTCATTTTTAGAGGATGACCAGTTCGCCGTGCAGGGCGCCGGCTGTTTTGATGGCCTGGAAAATGGCGATGAGATCCCGGGGGGTGGCGCCGATGGCATTCAATGCCTTGGCAATCTCGTCGATGCTGACTCCCATCTCCATCACCACCAGATTGCCCTCCTCTTCCTCGGCCTCGACGGATGTCTGCGGTACTGCAACGGTTGTCCCGGCAGCCAGGGGATTGGGCTGCGAGACCGCGGCCGATTCCCTGATGATCAGGTTGAGGTTGCCGTGGGAGACGGCCACCGTGGAGATGCGCACGTCCTTGCCCATGACGATGGTGCCGGTGCGTTCATTGACAACGATCTTGGCCGGCGTGTCGGTCCGAATCTGCAGGTTTTCCAGGTCGGCGACAAAGTTGACCACCCGGCCGTTGTAATCGGCGGGCATCCTGACGCGGACGGAGCCGCTGTCCAGGGGTTGGGCCGTCTCCTCGCCATATTTTTTATTGATTGCCGCAGCCATGCGGGCCGCGGTGGTGAAATCCGCATCCCGGAGCTGAAACAACAGGTCGCCGTCGGGCGGCAGCTGATAGCCCACCGACCGTTCCACCACGGCGCCGCCGGCGATGCGGCCCACGGTGGGATGGTTTTTCTGGACCTTTGCCGCCCTGCCGCCGAAGGAAATGGCGCCCACTGTGAGCGGTCCCTGGGCAACGGCGTACACCTGGCCGTCCGGGCCCTTGAGCGGTGTCATCAGCAGGGAGCCGCCGGCAAGGCTTGAGGCGTCTCCGATGGAAGAGACCGTTACGTCAAGGGTTGAGCCGGGCCGGACAAAGGGGGGCAGCGAGGCGGTGACCATTACTCCGGCGATGTTCTTGGTCTTGAGCTTGGAGGCGTCCTTGGACTCGATCGAGATCCCCAGCCGGTCGATCATGTTGAGTATCGACTGTTTGGTGAAAAGGGATTTCTTGACGTCGTCACCGGTACCGTTGAGGCCGATGACCAGGCCGTAACCGATGAGCTGATTCTTCCGGACTCCCTGAATATCCGCCACATCCTTGATGCGGGCGGCGGTTGCGGTCATTGATGTTGTGACCAGCAGAAGCAGCGGCAGCAGGGCGATCAGCGCTTTCCAGGTCAGGTTTTTTTTCAACGGTTTCATCTCTTGTCTTGTTTCAGTGATCAACGCCAGACGGACCGGATGATACTTCCGGCCTCAGAAGGGCCAGACATTGTCCAGAATGCGCATCATCCAGCCGGGAGTCTGTTTGTCGGAAAGCGCTCCCTGGCCGGTATAGGCGATCTGGGCGTTGAGAATATACTTGGAATCCACGATGTTCCGGGCGGTGATGTCCTGGGGCCGGACAATGCCGGTGAGGTAGATGAGCTGATCCTCGCTGTTGACCATGACCGATTTGCCGCCGCGGATTTTCAGGTTGCCGTTGGGATACACCTCCACCACCTGGGTGGTGAGCGTGGCCACCAGGTTTTCCTTGCGGGTTGTCTTGCCCGAACCCTGGAAGTTGTTTTTGAAATCCGCCTTGACCAGATTTGCCAGGTCGATATCGGGATTTTTCGAGAAAAACGCGGCTTTTTCCAGGCCGAAAAAGTTGGGGATCTGAGCGCCCATGGAGGTGGTCCGCCCCGATTGGGTGGAGGCCTCCTTGGAGGCGCTGGCCTCCTCCGAAATGACCACGGTGACGATATCGCCCACCTTGTTGGCCTTGATATCCCCGAAGAGGCTGTAGCGGTCTCCCACCCAGATACTGCCCGGTGACTGCGGTGTCGGGGTTTCGATCGTCACCGATTCAACGGGCTTGGGTATTGTCACGGTTTTCGGTTGATTCCGGGCGCAGCCAAGGCAGCAGAACAACCAGAGAAGGGTTACGGCGATGATATGTTTCATGACTCTATGGTTTATCAGTAACTCTTTGTTTTTCTGAAAAATTTAATCATTTGCTGACGTTTCTCCGGCCGCCTGCCGGCTGTGCTTTTCCCTTCCTAGAAGGAGACCGTTACCAGGCCGGGAGCGGCCACCTTGCAGTAGATGAGCTTGTTGGACTGAATATTCCTAACCCGAATCATGTCGCCTCGGCGACCGTCCGCCGCGGCGATACCCATGGCGGAAATGTTGAGGGCCCCTTTGCTGGCAACGATTTTTACCTGCTGGCCTTTTCTGATATGCGGCGGCAGCTTGATGTGGCGTTTTTCCAGGGCCCGGCCGGCATGAATGGTCCGGTCCGCAAGCCGGCCCACGACTTCCCGTTTGCTGAGAATGGGATCCTTGAGCCGTGCAATATCCCGGCGACTGAGGGAGAGCGCTTCGGCACCGATGAGCGCGCCTTTTCTGATGGTTGCAGCTGCGATCACCACATCGGTCCAGGCCTCCAAGCGGCCGCGGATCGTCAAGTTCTCCACGGTGCGTCCGTCTATCCGCAGGAGGAGGCCGAAGGTGGAGCTGCTGATTATATCCGGGTTCGAGGGAATCACCTCCCAGCTCAGTTTGCCGTAGGGCAGGGTAACCGGTTTGGGCAGGCCGCCGGGAACAAAGCGGATATCCGCCGGCGGCAGCCTGTCCAGATTCCGGCGGAGATATTCGGCCATGATCTGCTGCACCTGTTCGGGGCCCAGCTTCAGGCCGCGTCGCTGCACCTTGATGCTCTCCGGACCCAGCCATCTGGCTGCGGCCAGCGACTCATCCGTCAGTTCAAGATACGATCTGATCGCTGAAGTTTTCAGGGTCTTGGTGCGGCCGGGCCGGGGAGCCGGTCCCACGCTGCGTTGCAACAGTTCCTCGGCCCGGCCGTCCGGGGGCGAAATTTCGGCAATATCACCCAGGACGATCCGCGTTCCGGTGATCTCCGCCTGCTCATGGAAACTGATCTTCAGCTCCCCAGCCATGCAGAAGCCGTGCATCAGCAGGAGCAGCAGCAGCGGCAAAAAATTCCTGACGACCGGTGGAGTTACCATTACACCACGTTGTTGGTGGTCTGCATCATCTCGTCGGATGTGGAGACCGCCTTGGAGTTGATCTCGTAGGCCCGCTGCGAGGTGATCATGCCGGCGAGTTCTTCGATCATATCCACATTGGACCCTTCGAGAAATGTCTGGGCCAGGGTGCCGTATCCTTCGCTGCCCGGGGAGCCGAGCACCGCGGAACCGGACGCCTCGGTCTCCCGGTAGAGATTGCGTCCCAGCGCCATGAGACCGGAGTTGTTGGTGAACATGGCAAGTTCGATGTTACCCAGTTCCGTGGAGGTGGCATCATCCCCAAGCACGGCGCTGACCACGCCGGTTTCGCTGATGGTCACCCGGCGGGCGTTTTCGGGAATGGCCAGCTCCGGCTGGATGGGGTAGCCGTCCGAGGTGACCAGTCTTCCGTCACCATCTCTTTTCAGGTTGCCGGCCCGGGTATAGGCGATATTGCCGTCCGGCATCTCCACCTGGAAAAATCCGGTGCCCTCGATGGCAACATCCAGTTCATTACCGGTGTGCATGAGATCACCCTCGGTGAACACCTTTTGCACGGCTGCCGGGCGCACGCCGAGCCCCACCTGAATTCCGGTGGGAGAACGGGTTTCCGCTGAGGTGGGGCTGCCGGGAACCTTGACCATCTGGTAGAGAAGGTCCTGGAAATCGGCCCTGCTTTTCTTAAAGCCGGTGGTGTTGACGTTGGCGAGGTTATGGGCGATGACGTCGATATTGAGCTGCTGGGCGTTCATGCCCGTGGTGGCGGTCCAGAGTGATCTCATGGTTTATCCTCTGCTGGTTGGGGTTGACATGCTCAGGCGCCGGTTGACGGAGCCATGGATGATTGATCGGGGTTAGGCCACGGTCCCGAGTTCGACCTGCTTGCCGTCAAGGGTGTCGTAGCGCTTGATGACCTGATGGAATGCCTCGAATTTTCTCATGTTGTCGATCATGTGGGCCATCTCCTCGATGGTATTGACGTTGGAAAGCTCCAGGGAGCCCTGAACGAGCCGGGCCGCTTCGGTGGCCTGGGCCGTTCCGCCTTCCCCGAGTTCAAAGAGGCCGTTTCCGGCCTTTTTCAGGGTGGAGGCGTCGTTGATGGCGTAGAGGCCGATACGCCCGGCGGCGGTGCCGCCCACATTGATTTCGCCGTTGTCGTTGATGGTGATCGGCTCTCCGCCTTCGGCGGGCAGGGTGATGGGGTTACCGCCGCTGTCGAGGACGGCGAAACCGCTTTCGGTGGTAAGGATGCCGCCGGGAGCGAGGGTGAAATTGCCCTGCCGGGTGAAGTAGGTTTTCCCCCCGGCAGCCACCTTGAAGAAACCCTCGCCGCTGATGGCCACATCAAAGGTGTTGCCGGTCACCCGCATGGGTCCGGGGGTGAAATCCGTAGCTATTTCGGCGATGCGGGAGTAGTTGATGCCGCGGGCCTTGTCGTTCTGCCGGGCATCGCGCAACAGTGACTCAAAGCTCACCTGGTCCCGTTTGAAGCCGATGGTGTTGATATTGGCCAGGTTGTTGGTAATGTTGTCCATGGCCTGTTCCCGGCTGACGGCTCCGGCAAGGGCACTGTATTTTCCTGATACCATTTTTTTCCGATTGGTTGAGGTGATGCGGGAAAGATCCCGGTCGAGGGAAGAGGGGGCCGGAGCGGGTCCGGTCTCCTGCTTTTCCATCGGTCACTGTCCCGGTTTTCTTTAGAACATTGTGAAAAATTGTGTTTTCGCCCCATTTGCGCCGACTTATTTTCCCCGCGACATCTGGGCCAGGGTGACCAGCTGATCAGCCTCGGCCGGGGAGATGTCCAGGATCCCGGCAACATCTTCGGCGCTCATGCCGTTTTTCACCATGTTGGCGAGATAGCGATACTTGACGGGCGGATCCGGGGGGTTGTTGCCCTGAATCTGCAGGCGCGGCCGCTGCAGCCTGGTTGTGACCGAGGCGCCGGCAAGACTCCTGGTGAACTCCTCTTTTTCTTCTTGCTCCCGCAGCAGGGAGCTGAGTCGTTCGTCCCGGTCCCTGAGCCTGTCTTTCAGGGCCTGGAGTTCACTGCGCAGCCTGCGGTTGACCAGTTTCTGGTAACTGAGCAGGGCGGTGAGCAGTCCCAGGAGAAAGCAGCAGCCGATAATGCTGCCGACAACAAGGTAGCCGTTCTCCATTCCTACTCATTCCACGTTTCCGAGTTGAGCAGCTTGACCCGCAGTTTCAGCAGGGCCTGGCTGTGCAACTGGGAGACCCTGCCTTCGGAAACGCCCAGCACTTCGGCAATTTCCTTCTGGGTCAACTCTTCGTAGTAGTAGAGGGAGATGGCGATGCGCTCCTTTTCCGTCAGCTCTTCGAGGATGTCGGCGAGGATGGCGGTGAGCTCATGTTTTTCGATGATCTCAAGGGGAGTCTCGCTGTCCTGGTCTTCCAGGGAGTCGAGAAAGTTGCGGCCTTCCTCGGTGTTGTCCATGGTCTCGTGGAGGCTGACGCAGCCGAGATGGCTCACCTGACCCAGCAGTTTGTGATACTCCTCCAGGGAAAGATCCAGGGCCTCGGCCATCTCGTCTTCCTCGGGGGAGCGGCCGAGCTGTCTTTCCAGTTGCAGCATGGTGCGGCTTAATCGGTTTTGCTTTTCGCGCAGGGTTCGGGAAAACCAGTCCAGCTTCCGCATCTCGTCCAAGATGGAGCCCCTGATGCGGTATTCGGCAAAGGTCTTGAACTTGACCCCCTTGGACTCGTCATACTTGTTGGCGGCATCGGTGAGACCGGTCATTGCCGCGCTGGTCATGTCGTCGCGGGTCATGAAGGAGGGCACCTGGGGAACCATCCGCTCGACCAGGAGCTGGACCAGGGGCATATGGTCCCGTATGAGCTGCGATCTATCGTCGATGAAGGCGGGTTGTGGATATGCCATGTCGTTTTTTGTCTCTAGCATGTTGGTGGTTTCAAAATAAAAAATCGAACACGAGTATCCCGTTCTGCGGACGGGGGAGCTTCGGTGAAGCGCGACGGCTGCGATCGATTACCTTGATGCGGTTCAGGCCCTGGGCCCGAAGTCGAGCAGTTTTTTCCAGAAGAACTGGATGGAACCTTTGGGTTCCAGGTGTTTCGGTTCCTTGGCAATGGCCCTGGCCAGGGTTTCAAAGGCGCTGCTGATTCGGGAGCTCGGGCAGAGATCGACGATGGGTTGCTGCTGGCGGATGGATTCCGTCATCTGGCGGTCCATGGGGATGGAACCGAAGTAGTCGATGGAGATATCCAGGTAGCGGTTGGCAACCATGGTCAGCTTGCGGAAGACGTCCAGGGCCTCATGTTCACCGCGGATAAAGTTGACGATGAGGCTGAAGTTTTTCTCATGATAGCGGGTGGAGAGCAATTTCATCAGGGCATAGGCATCGGTGATGGCCGTTGGCTCCGGAGTGGTCACCACCAGGATATCCTGGGCCGCGGTGTTGAAATAGGTGACGTTCTCAGAAATACCCGCCTCGGTGTCGATGAGCACCACGTCAAAGTCGTTGTGCATGGTATCCAGGGCATCCAGGAGCCGCATCTTCTGGCCGGAATCCAGCCGGGTGAAGTTCTGGATACCGGACCCGGCCGGCAGAATCTTGATTCCGTGGGGGCCGTCAATCAAGATTCCGGCAAGATCCTGTTCGTTGTTAAAGAAATGGTTAAGGTTATATTTCGGGGCCAGACCCAGGACCACGTCGATGTTTGCCAGACCGAGATCGGCATCGAGGATAAGGACCCGTTTTCCCAGGCGGGACAGCATGACCGCAAGGTTGACCACGCAGGCGGTCTTGCCCACTCCGCCCTTGCCGCTGGTAATGGAGAATACCCGGGTGGTGTGGCCGTTTTTTGTCTGCGTGGGCCGGGCCGCTTCAGCACCGCTGTTGAGGGCCCGCAGGGTTTCGGCCTGATCGCCGTATCCGGACTGAGTGGATTTTTCGATATTTTTACTGTTCACGGCCGGTTCCCCTGTGTGCGAAGTTGGCATCCATGATGAGTTCGGCAACTGTGTGCGGTTCGGCCCGCATGATGTCCTCGGGGACCCGTTGGCCGTTGGTCAGGAAGGAGAGGGGAGTGTCGTTCACATGCCGTATGTTGGCAATGACCCCGAGTTCTTCGCATTCATCCAGCTTGGTGTAGAGAAAACTCGCCAGCGGCAGGCAGCTGAATCGCTCAATGGTGCGCAGCAGTTCCTGGTCGCGGGTGGTGGCCGAGAGTACCAGATGGTTTTCTATGTCGAGGTCCGGACGGAGAAATGTCGTCATTTCCTGGATTTCATTCCGGTTGCGCGGGCTGCGCCCAGCCGTATCAATGAGGATAAGATCCCGATCCGCCAGTTTTTCCAGGGCAATGGGCAGTTCGTGGGGTTTGATCACCACCTCCACCGGCAGCTGCATGATCTCTCCATATACCTTGAGCTGTTCAACCGCCGCGATCCGGTAGGTGTCGATGGTGATGAGGCCGATCTTGCCGTGATAGCGGTTCATGTAACCGGCGGCCAGTTTGGCGATGGTCGTTGTTTTGCCGACGCCGGTGGGGCCGATCAGTGCGAGGCGTTTCTGTCCGCTGTTTTTTCCGGGCAGCGGATCCCGGACCGCAAAGAGGCTGCTGAGATGATTTTTGACGGTTTCCTCATCATATTTTCCCCCAGCCTGGTTGTTGGTGTCAAGTTTTTGCTCCAGACGGTGGACAATATCGGCTGCGGTCTCTGGGTGCACACCCTTGCCGGTGAGCATGGAGATCAGGGGATGGGGAAAGGGCAGCACCGGAGTAGAAAGGCCGGCTCCCCCCCGGTGCTCGGGTTGCGGCCGCGGTACGGCTGCCGGTACCTGATCGATAACGGATATCTTTTTGTTCAGACCCGTAACCAGTTCCCGCAACTCCCTGATCTCTTCCTTGAGCCTTGATGAGTCGTTGTCGGTGGCTGCACCCGGAAACCCGGCCCTGATTTCGCTGCCCTGTGCGGTCCCGGACTCCTGGAGTGCCGCTGCCTGTCGCGCCATATCTTCCGCAGCCGGCCGGACCCGGGATGATGGCGCGGGAGTGTGGAGGGTCAGGTGGGTGGCGGGACCGGCCGCAGCCCGCGGGTCGGGTTCTGCGGTGGCCTTGGGGCCGTAGGTCCCGGGCACCGCCTTTTCCGGCTTTGCTTTCCAGACCGACTCGTAGGTCAGACCGCTTTCCGATCGCTTTGCAGCGGGGCGACCGGAGGACAATGTGCTTGGTCCCGGGGTGTCGATGGCGGCCGTGATTTCCATGATCGGCTTGGTGAGAAGTCCCACCTTGCCTTTCCGGATGGTTTTTGTCGAGAGAATCAGCGCATCCGGGCCCAGGGATTTTTTCACCATCTTCAGGCCCGTGGCCATATCCGGGGCTTCAAAGACTTTAACCTGCATTGAGGGATACCGTTCCTAGTGATTTGATTTTCAGGTTAGGGGTTATTTCGTTATGCGAGAGTACCGCAAGGCTGGGCAGATATCGCTCCGTCAGGCGCCGCACATGCAGCCTGAGCTGCGGGGCGCAGAGGATAATCGGCGTCAGTCCGGCCGGGAATGTCTCCATCAGGGCGCTCACGGCATCGATGATCTTGCCGGCGCTTTTGGGATCAATGCTCAGCATGCTGCCCTGTTCCCGGTGCTGGATGGAACCCTGGATCAGTTCCTCCACCGAGCGATCCAGAGTCAGGACGTGCAGGGTATCGTCGCCGTCGCTGTAGGCGGCGGATATGGCCCGGGCCAGGGCATGGCGGACATATTCGGTCAACACATCCGTATCCTGGGTGGAGGGCGCCCAGTCAGCCATGGTTTCCAGGATGGTGCGCAGGTCGCGGATGGAGACGTTTTCTCTTAACAGGTTTTGCAGCACCCGCATGATGGTTCCCAGGTTGAGGACCGCGGGCACCAGCTCTTCCACCAGTTTCGGATAGGTCTTGGCCAGATTGTCGAGCAGATCCTGCACCTCCTGGCGGCCGAGCAGTTCGTGGGCGTGCTGCCTGATGATTTCACTGATATGGGTGGCCATGACCGTGGTGCAGTCCACCACGGTATACCCGGCGATCTGCGCCTTTTCCTGCTTGTCTTCGGTGATCCAGAGAGCCGGCAGCCCAAAGGCCGGTTCCGTGGTGGCGATGCCCTTGATGGTTTCCGTGACCGTGCCGGGATCCATGGCCATGAGATAACCCGGCAGAATTTCGGCCCCGGCGATCTGCACACCCTTGAGGCTGACCTTGTACTGATTGGCGGAAAACCTGAGGTTATCCTTGATATGGATGGGGGGCACGATAAAGCCGCTGGAGACGGCAAACTGCTTGCGGATCGACTGGATACGGGAGAGCAGTTCGCCGTCCTGGCCGGCATCGACAAAGGGAATGAGACCGTATCCCACTTCCAGTTCGATGAGATCGACGTTGAGCATCTCTTCAAAATCTTCCTCGACCTTGGCTACCGGCTCCTCGTCCCGGGTGAGGCTCTCCTTTTCCTTGCGTTTTTCCTCCTGAGAGAGGCGATATCCGGCAACCCCCATGATTGAGGAGAGCAGCATGAACGGCACAAAGGGCAGGCCGGGAATCAAAGCGAAGAGCAGGAGGATGGCGGCAACCACCCAGATCGCCTTGGCCTGTCTGGTGAACTGGATCTTGAGATCGGAGCCGAAATCACCGGTACCCTTGGTACGGGTGACCAGCATACCGGCGGCGGTGGAGATGATCAGGGCCGGAATCTGGCTGACAAGCCCGTCGCCGATGGTCAGGATCGTGTAGTTCTGGGCGGCCTCGGCCATGGGCATCCCCTTCTGCATGACTCCGATAACGAAACCGGCGCTGATGTTGACCATGGTGATGATGATGCCGGCAATGGCATCGCCGCGGACGAATTTGGAGGCACCGTCCATGGCCCCGTGGAAGTTGGCCTCGGCGGTGATCTCCTCCCGCCGTTTTCTGGCCTCTGCCTCGTCGATGAGGCCGGCGTTGAGATCGGCATCAATGGCCATCTGCTTGCCGGGCATGGCATCCAGGGTGAACCGGGCCGCAACCTCGGCGATGCGTCCCGCGCCCTTGGTAATGACGATAAAGTTGATGATGACCAGGATGATGAAGATGACCAGACCCACAACATAGCTGCCGCCGACCACGAACTGGCCGAACGACTGGATGACGCTGCCGGCGGCGTCGAGCCCTTCGTTGCCGTGCAGGAGGATCAAGCGGGTGGAGGCCACGTTCAGGGCGAGGCGAAAGAGGGTGACGGTCAACAGCACTGCCGGGAAGATGGAAAATTCCACCGCCTTGTAGGTATAGAGGCTGATGATGAGGATGAGCAGGGCCAGGGTGATGTTGAGTGACAAAAATACGTCAAGCATCATGGAGGGCAGTGGAATGATCATCAGCATGATGATACTGACCAGCCCGATGGGCGCCATGACGTCGCCCCGCTGGAGAAGATCGGCAAAACGGAAGTCGCCGAAAAACTGTTGTCGCTCGATATTTTCCATGAATTTCTTGTTATTATGCAGGGGTAATTCCCGTGCTCATCCGGTTTTCTCCGTTGTTTTTTCCCCGGGTTCCGGCAAAAATTTTAGATCCGTCCCTTGATTGAGTAGACATGTGCCAGGATCTCGGCAACCACCTGGAAGAGCTCGTCGGGGATTGCTTGCCCCACCTCGACTTTTGAATGCAATAAGCGAGCCACAGGTGGATTTTCCACCAGGAGGACATCGTTTTGCCGGGCGATCTCCTTGATACGTTCGGCAATGAGGTCCATTCCCTTGGCAACCACCACCGGGGCCGCCATTTCCCCGCTGCGGTAGAGGATGGCCACGGCATAATGGGTGGGGTTGGTGATCACCACATCCGCCTCGGGCACCGCCGCCATCATCCGGCGCCTGGCCATGGCCTGCTGGATAGAGCGGATCTTGGCCTTGAGATGGGGATCCCCCTCGCTCTCCTTCATCTCCTCCTTGACCTCCTGTTTGGTCATCTTCATCTTTTCCTCCATCTCCCAGCGGACAAAACCATAGTCGAGAATTGCCAGGACGATGAGGATACCGCAGACCTTCATCATCACCAGGGAAGTGACCCGACCCAGGAAGCGCACGGTTTCACCCAGGGCCATGTCGCCGAGCAGGAGAGCGTCGTCGAATTCGCCCCGCAGGGTCGTATAGGAGATCCAGCCGATGACCAGCACCTTTGCCAGGGACTTGAGAATTTCCACAAAAGAGCGCTTGGAGACAAAACGCGACATACCCTTGATGGGGTCGAGTTTCTTCAGATCCGGAATCAACGGCTGGCCGGTGAAGAGCCAGCCGATCTGCACGAAGGTGGAAAAAAAACCCACCACCAGGGTGAGGAGAAAGATCGGCGCCATGAGCAGGGCGGATTGTTTGAGAACAAAGGTGCCGAAAAGGGCCAGGCTGGGGGGGGTGATTTCAAACTGACCGGCCCTGCCCCAGATTTCAGCCAGCAGTCCCGAGAGATGCCGCCAGAATACAGGGGCGTAGAAGTACCAGAAGAGCAGGGAAACGGTGAGCAGGGCCGCGGTCTGCACCTCTTTACTCTGGGCCACCTGGCCTTTTTTTCGAAAATCGGCGCGTCGTTTCGCCGATGGCGCTTCGCTGCGCTCGCCTGATGATGGATTTTCCGCCATGAAAAAAAGTGGGGTCTGAAAAAAAGGGACCTCCAGCGGTCCCGGTTCGTTGCACGTAACGGTTAATGCAAACAACAGGCCATGAGCATGGAAAACCGGAATGTATATAAATTAATTAGGAATAATAAATGGTTATGTCGAGTGACGGGGAGTTGACATCAGGGCGGCAAGGGCCTGTTCACAGCAGGTGGAAGAGGGTAAGCAGCCGCTCACCGAGAAAGTCAAATTCCCGTCTCAGGAGCAGGACACTGAGGTTGAGAGTCAATCCGATGACGAGGAAGGCGATACCGATATTGACGGGGAAGGAGAGCATAAAGACGTTGAGCTGGGGAAAGACCCGGGCCATGACCCCGAGCACCAGACTGGTGATGATGAGAATGGCAAGGACCGGGGCGGCGAACTGCACGCCCAGGACAAACATGGAGGAGGTCAGGTTGGTGAGAAATTCCATGGCACCGCCGGAAAAGTCGAAATATCCCACCGGCAGGATGGTGTAGGATTTGATGATTAAGCGCAGAAAGATGTGATGGCCGTTAAGCGCCAGAAAGATGAGCATGGCAAAGAGGTTCTGGAAGCGGCTCATCAGAGCCACCTGCTGCTGGGACTGGGGGTCGAAGACATTGGCGGCGGCAAAACCCATCTTGGTGCCGATAACATTGCCGCCGAGTTCCACGGCGGTGAAGATGAGGCGGGCGCTGAGACCCAGGAGCAGTCCCAGGAGGACCTCGCCGACGATGAGCAGACCGAAACCCGGCATGGTTAGAGTGATTTCCGGGGTCAGGGGTTCCATCAGCGGAAAGAGCATGAGAGTAACGGCGGCAATGAGACCGATCCTGAACTGTGCCGGCACTTGGCGGCCGCCGAAAACCGGTATCGCCGTCACCAGGGCGGCTACCCTGAGCAGACAGAGGAGAAAGTCCTGGAAGCGTTCAAGGGGAACAAGTTGGAGATCCACCGTTAATTTCCAAGGGTTGCAATACCGGTGAACATGGTGGTGGCAAAGGAGATGAGGAGATTCATCAGCCATGGGGCGAAGATGAGCAGGGCAACGAAGACCGCGACGATCTTGGGGATAAAGGTCATGGTCTGCTCATTGATCTGGGTCGCGGCCTGGAAAATGGAAACCATTAGCCCCACGGCCATGGCAACAATCAGCATGGGACCGGAACAGAGAAGAATGGTCTCAATGGCATGTTTACCGACGGTGACGACAAATTCAGGTGTCATTTTTCAGGGTTTTCGGCGGTTAGCCGCAGGTTGTCAACTGAAGCTCTTCATCAGGGAGCCGACAATCAGGTTCCAGCCGTCAACCAGGACAAAGAGCAGAAGCTTGAAGGGCATGGAAATGATCACCGGCGGCAGCATCATCATACCCATGGACATGAGCACCGAGGCCACGATCATGTCGATGACCAGAAAGGGGATATAGATCATGAAACCCATCTGAAAGGCCAGCTTCAGCTCCGAGAGCATAAAGGCCGGAATCAGGATGGTGGTGGAAATATCCCGGCGGTTGCGGGGCTGATCCTTGCCGGTGATCTCGATGAGGAGTTGCAGTTCTTCTTCATGAACCTGGGAAAACATGAACCGGCGCATGGATTTCACCGTGCGTTCCAGGGCTGTTTTCTGGCTGATATCCTCCTTAAGGTAGGGTTGCAGGGCCTGATCGTTGATATCGGAAAAGACCGGCGCCATGACGAAAAAGGTGAGGAAGAGCGAAAGCCCGATGATGATCTGGTTGGGGGGCATGCTCTGGGTTCCCATGGCCTGCCTGACAAAGCCGAGGACGATGACGATGCGGGTAAAGGCCGTTGTCATCAGCAGAATCGCCGGGGCCACGGACAGGATGGTGAGGACAAAGAGTACCTGCAGGGCGGTGGAGACCTGGGCCGGCGAGGAGGCATCCTCCACCCCCAGAGAGACGGTGGGCAGGCTCACCGCCGCAGCCGGCTCCGGCGACAGGGCGGACAGAAAGGAAAAGAGGATGGAAAAAAATATGAGCGGCCACAGCAGTGATCTGCGGCCTTCACATGAAGCGAGCATGGGTACCTGTCGGCCTTACGTCTGAGACGCCTCTGCCGGGGAAGAGGTGTTTTTCTTAAGGACGGCGGCAAATTCTTCCCCCCCGTCCTCCCGGGGCGGCAGCGGGGTCAGCATCTCGATGCGGTTGATGCCGATGCCCAGCAGATATTCCCTGCCGCGCACCTCGACAATGGCCACACCCTTTTTCGGCATGAGATAACGCATCTCCTTTACCTGAATCGCACCCGATGCCGGTCCCATGGCGGAAAACCGTTTTCTCACCACAGCGTACAGCAGCAGAATCACGCCGATGACCAGCAGCAGCGCCCATATCATCTTCAGGGCCGCCGAGCCGTAGGTGGGCACCGCATCGGCCGCACCGGCAACAGCGGGCAAGAACAGGGTGATGCCGAGGGCAAAGAAACGCATCATCAGCCGAGTTTGACGATGCGGTCGGTTTGACTGGCGATTTCCGTCAAACGGATACCGAATTTTTCTCCCACCTTGACCGCTTCGCCGCGGGCGATGAGCCGGGAGTTGACATAGAGATCAAGGGGTTCCCCCGACTGCTTGTCCAGTTCCACCACGCAGCCTTCACCCATCTGCAGAAGGTCCTTGAGCAGGATCTTGGAACGGCCCACCTCCACGGAAATCTGCAGGGGAACGTCATAGAGAAAGTCTATTTCCCGATGGGAGTAGTCGGCCTGACCGCTTTCTTCCTCGGTGAGTCTGAAGTCGCTTTCTCCACTTTGCGCCTCCTCCGCTTCAGTGGCATGGGCATCATCTTCCATGTTGACGTCCGGATTTTCCGTTGCCGCAGTCATCTGTTCACTGGTTTCCATAAATGGCTCCTCGTGTAATCATTCACAGGGCTTGCAACCCGGTGGTAGAATATTTGTAACCGATCACAGGGTATGTAACCCTGCGGTATATCATACTTTCTAACTGTAATTGGTCACATGCTGCAGATTTAAGTGAAGATGCGCTGGTTGTGACCAATGACGAATACTTCTCTTGGCCGTGAGGAGTTATCTCCTCGTTTACGCGTTAATTACCTCTGTGATATGAATTGCCTTTTTACCGTCACGTTCTCCCGGTTGGGCCATGAACTTGGGTTTACCCTCGACAAGAACGGTCAGCGGCTGATTGGGATTGTAGCCGGGGTCGAGGATCTGGCCGGTTTTCAGGGCAAGAATATCCTTGATGGTCAGGTGAAAGATGCCGGACCGGGCCGTTACCGTATTTCCCATGGAGAGCAGCTGTTTTTCAATGATACTGGACCAGGAGTTT
Organism: uncultured Desulfobulbia bacterium; assembly: GCA_964446115.1. Lineage (GTDB taxonomy): Bacteria > Desulfobacterota > Desulfobulbia > Desulfobulbales > Desulfobulbaceae > CAYUNE01. The sequence goes on along the minus strand of CAYUNE010000034.1, from coordinate 71,378 downwards.
TTCGAGGAGGTGACCGCCATCAGGTCTTTGAGCTTTTCCCGGATGGGTTCCAGGGAAATGTAGGGTATGGCCAGGGTGAGGTTACCGGTATGATCCCCCACGGTAACCTTGAACTTTGCCACCAGCATTTCGGTTTCAGGTTCCACGATACTGACCAGGCGGAAGTTGTTTTCCACTTTGATGAGGGTGGCATCGAGATCGATGAAGGGCCGAAAGGCGCGCTGCAGATCCGAACATGTACCGGACATGATGTTTTTGAGGATATTGATCTCGATGGTGGTCAGGGTGCGGTCCAGAGCCAGGGAATCAGAGTCCACCGTGGCGCCGAGCATGGCCTCGAGCAGCACAAAGGCAAGCAGCGAGTCGAAGTGGAGCAGGCAGCCGTGTTTGAGCGGATCGATGCCCAGGATACCGATGGCCCCCTGGTTGTTGAATTCCACCAGCACCTCCTGAAACTGCTTGGTTTCGATACTGGAGCGCGAGACGACGTAGGTTCTCTGCAGCTGATTGGTGAGGGAGATGCCGAAATTCTGGGCAAAGTTGTCCAGGGTGATGTCGAAGTTGGGTATCCGCTGGGTGGAGTCATGCTGCACGTAAAGCTGGAAGAGATCCACCTCTTCCGCTGATTTTCCGAAAACCAGCCCGGATTCCTCTTTTTCCCCACCCGGGAGTTCCTCGGTGGAGATTTCCCCCTGTTTCACCGCAGCCAGGAGATCGCTGATTTCATCTTTGGTGAGAATCGGTTCCACTTTCATCCCCGTTGTTGTTGCTGGTGTCGTGCCTGGGAAAGGCGTCTTGGTCGTCTGCGGACCCGGAACGCGGGTCTACTGGACAACAAAATCCGTCAGGTAGATGTTCTTGATCCTGCCGGACTGGATAAATGAGTTAAGCTTGCTCTTCAATTCGGCCTTGAGCTGTTTTTTCCCCTGCAGATCCTGGAGCTCTTCCAGGGTTTTGTTGCCGATGAGCAGGAGAATGGCATCTCTTATCTGCGGCATGCGTTTGTTCACCTCTTCCAGCGCCTCCTCCTTGTTGAGTTCCAGGGAAAGGGCGGCCTTAACATAGTGGGCGCTGTCTTCGCTGATGATGTTGACGATGAACTCCTTGATATCCACCATGGGGCCGATCTGGTTTTCCTCCCCCGGAGCCGGCATGGGCTCCTCCACCTGTTTCTGCTCCGCGGCCTCGGCATCTTCCGGCGGCGGTTTTTTCAATACCAGAAAATAGGCACCGGCGCCTGCTCCCAGCAGGATGACCACGGCTGCAATGATGATGATCAGCAGCTTTTTGCCGCCCCCTGATTTTTCGCCGTCTGCTTCCGGAGCAGCCTTGTCTTTTTTTGCCATGAACTCCTCTTGTCTTTCAGGTTTTGGTTAGAAGGAAAGTCCCTGCGCCGTCTTGCCGCCGGACTTCTTCTGGGTCTTGAGGACAAAATCGACCCGTCGGTTTTTCTTTCGGTTCTCCGGGGTCGTATTGGGGGCCACGGGACGGGTGGCACCGTAGCCTGTGGCCGCGGTGCGATCCTGGGCAAAGAGTTTTCCCCGGGTGAAAAAGCGCAGAATCGATACGGCCCGGGCCACCGAAAGATCCCAGTTGGTCATGTTCTCGCCGGAGAGCGGAGTATTGTCCGTATGTCCCTCAATGCGGACGGTCATGGGCAGCGGCCGGACAATATCGGCGATTTTTCTGAGAATGGGATAGGCGGACGGACTCACCGTCGCCTTCCCCGGCGCAAAGAGGATGGAGTCCTTCATCCTGAGGATAATGGCACCGTCGTCGCGCTTGATCAGCTTGACCTCCTTACTGATTTTCGAAAGCTTCAGGTCGGTCTTGATCCGTTCATAGATCTTGAAGGAGGACTCCTTGTGCACCGGGGCGAATTTCTCCACCGGCGGCGAGGGCAGAACCGGCACCTTGTACTTGGTGGTGGTGGCTATCTTGCTGAAACCAAAGGCCTCTTTGAGGGAATTCTTGGCATCGTCGAACTTGACCTCGTCCATGTTGGCCATGGTGAGCAGCAGGACGAAAAAGGTGAGGAGCAGGGTCACCAGGTCGCTGAATGTCACCATCCAGAGGGGGGCGCCGGCGGGGCATTCCTGTTTTTTTTTGGCCATTACTCTTCCCTGTTATGCAATAGTCGGTATTGCCGCGAAAATAAACTCTAGTTGAATGACGATTCCCTGAGCTTCGGGGCGATATAGGAGTGGAGGCGCTGTTCCATGATCCTGGGATTTTCGCCGGAGAGAATGGATTCCATTCCCTCGACGATAATGGTTTTCTGCAGCAGCTCCGATTTGGAGCGGATCTTGAGTTTGCCGGCCATGGGATTGCAGAGAATATTGGCAATGACTGCGCCGTAAAAGGTGGTGAGCAGGGCAACAGCCATGGCCGGGCCGATGGATGAGGGATCATCCATTGATTGCAGCATCTGCACCAGGCCGATGAGGGTTCCGACCATGCCCATGGCAGGGGCGATACCGCCGAGCTGGGTAAAGATGTCCGCGCCCTTGTCGTGGCGCTCCTGCAAATAGTCGATTTCGGTGTTGAGCATGGATTTCAGGTCCGCCGGTTCCTGGCCGTCCACCGCCATTTGCAGGGCCTTGACCAGAAAGGCGTCGTCAACGCTGTCAATGGCGTTCTGCAGGGAGAGGATGCCCTCTTTCCGTGCCTTGTTGGCAAACTCCATCAACTGATTGATGAGCTCCACTACGTTTTTTTCCTTGAAGAGGATGGTCTTCTGGGCTACTCCGATGGCGCCGAGGACATCGGACAAGGGGAAGTTGATGAGTACGACGCCACAGGTGCCGCCGACAACGATAATCAGCGAGGGTACATCGATAAAAATCGTCAGGGAACCGCCCTGCAAAATGGCCATGAGCATGAGGCCGAAGGCGGAAACAATACCAATTAATGTTGCAATATCCACAATGTCATCCTTTTGACAGAGGAAGGGGTTTGTGCAGGGGCGGAATCAGAAAAACCGGTCGAAAAATGGACGCGTTGTCTATATTTGGCTGAATCGACGGAAATTTTTTTGATTTTACTCCTGCAGGCAGTGATTGGTACCCGATTGTCTAAAAATTGACTGTGGCCATCAGGTTGCAAGGAATATGCCATGATGATGAGAGTAGTGTTTTTCGTCGGTCGGCAACCATTGGCCGCGTTCAAATAAAAAATGCCATCCTGACCGCAGGCAGGATGGCATGAGGAGTGAACACCCATACGGCAATGGGGTGGAATTTACCGTTTGAGATTGATCAGCTCCCCCAAGAGCTCGTCCACCGTGGATATGATCTTGGAGTTGGCCTGGAAACCCCGTTGTACGGTGATCATCTTGACGAATTCCTGGCCGAGATCCACATTGGATTGCTCCAGGGAGTTGGTGTAGATCTTTCCCAGTTCAGGGCCGGGGAGTCCCACCCGCGGCGTCCCCGAGTTGTTGGTGGCGATGTAGAGATTGGCGCCGGCCGCTTCAAGTCCGTTGGGATTGGTGAACTTGCCCAGTACCAGCTGGCCGATCTTGACCTGTTCGCCGTTGGAATAGGTGGCGATGGCGATACCGTCGCTGTCGATGGCCACGTTGGTGAGGTTACCGGCGCCAAAGCCGTTCTGGTCCTGGGAAATGACCACGGATTCGGTATCGAACTGGGTGGTGTCGAAGGTGATTTCCAGGTTGCTCTCATCGGAGCCGTTACCCCAGTCGATGGGGCCGATGTCGGCAACTCCGCCCTGATCCAGGGTGCCGTCGGTGTTGAAGGTGATATCACCGGCTGCTGCGGCACCGGCCTGCAGGCCGACGGCATCGCCGTTGATGTCTTCCGCGGTCCAGTACCACTCCCAGGTATTGGCGGCGGGATCGGTTATCCGCCAGTAGGCGGTGACCAGATGGGGTTCTCCCAGCGAGTCGTAAATCTGGGTCGAGGCCGAGTAGTTATAGGTGGTGGTGTCCACGGGATCCCAGGCCTGCCAGCCGCCGTCCGGGATTTGTGAGTTGGCGTCCAGGTTGGTGTTGAAACTCATGGTCGTGGTGGCCTGGGCCGGAACCAGACCGGCGGCGCGAACCCGGATATCCCCGGGATCTCCGGCAATGAGTTCGCCGTTTTCGTCAAACTGTTTGCCCTGGACATGCATGCCCTCCGGGTTGACGAGGTAGCCGTCCTCGTCGAAACGGAAGGCCCCGGCGCGGCTGTAGAAAGTGGTATCGTTACCCGGTTCCTTGAGCAGAAAGAAACCCTCTCCCTCGATGGCCACATCCGTGGCGGAATTGGTACTTTCAAAGGTTCCCTGGCTGTAGATGTTGTCCACAACCGAGATGTTCACCCCGCGGCCCACCTGGGAAAAGCCGCCGGATCCGTAGATATTGCTGGACAGAAGATCGGAAAAAATCGTTCGTGCTCCCTTGAAGCCGATGGTGTTGGTGTTGGCAAGGTTGTTGCCGATGACACTCATGGCCTGGGAATTGGTGTTCAGTCCACTGACACCGCTGTACATCGCACTTTGTATTCCCATTCGTTCCTCCGTATATGTAGTCTGTCTGAAACTCTCTTTACCTGTACCGGTCCTCGGCCTGCTCGGCCGTCACGGTTTCCGCCACGGCCGCAGCCGTCTCTATTACCTCTTCGGCAGCCGGGGCGGATTCATTATCAGTTTCTGCGAAATTTTCCGGCGGCACCGGGTTTTGACGGTCATAGACGCCGTGGATGGAATGGATGGCGAATTCACCGATATCAGTGACCATTTTGACCCCATCCTCGGTCAGATCCACCCCGGTGACCAGGGTGCGCACCAGCGGCGTGGCGCCGACGGTCTCTTCCTCACTGCCGCTCCTGGCCTGCAAAACGATGGTATATTTTCCGGCCGGCAGCCGCTCACCCTGGGTATCCAGGCCGTTGAAGGTGATATAGTGGTTACCGGAACTCAGTTCGGTGGGATGCAGGGTTGCCACGGTCTGTCCCGATTCGTTACGGATCTGCAGGTCGACCCCGGCGGCCTCGCCGTCGAGTTTGTAGCCGATCTCAGTACTTCCCTCTTCCGGAAGCATAAAGGTGGAGCCCTCCACCTGGATCTCCTTGCCGATCATCGACAGGGCGGAAATACGATCCGAACCGTCCTGGGCCTTTGCCATGGCCTCCATGGAGTCGTTTAAATGGAAGAGTTGTTCCAGTTGACTGTACTGGGCCAGCTGCGAGGTAAACTCCGTGGGTTCGGTGGGGTTGAGGGGATCCTGATTTTGTAACTGGGCCACCAGCAACTTGAGGAACTGGTCCTGGCCCAGGGTGTTGTTATCCTTCTCGCTGCCCGCCGTGGGATCGACCGCGGGTTTTCCCATTGGTCCTTGATAGATTTCAGGAATGTATGCCATTTTTTTTGCCTTAATTTGTTCCGGGAGATGTTCCGGAAACTGGAAGATTTCTTAGGCGTGGACGCTTAGTCCCTCGCCGACCGGGGAGATATCACCGCTTTCTTCCACCTCGCAAGGCTCGAAGGTAGCCGTTGTCGTCGAACCGGGACGGCTTTGATACTGCTCTTCCGGTGAGGTGGAATTATCCTGGAAAAAGTGGAATCCGTTGTCCTCGGCGGCAACGGTCACCTCCATGTTGTCGAGATGATACCCGTGCTGGGCCAGGGCCTCGCGCAGTTTCGGTATCTGTCGCTCCAGGATTTCCTGGACCTGGGGATTCTCGGTGACGATGTGGGCCTTGATATTGTCCCGCTCGATGTGGATCTGCAGTTTCAGCTCTCCCAGTTCTTCGGGATGCAGTTTCAGGGAAACCGTGCCGCTTTCCAGCCGCTGATGCAGGGAGAACCGGTCAAGGACCTGATCGAGGATCCTGCTCTCGGCCACCTCAAGTCCCGAGGATGTTTTCATGGAAAGGTTATCGACCCCGGCGCCGGCCGCTTCCCGGGACGATGAGACCGATCCAAAGGTTGCGAGGTCATCGGCTGCTGATTCCACCACCCCGGTCAGCTCCTGTGAACGGGCCGGAAACATCTGATCCATGGAGCGGTCAGGGTCGCTATTGCCTCCGGAGCTGAATTCCGGTTCGGCGTTGAAGCCGGTGGGGCCGGGCAGCCGCGACTGCATGTACTGCCCTGTGGAATCATACCGCAACCCCCGGGGCAGGGAGTCGGAACGCCTGGTGGTAGTCTGCCGCAGGGAAAGGGTGTCCGCTTCCATGGCCGGAGTGAATCGCTGCTCCCCAAGGCCTGTTGAAGTGGTGATTTCAGGCTCGACTTCAAGGGTTGCCGGTTCCAGGGAAGATATCCCCCTCGGGGTTATTTCACCGCTTTTCAGACCGGAATCAGGAGAAGCGGTGCTTTCCCGGTGCCGGGAAAAAACCGCCGACCATTTTTCAACAATCACATTCATCTCCCGGCCGGTTTCATCCGTTAGGGAATGAAGACCGGGGGAGGTGGTTGAAGCACCGGTTAATGAAACGTCGTTTTCAAAGACATCGGCGGTGAGTGGGCTATTCCCTGGACTTTCCGGTACCTGACGGTTCCGGACGTTTTCCTGGAGCTTGGCGGCGAGGTTGCTATTTGCCAGAAGCCGGTCGATATTTTTTTCCACAATTCCCCCTGCAGAAGATGCAGGGGTGGTTTGGGTGTCGGGTGCATCCATTCCCTGGATGGAAAGCTGTTGCCGGGAGAGATTAAGGGGGGGGATCTCTATGGTGTGTATGGCTGTGGAGTTGTCGGACAGCTTTCCATCCAGGTCAGGAATTTTGTGGTTGTTCTCTTGGGGCGGTTCATCAGCGCTCAGCATGACTCCGGTTTCCTGGAGTTCGTCTGTTTCCGTCGACCGCCCTGCATCTTCGGAAATCGTCGCCGCCGGGGTGTCCCTGTCGAGTTTCCCGGAGAGCACGGCGTCAAAGCCGCCGTCGCTCTCTCCGGAACCGTTCCGGTTTGAGATCGTCTGTGCCGGTGGTGAAATATCCGGTTGGATGGCTGGTATGGGTTCCATGATCTCTACTGTTCCAGTGTAACCGATCACAGGGTATGTAACCCCGCGGTATATCAAACTTCCAAATTGTATCTGGTCACGGATGCTGCAGATTCACATGCCCTCATCCGGCCGCTGTAGCACCACTGTACGGCCGGATGAGGGCGCGTGAAGATGCGGTGCCTGTGATCAATTACCATCCAGTGATGAGAAAGAGGTCGTCAGCCTGACGGCCTTGTCCTTTCCCATGCGGCTGAGCACCTGGGCCGCGGATTTGATCTTCATCTTGTTGAGAATCGAGACCGCCAGCTCCTCCTTGAGATTGACCATGATGGCGGCGGCCCTATCCGGTGACATCTTCTGATAGATCTTCGAGAGTTCGGCAATGCGCTGTTCTTCAGCCGCGTCTTTGTCGGCCAGTAATTGCCGCAGTTCCTCCCGCATCCTTTTCAGCTCGTCAAGTTTCTTATCGACCTCGCTCTCCAACCTCTTTAGCTCATTTTTACGTTCCGCAATAAATTCTTTTTCCTGGTTTAGCTTGCGCCGTTCTTCCCGGAGGGCAAGTAGTATACGGCGCTCTTCCACCGAGCCTATCTCCAGCCCGGTGGCCGCCTCCTTTTCCACCGGCCGGGAGGGCGGGGCGGCAAGGACATGGGTCTGCAGCAGGCCCAGGCAGAAGAGGATTGACAGGTATTGAATTTTTTTCAACATGGGATACCGGATAGGTTATATTCAAGGCTCGCGGCCATGGAAGAGAATGGCTGTTTCGTCAAGCAGGATCGCCTCTTTTTTTTGAAGATATTGCCGATAGGCGCGATTCTGCTTCTCCTTGAGCTTTTCCAGGGCCCGCTTGTCCTGGCCCGCCTTGAGCAACCCGTTGCGCCTGAGCCGTACCTTCTCCCTGACCTTGGCAAGCTGCTCGTCACAGAGATTGAGCTGTTCCCGGATCACCGCTTTCCTGGCATCGGTTTGCAGGAAGTGATCGATGGTGACGCCCTCCTGCCGGCGGATGAGTTGCCGGTTATAGAGTTCATCCAGCTCGGCGGCCGCCTGTTTTCTGCGTGCAAGGATCTCCTCTTCCTCCCGGAGAACCCGCATCAGGTTTTTCCGGGCCTTATCCTCCAACCGGCGGCGATAGTTGAGGACCGATTGAAACTGGAACGGTTTCACGGGATATGGTTTCGCTTGGTGCTTTCAGGCGTCAGAGGATTTTCCGGGCCCGGTTCTTGCGGCGCTCCTTGCCGATGCGCCGCGAACGACGGCGCTCTCCGCTGTTGCGGTCGCTGACCATCTCCCCCATGCTGACAATGGTCTCTTCAAGGGAAAAGGCCTCGTTTACCCCCTGTTGCAAAAAGCGGTTGATCGTATCCATCCTGGAGATGGCGTAGTCGATTTTCGGATTGCTGCCGGTGGTATAGGCGCCGATGTTGATGAGATCCTCGGCTTCCTTGTACACGGCCATGACGTTTTTGGTTTTGCCGGCCAGCTCCAGGTGCCTGGGCGAGACGATATCCCGCATGACGCGGCTGGTGGAGCGCATGATGTCAATGGCCGGATAGTGGTTTTTGGCGGCAATGTCACGGGAGAGGACAATGTGACCGTCGAGGATGGAGCGCACCGAATCAGCCACCGGTTCGGTGAGGTCGTCGCCATCCACCAGCACGGTATAGAGACCGGTGATGCTGCCCTTGTTGCGGAAACTGCCGGCCCGTTCCAGCAGTTTCGGCAAGGTGGCGAATACCGATGGAGTGTATCCCTTGGTGGTGGGCGGTTCGCCGATGGCCAGGCCGATTTCGCGCATGGCCATGGCAAAGCGGGTCACCGAGTCCATCATCAGCAGAACGTTTTTCCCCCTGCCGCAGAAGTATTCGGCAATGGCTGTGGCCACAAAGGCGCCGCGCATACGCAGAAGCGGCGACTGGTCCGAGGTGACCACGACAATCACCGAACGCTGCATTCCCTCTTCGCCCAGATCCCGCTCGATGAACTCGCGCACCTCGCGGCCCCGTTCTCCGATGAGGGCGATCACGTTGACATCCGCTTTCGAGTATCTGGCCATCATGCCGAGCAAAACGCTCTTGCCGACGCCGGAACCGGCCATGATGCCCATGCGCTGACCGATGCCGCAGGTGAGCAGGGCATTGATCGCCCTGATGCCCAGATCCAGGGGTTGATTGATCTTCCGGCGCTGCATGGGAGTCGGCGGCAGGGCGTAGAGCGGCTGTTGCTGCTGCGGCCTGATGGGCGGCCCCTCGTCCAGGGGTTGCTCCATGCCGTCGATGACCCGGCCCAGCAATTCCGGGCCGACGCGGATCACCGAGCTCTCGTTTTGAACCTTGATCAGGCTGCCTGCCCCCAACCCGCGCAACTCGCCCAGCGGCATGAGCTGGGCCTTGTCATCCTTGTAACCGACGATTTCCGCCGGAACGGGCGGACCGCCGTGCAGGGGAAAGATCTCGCAGAGAGAACCCACCGAGGCCCGGGCACAGTAGCCCTCCACCACCATGCCGACGATGCGGGTGACCTTGCCGTGGACCCTGATAGTGGGCAGTGCGGCGATTTCTTCGGGGGGGAGAAACATGGGGTTGTCCGATTCTTAAGGAGAAACAGATTCCCCGGCTTGCTCTGCGAAAGCCGCTGTTTTGCCGTTGTGATCCCTAAGGTGTTTTTCCACGGCTGCAAGCCGCGTTTCCACGGTGGCATCCACCTCGCAGACATCCGATTCCAGTCGCAGGCCACCGGGGGTGATGCGGGGATCGGTGGTGAGCACCAGGGACCGCAATCCCCTGATGGAGGAGATGAGACGTGATTTATGCCGGGCCGCCAGCCGCAGGTCCTCGGGGTTGAGAATCACATGGAATTCCCGCGACTGGATGGCGGCCTGCAGGCTCTCCTCCAGAATCAGGGCAATGGTGTTGCGTCCGGTGCTGAGTTCTTCACCGATGATACGCCGGGCCACGGCAATGATGAGGTTGATCATCTCCTCACGGCTTTCCTCAAGAATGGTACTGCGCATGCGGTCAAGCTCGTTACAGCAGGAGGAAAAGGCCTGCATGGCGGATGAAAACTCGAGCAGGGCCTGTTTTTTTCCCTCTTCCTCACCCAGCCGGTAGGCCTCGTTACGGATGGCCTCGATATCGGCAACGCCATCAACGGGTTTTCCGGAATCAGCATCATCGGCAGGGGATTCTCCATTCTCATCCGGGGGGATGGGGACAATGGTTTCCGGTTCCTCGCTTTCCGGTTGCAGCGGATCCGGCGGCGGCGGCGTCAGGATCAGGGTGTCCGTATCATCCACGGCCTCCGGGAGAATCTTTACGGGGATGAAGCGGTTGTCCGCCCTAAATATCTTAGACAAGCTCATCTCCTCCACCCTTACCAAGAACCAGCTTGCCCTCTTCTTCGAGTTTCATGGCGATTTTGACGATGCTCTGCTGCATGGCCTCCACCTCGGAAAGGCGCACCGGGCCCATGGCCTCAAGATCGTCACGGATCATATCCGCTGCCCGGGCGGACATGTTGGCAAAGATTTTTTCCTTGATCTCGTCGGAGGCGGTCTTCAGGGCCATGGTCAAAGAGTCGTTGTTGACTTCGCGCAGGATCAGCTGCAGGGACTGGCCGTCCAGGGAGTTGAGATCCTCGAAGGTAAACATCAGTTTCTTTATCTCCTCGGCCATTTCCGGGTTGCTCTCCTCAAGACTTTCAAGGATGTCGGTATCGATGCCGCCTTCGATGCGGTCCAGGATCTCCACCACCATCTCGATTCCGCCCACCTGTTTCTGTTCATGCCCGGCAACGAAACCGATTTCTCGCCGCAGGGCGTCTTCGATGCGGTTGATCACCTCCGGTGAGACGGCATCGATCTTGGCGATGCGGTATACCACGTCGCTGCGCATATCCTCGGGAAGCTTGGCGAGGATGGCGCTTGCATGCTCGGGATTCTGGGTGGAAAGCACCAGGGCCACGGTTTGCGGATGTTCGTTCTCCAGGAGACCGGCAACCATGATCGGCTGCATCATGGAGATGGTTTCCAGGGGATGGGTTTCGGTGCCGGAGACGAACTGTTCCAACAGATGTTCCACCCTTTCCTTGTCACCGGCTGCGGAAATCGCCTTCTTGACAAACTCATGTCCCCGCACGAAGATCCCGGCCAGGTCCTTTTCCGCCGCCTCGAACTCCTCGAAGATCCGATCCTTCACCTCCATGGGGATGTGATTGATCTCCGCCATGCACCGGGTGAGTTTACGGATCTCCTCATCGGAGAGTTCCCGGAAAATTTTGGCGGTGGCCTCCTCCCCCAGGCACATCAGCAGGGCGGCGGCCTTGTTTAAGCCGGTAAGGGTTTCAAACGACATGGGTTTCCGGTTGCCAGGGTATCATCGGGTCGATCGGTCGAAAAGGGCGGAAACAGGACCTCTCACCGCATGAGACGGTCCGTACTCCCATATTTTATGCCAAGACCATGGAAACCCAAAGGTGTTTTTATCCTTCATTTACCCAGCTCTTGAGAACATGGGCGGTGGGGATGGGGTTCTCCATCACCTCCCGGCGCAACCGGCTGATGGGATCCTGCGATTGGCCCTGAGTTTCGCCGGATTCCCGGGCCCCATCAAGGGCGCCGTTTTGCTCTGCTTCCAGTTCTTCCACGGTTTTATAGTGCTCCGTGACCTCTTCTCTCATGGTATTGATCAGTGGTTTGACCATGAGCAGGTAGATGAGCAGACCGCCGATGAGGGCAAGGGCGTATTTGGCAAGCGGCAGATAGTGATACAGGGTGTCGGCGTCCATACCTTCCATCTCCATGGCCGGTACCGTGTCCGAAAAGGGCATGGAGACCACTTCGAGTTTGTCACCGCGCCGGCTATCCATTCCCAGGGCGCTGAAGATCATGTTGTGGATGGTCTGCAATTCCTCCGGGCTCCGGGGAACGATCTTTTCCGGCTCCTTGTCCTTGGCCGGCACCACCTTGTCGGCGATGAGAACGGCCACCGAGATATTTTTTATGGTGCCCACCGGATTGACGATGCGGTTGACCGTTTTGCTGATCTCGTAATTGGTGGTCTTCTGAACCTTGCTGGTGGGCGGTGTGGCCGAGGCTGTTTTGTTGGCGTTGCCCTGCAGGTTGGACTGGACCCCGGGCACGCCGCCGACAATACTGGAGCCGGATTTTTCGTCGTTGAGCTGTTCACTGCGGACCACCGGCTCCTCCGGATCGAAGATCTCCTCGGTCTTTTCAACCCTGGCAAAATCCAGGGTGGCCGTTACCCTGGCCATTGATCTGTTGGGACCAAGGGCCTTGTCGAGCAGGTCCTGGGCCCTGCTCTCAAGACGCTGTTCCACCTGATGCTGGAAATCGAGCATATGGGGCGTAAGCCCTCCGGCCAACGATTGGCTGGAGTCGGGGGAGAGGACCTTGCCGTTTGAATCGATCACCGTCACGTGATCCGATTCAAGCCCTTCGATACTCCCCGAAACCAGGTGGAGAATCCCCTGAACCTGACTTTCGGAAAGGGTGCGGCCGGGAACCAGCTTGATGATGACCGATGCGGTTGCCGGTTTTTGCTGGTTTTTGAAGAGCCGTTTTTCCGGTATGGCCAGGTGAACCCGGGTGGATTCCACCGGGGCCAGCGAAGAGATGGTGCGTGCCAGTTCTCCCTGCAGCGCCCTGGTATAGTTGATCTTCTGGACAAAATCGGTGAGCGCGAAGCTCTGCTTGTCAAAGACCTCGAAACCCACTCCGCCGCCCTGGGGCAGATCCAGGGCGGCCAGGTCCAGCCTGGCCTCGTACACCCGGTTTGCCGGGATCTTGATACTGCGGCCGTTATTGGTCAACTGGTAGGGAATTTTTTGTCCTTTGAGCCAGTCGATGATCGCAGCCCCGTCCGATTCGGATATGTTGGCGTAGAGCAGTTGGTAATCGGCGGTACGGCTCTGGATAATAATAAAGGCGAACAGGCCCAGAGAAATGAGGCCCACTGCCGCCAGCGCCAGCTTGCGGGACAGCGGCCAGGAACCGATCCCGGCAACCAGAGCCGCCCAGGGATTCCGTTCCCCTCCCGTCTCGGTGGATGTAGTTTCTTCCGCCATCTCCTTGTGTCCCTGTTGTCTTGTAATAGGTTGTCTCGCTTTTTTGTTGAAACGCCGGACCGGGGATCAATCCCGGAACTCTATGGGAGGGTTAAACCTGCATCCGCATGATTTCCTGATAGGCGTCAACGACCTTGTTTCTGAGCTGCACTAAATAGCGCAGAGAAATATCCGCCTCTTCCATGGCGATCATGGCCTCGTGCAGATTTTTTGCACCCCCGGCATGGAGCTGCCGGGCGGCCATGTCACTTCTGAGCTGCATCTCATTGACCTGGTTGACGCTGTCCGCCAGGAGGCTGCCAAAGGAGCGTTCCACCCGACTGATCGTATCCGTTGATGCCGTGGGCTGTACGGCGGGCAGGGCGGTTGTTTCGGTGATCCGGTTCATCTTTTATCTCCCTATTTCCAAGGCCTTCAAGGCCATGCGTTTGGCTGACTTGATGGTGGCGGTGTTGGCCTCGTACGAGCGGGTGGCCGACATCATATCCACCATTTCCTTGAGAACGCTGATGTTGGGCATTTCCACATAACCGTCTTCACCGGCATCCGGATGCGAGGGGTTGTAGATCCGACGCGGTGGATCGTTGTCTGAGGTAATCCGTGCCACCTCAACTCCCTGCACCCCTTTGCCCAGGCTGGCTTTCAGGTGGGAGTCAAAGGGGCTGCTTGTCTGAAAATAGACGGATTTTCGCCTGTAGGGACCACCTTCCGGAGTCCTGGTCGTTTCGGCGTTTGCCAGGTTCGAGCTGATGGCATTGAGCCTGATGCGCTGTGCCTTGAGCGCTGAACCGGCGATCTTGAATGATGTGAAGATATCCATGGTTGTCGTTCTCCTTCAATCAGGTACGCCTTCCATCCGGGTTATTTCCCGTCCTGGACGACATACTTTAAAATTCCGATCTTTTTTTTCAGCATTTGCGCCGCTGCTTCGTAAAGAATCTGGTTTTCGGCCATATCGATCATTTCCTGGTCGACCCTGACGCCGTTCTCATCACCGATGCCGCTGGTATCGGGACGGCTGACCAGGGTTCCGGAGACCTGGTCGATACTCTTTCCGGAAAGGGGAAAATGGCCGGGGTGGGTGGTGACCGGACGCAGGGTGCCGTCCTGGACCGCCTGCCGCAGTTCCTCCTCAAATTTCAACTCATTGGGAGAGTAACCCGGGGTGTCGGCGTTGGCGATATTGGCGCTGATGATCTGCTGTTTCTGCGAGCGCAGATCAAGAACCTTGTGCAGGAGTTGCAGGGTTGCATCGAATTGCTGTACCAGGGGCATGGTTTCTTCCTTTGATATTTGACAGTAGCCTGCGTCCGGAGCATAGGTACGCCGGATACGGGCAGGCAACCGTTTGATTATAGTGAACCGTATCGGCCTTTTTTTTTGTTGGTGTAGATTAATAATTACATGAAATATCAATAAATTCTCGTCACGGATTCAGGTTCAGATCCGTCCCTTTTCAAGATCCATGAGCTCCACCTCCTCCCGGGCCAGTTTTTTCCAGAGGGGGTTTGTGCCGTTTTCAGCCACCTCCTTTAGAAGGGCGACGGCCCGGTCGGGACGGTTTTCCGTCATATTCATCTGGGCCAGACGGTAACGGGCCTGGTCTTTGCGTTCCAGGTCCGTGTTCACTATTCGTTCAAACAGGGGCCGGGCCCGGTCAAAGTCTTTTATCTGAAAGGCGGATTCGGCCATCCGGTAAAGATCACGGCCGCTGAGCCGTTCCTCGCGGTCCAGGGGTGTCAAAATTTTGAGTACCTGGTCATAGCGTTCAAGATCAAAGAGAATGGTTGCCCCGGTTTTTTCTATTTCCTCATTGCTCGGCCGTTCCTGCAGGGCCAGGAGATCGGCTGCTCCCGCAAGATCGCCGCTTTGCCGCAACGCCTTGAGATGGAGGAGAAAAACCCTGTCCAGGTGGACGCTGTCCGGAAAACGGTGCCTGAAACGATCCGCATAGTCACCGATCAGGTCATATTTTGCCGCGTCCTCCAGGGTGGCAAGCAGCTTGATGTAGAGCTCTTCAAGTTCTTCTTCGGATGCAATCTCCAACAGATAACGATATACCTTCTCGGCCTGATCAAAGAAGCCGAGCCTCACATAGGCCTCTGCCAGCTCACCCACCACATGGTTGTCCACCCAGTGGCGGACGAAAAAGAGCTGGTTTTTTTGCGCCAGGACCAGGGCTTCAAGATATTTTTCCCTGGTGATGAGGTCCCGGATAACACCCGGGAGAATTTCAATGATCAGGGCCCTGGCCTCAATGAGCAGGTCACCGGCCCTGAAATCCCGCTGGAAAACCATGAGTTCGTCCATGGCCTCCCGGTTATTGCCGTCAAGATGGAGACTGAGAATCCGCTTGAAGGCCGCTTCTTCCCTGATCTCCCGCCAGGCCGCCTCCAGGGCCGGGATTTTATAGCGCTGCGCCGCGGTGGCCTCCTTGATCTTGCCGGTGATGAGATCGATGTCGATCTGTTTAAGCTGCGAGCGGGCTGCTCCCAGGGTACCGGGAAAACCGTCCTCAATCTGCAGCAGGGAGAGCAGCACCTTTTTCGGGGGCCGGTATTTGAGTTCGCAGAGTGCGAGTTTGAAAAGCACCAGGTTCTGCCGGTCGTCGCCGGTGAGCAGGGCGGTCAGTTTCCTGTAGGAGGAGGCTGCCTCTTGGTAACGGCCGTGCCGGTAGAGAATGTCGGCGAAATTGGCAAGTGAAGAGGGTCGGCTGTCGAACTCCGGTTCCCGTGCAGCCTTGCGGTAGACAACCAGGGCCTTGATCAGTTTTCCCTGTTGGTACAGGGTATCCGCCCGGTGGATGAGACGAAGTCCGGCAGCCCTGTCATCATAGGCAACGTCGTCACGGTGAAGGATCTGTTCAGCCCGGTCGGGACGGTTGGTGGCCAGGGCCAGTTCCGCCTGCAGCAGGGTGATCCAGGGGAGAAGACGCGGTTCTCGACTCAGCTGCGTTTCCATGTTTCCCAGTTTCATGGCGGCGAGATAGGGATCCTCATGGACCGCCTGCAGGTAGATCCGCAGAAAGGAGGTCATTTCGGTGGAGGCGATTTCCGGATAGATAGTATCCACATAGCCCAGGACCCGCCATGCCTGGCGGTAATCACCGCTGCGGACGAGCGCATCTGCATAGGCCAGGGTAATCAGACGGCGATTCCCGGCGGTTGATTCATCCTCTTGCGGCCGGGGGCTGCCGCTGTCTTCCCTTTCATCATCTTCGCCGTTGCTTTCCCCTTCCAGCCGGACTCCATATTTTTCCCTGAGGGTTTCCCGCAGAATGGGGGCCAACTGCTGCCAATCCTCCCGCTTAGCTGCCTCCTGGGCCTCGGGAGGCAGGAAACCGGACTCGTCGCGGAGCAGGGTGAAACATTGACTGATGGGAAAAGGGGGCAGGGTAAAGCGGGGCGTGATGCTGATGGGCAGGTCTGCTTCATACTCATGAAAAAAACGTCGCCACTTACCGTTAAAACGCGCAATGGAAGCAGGATTGGTCAGATCCGGCAGTTTTCCCCGCATGACGCTGATGCCTGAAATTTCCGATGCAAGATTAGGGTAATGTTTTGACAAGGGGTTGCCGAGAAGAATATCCAAGAGAATGCGTCTGCTTCCCTTTATCTCGCTGGAATCGATATCCTGTGGCGGATAGCGCAGAAAAAGGGAGAGCTTCAGATTCTTTTCCCGGTGCTCGGCGAGGACCTTGATGATCCGGTCGTCGGTGGGAATCATCTCCAGTTCGTTTTGCAACCGCGTATCCGGTAACAGGAGATCAACCCGTTTGCCGCTGATGGAGACCTCATAATCGGGTAATGTTGTAAAGGTGAAGGCCAGTTGCACGCTTTCGCGCTCATCGGTGCGGCTCATGCGCTCAAGTACCGCCTGGGGTGAAGCAAAGGCGGATATCCCGGGCAGCAGGAAGAAAAGCAGTGTCGATATGTGGATGAGTCTACGCATGAAAACCGTTGATTGGAATATCCGTCCAAGGCTGCGACAAAGGGATTTATCATTTGCCGACATCAATGGCCGAGACTGGTCGAATTCTTTGTTGACGGTTGTTAAGCAATATCCGTTCCAATCTGAAATGAATATGAGGAAGTTGTTTTTTTGCTGTGATATTCAGAATATATAATGAAGCTGGCCGGTAGGGAGTGATGTTGGATCTCTGTCGATTTTTTGACTTGAACGATAATAACTGATGAAACCGGGATACCGGTACTCGTTAAGCAAGATGCAAGGAGGCTTGAAAAATGGGTAAAAATGTACTGTTGGTTGACGATTCCAAAACCATGAGAATGATTATCGGTCGTACCCTGCGACAGGCAGGCGTGGGTTTCGACAACGTTTTTGAGGCATCGGACGGCCTGGAGGCCCTTGACGTGCTTGACCGGGAAGACGTCCATATCGTTCTCAGTGATATCAATATGCCGAATATGAACGGCATTGAGTTTCTCCGTGAAAAGGCCAACCGTGATGCCATCAAGGATATCCCGGTTCTGATGATTTCCACGGAAACCGGAGACGATATCATGGGAGAGGCCAGGGAACTGGGCGCGGTGGGGAATATCAAAAAACCCTTTACCGTGGACAAGGTTGACGAGGTGGTGACGCCGCTGTTGTGATTCACATTATTTTTTTTAGCGGCTTTCCTGTGAAAAAAAATTTCTGTGAATACTATGAGCGCACCCCCGGATATCAATGAAAAGATAGTTGAATGCGTATCGGAAATATTCAATAGTATGGTGATGATGGATGTGAGCTCAAGTGGTGAGAATCTCTCCTCGCTTGGCGAAATAAAGGATTCCATCACTGCCGTGGTCGGTCTGGCCGGTACCCACAGGGGTGTTGTGGCCGTGCATCTCCCCAACCGGATCGCCCGGGCCGTCACCTCGAATTTTCTCGGTACGGAAATCGAAGAAATCAATGAGGAGGTTCGTGACGCCGTCGGCGAGCTCGCCAATATGGTGGGCGGTAATATCAAGACCATGCTCTCCGACAACGGCGCCGATATCGATCTCTCCATGCCGTCCACCATCGGCGGTGATTCCTATTTTTTTGAAAAACCCCACGATGTCGATACCGTCATCGTGCCCTTCGATGTTCCGGATGGAACCTTCCACGTGGAACTGCAGATGGCCAGACAGTAGAGTTGGCACCGACGGGGTTTGCCCAAGAGCCGTGGGGATTGTATTTCCCACGGCTCTTTTTTTGAATGCCCCTTAACTTTCCCTTTTCTCTGGTCGAGGTATTACAAGGGCAAGCAGGCCGCTTCCTTCCCGCGCCTTTTCTTTTCTTTTTTTATCTTAACCAGACAAAGAGGAGAAAAAGGAGAGAGAGGAGGGATGAGATAGTCGGCACCATATCGGAAATAATCAGGAAACACTCCTTTGCACTATGAAGGCCAGAAAAAGGCTTGACGCAATCACCGAGTCCGCGCGCGAGAGAATGCAAAATGAGGTCTCCGCGCTTTTGGGCAAGCCGCTCACCTTTGCCGAGACCAGCAGCCGAATCATCTCCAAGGAAGATTATTTTTCGGACCTGGCGGGCAAGTATGTCCTGGCCAGGCTCTCCATCCAGGGGGAGCTGGAAGGAGAAGGATATCTGCTCGTTACCCTCAAGGATGCCATCCGCATCGGCGGCACCCTCATCATGCTGCCCGATACCGAGCTGGATGAGGCGATCGGCAACGAGGACTATTCCGAAGACGCCAAAGACTCTTATGGTGAAATAGCCAACATTATCGCCGGATCCTTTACCTCCACCTTTGAAGAGCAGTACCCGAAACCAATACGGTTCGTCAGAACCACCCAGGAGATCGTCATTCCGGTCAAGGTGGAAACGGAGTCGGATGAACCGTGTCCAGACCAGCACTATTACCAGCTCAGCACCGCCATGAGTCTGGACGGTCTGGAAATGGGCGAGATGCACTTTCTGCTTCCCGGCGAACTCTTCGGCGTGGTTGAAAGCGATGATTCCTCCCAGTCCGGCAAGCGGCAACAACCGGGGATCGTGGAAGGGGAAAGGGGAAGCAACGCCGATGGAAAGGCTGAGGCGGTGACATCTGAAAGTTCGAGTCGGCCGGAAGAGGCCCCCCGGGAAAA
Organism: uncultured Desulfobulbia bacterium; assembly: GCA_964446115.1. Lineage (GTDB taxonomy): Bacteria > Desulfobacterota > Desulfobulbia > Desulfobulbales > Desulfobulbaceae > CAYUNE01. Next base: position 52,253 of record CAYUNE010000034.1, on the reverse strand, counting down.
GACGGGAGTACAGGATGAAGCGTCGGACGCTGATGCGGATGGATCTTCCCCTTCCGCCCCGACCGTCAATGTCGAGCGGGAGAAAAAACGGCTGGATTCGATCTTCCTCTCCTGCTGTGAAAAAATGGCGGATGAGGTCGGAGCGCTGCTGGGCATTGAGTATAAACTTGAAAAACCCCAAACCACGGTCCTTTCCAAGGAAGAGTGCCTGGATCGTTTAAGCGGCAAGCAGGTGATGGCGCGGATGGAGGTCCGGGGAGACGGCGAGGGGAGGGAGGCGCAGCTCTTCTGCGGGCTCAAGGACGCCATTCTCCTGGGCGGCAAACTGATCATGCTGCCGGACAGCGAGCTGGATCAGGCCATGCTCGACGAGGATTTTTCAGATGACAGCCGGGATGCCTATGGTGAGGTTGCCAATATCATCGCCGGTGTCTACACGGCGGTTTTCGAAGAACAATACCGCAAATCCATCGGTTTTGTCAAAACGGAACTGGAGCAGATCATTCCGGTCAAGATCGATGGCGACAGCGATGACACCTTTGTCAACCAGCCCTACTATCACGCCACCGTGGCCATGTCCGTGGATGGGCGGGAGCTGGGACCGCTGCAGACGATTTTTCCGGCCGCGATATTCGGACTGCAGGATTATGGACAACCGGAAGATGGCGGGGCAACCGGACCGGAGAGCGTCTCGGCCGCTTCAACTTCCGACAAAGCGGCAAACGGCGCCGCCCGGGTGGAGGCGGAGGAGGGTGGCCTGCAAAAAGATGCCGCCGGAATCAATGGCGCGATTTCCGGCTCCGGCGGTAACGAGGTGCTGATTATCACCGCCGATGAAACAGAGGGCGACAAGATTGCCGCCCAGTTGGAGAGTGACGGCTTTGTCCCCCGTATCCTCCACTTTTCCGATGATGTCAACCGGTATCTGCCGGGCAATATCGGCCTGATCTTTCTGGTCATGGATGAAATCGACGACCGGGAACTGAGCGTGGCCATCAAGATTCGTTCGGTGGGCGGGACGAGAATTCCCATGGTGGCGGCGGGTCCGGCCTGGACACGCACCAAAGTGCTCAAGGCGGTGAAATACGGTGCGGACGATATCCTCATCACCCCGGCCCAGGCCGATGACATCGAAGAGAAGATTAACGCCAATCTCCGCCGGAAAGCGGCTTAGTCATGTTTTCCGGAATGGGACAAGGGGCGTCTAGTACATTTTTTCCGCATAGGCCAGCCAGCCGCCGGCTGCCACCAACTCCCGGTCAAAGGGGTTGAGCGAAAAGGAGCAGGCCACGGATTCGTCACCTTGCCGATTTGTTGCAACCAGCCTGCCGGCGTCGATATCCACGTTGATTTCCACCTCATTGCCGAGGGCGAACAGCCGGTCGATTTCTTCGGCGGGCAGTTCCACCGCCAGGATGCCGCAGTTGAACATGTTCTGGCGGAAGATTCTGGCGAAACTCTCCCCGATCACTACATTGATATCGTTGACTTCCAGGGCCCAGACCGCGTGTTCCCGGGAGGAGCCGCAGCCGAAATTGGCCCGGGTAACCAGCACCGTGCTGCGGGCAAGGGCCTCGGAGCGGGGATCGAATTCACCCTCTCCCAGGTGCAGGTCTTCCAGCAGGTGGGGTTTGAGTGCCTGTTTCGAAATCTCGGTGAGATATTTGGCAGGGATGATCTCGTCTGTATTGATATCGTTGCGGTCAATGAAAAATGCGGGGCCGCCGAACTGTTTCATGGTTTTTCCCCTGGAATAGAAAAATGGCCTCATGCAAAGACGGAGGCGCCCCGGCCGGGGGATCGCCTCCGTCCTACGGATCGGGTGGTGGAACGACTGCTTGCGGGAAAGATCAGAAGTTCCAGAAGGTGTCGATCTCCTCGTCGCTGAAATCCCAGATGGCGTTATGGGGCGGGATCGGTTCGCTGGAGAAGAATTCCGGCAGTCTGTCGTGCTTGTTGGTGAAACCGGCGGCCTCGTTGAAGGCCCGTTCCGTTTTGAGAATGGTCTTGCCGAGGTTGGTGACGTCATCGGCGGTGAGACTGATGCCGAAACGGGCATTGATCATATCGATGAGCGCCGGCAGACAGGTCTCGTCATCCAGGGCGGCAAAGGCGATGAACAGGCACATGCCGGTGGAGTCGATGGCGGCGGTGGCGATCTGCAGATTGCGGGAGAGTTCCACCTGTCCCTCCTTTGAAAGCGGATCGGCGGAGCCGCCCACGTTGAGAATATTGGTGGCAACGGTGTAGCCCATGGTGTGGTCCGCCCCCTGGGTGGAGGTGGCATAGGTGATGCCGATACCCTTGACCGCCCTGGGATCGTAGGCGGGAATGGCCTGATTTTTTACGGTGGGGACCCTGGTAACGCCGAAAGCCCGTCCCACCGAGCCGGCACCGCCGCCGATGATTCTTCCCAGGGGAGTACCCTTGCCGATTTCATCCTTGAGAATCCGCACCATACCGGCGCCGTCACCGAATTCCAGCACACCGGCCTCCATGGCCACCCCGAAAGCCACCGAGGTTTCGATGGTATCGATGCCCAGATCATCCATCAGGTGGTCGGCCTCGGCAATGTGATCCAGATTGTCGACGCAACAGTCGGCTCCCATGGCCCAGATGGACTCATATTCAAATCCGGAGGTCTTGTACTTCTTGTCCGCATCGTTGTAGATCTGTGAGCACTGGATGACGCAGCCGGTATGACAATTGTGCTTCGGCTTGCCGCCGCGTTCCACGATGGTGTCATACATGGTCTCTCCGGAGATCTTGTCATGCCCGTCAAACTGACCGCTCTGGAAGTTGCGGGTGGGCAGGGCCCCAGCCTCGTTGATGATGTTGACCAGCACGTTGGTGCCGTACTGTCCCAGGGCCTGAGACACCGGATGATCCACCAGGGCCTTGGTAAAGGCGCGGTTGGCCGCCTTGAAGGCCTCGGGATCGGCGATCTCCACCTTGGCATCCGTGGCATCGATGGAGATGAACTTCACCCGCTTGGAACCCATGACCGCGCCCAGCCCTCCGCGGCCGGAAGAGCGGAGTTTGCCGTCCGGATCCTTGTGGGAGATATTGGCAGCGGTCATCTTCATCTCTCCGGCCGGGCCAATGGTAATGATGCCCACCTTGTTGTCGTAGCGCTGTTGCACGGCCTCGACCACGGCAAAATTGCCCTTGCCGATCAGCTCGGTTTCCTCGTTGATGGTGATGCTTTCCGGGCCGAGGTGGATGTTGTACCAGGTCTCACCATCGGGCAACCCCTCGATGATCAATGCCTTGCAGCCGATCTTTGCCAGCATCTGGGCGGTCTTGCCGCCGGAGTTGGCCTCCTTGATGGTCCCGGTGAGGGGGCTTTTCGCTCCGCAGGAAATACGGCCGGAGTTGGCGGCTGCGGTTCCGGAGAGCAGGCCCGGAGCGATAACCAGTTTGTTTTTTTCCCCCAGGGGATGACAGGTTGGTTCCACCTCGGCGGCTACAATGGTCGAGGTCAGGCCCCGGCCGCCATGACCGGCCCAGTCGGCGGGTACCTCTTCGATGCCGGTGGTGAGATCGCTCATGTTAACCCGAAAAATTTTATCACTCATATTCCCGTCCTCCCGTCTCTTATTTATGTTGGCCCCGGTGTATCCGTCTACTGTTCGTACATGACCTTGCCGCAGTCCCTGAGATCGTAGCCGCCCAGGGCAAGCACTTTGTTCTGAAAGTTCCGATTATATCGGATAAGCTGAAGAACGGCCATGATTTTTTCATCCTCCATGAACCGTTTCAAAATGATGAGATCGTAGCGCTCTTCGGCGACCGGGATAAACTCAAGGCCCAGGGCATTGGCCGCGGCCAGAATTCCCATGCCGGCATCGGCGCTGCCGCCGGCCACGGCAGCGGCCACGTTCATATGGGTGTACTCCTCGTTCCCGTAGCCGCGGATGGCGGCTGGATCGATTTTCTCCCGGCGGAGCACCTTGTCGGTGAGCAGCCGGGTGCCGGCCCCGCGCTGGCGGTTGATGAAGATCAGATCGCTGTGGGCCAGGTCATGTATTCCGCTGATTCCTCTGGGATTTCCCGGCGCCACCAGCAATCCCTGCTGCCGGTGGGCGAGGTTGATGAGGAGCAGGGGAACATCGGCAAGAAAGCGCCTGATAAAGGGGATATTGTATTCGCCGCTCTCTTCGTCCAGCAGGTGGGTTCCGGCGAGGTGAGCCTCGTTGCGCCGAATGGCCGTGATACCGCCCATGGAACCCACGTGGGCGGAAGAGATGCGGATGACCGGCCGCTGCCGGTGCAGCTCATTGGCCATGATATCCAGGATATTGTCGTGGCTGCCGATGAAGACCAGGGTGGATTGAACCTGTGAAAGCGGCCGCAGCAGTTCCACCTCCACCTCTTCCCCGGCTCCGATTCCCTCGCTACCGGCTCCGATGGTCAGCAGGGCGTCGGCACGAACCAGGGACATGACCGCCCCGGCCCCCTTGCCGGCGGGCGTGGCCATGAGTTTGTCGCCCACCTTCCCCAGGGTCATGCGGACGAATTCATCCACGCCCATTTTCGAGGCTACCGGCCGGGAAAGCAGGGCGGTGACGCGATCCCGCTTTTTCGGCTCTCTGCCCTGAAAGGTGTATATGAGGTCGCGTACAAAGAGATCCAGAGTGAGCACCGCGGAAACGGGATAGCCGGGCAGGCCGATAACCGGAGTCGAGTCGACCATGGCCAGGATGACAGGTTTCCCGGGCTTGATGGCCACGCCGTGGACGAGCACCGTACCGAGTTCCTCCAGGATGCGGGCGGTATAATCCCGTGAACCTGCGGAGGCGCCGGCATTGAGCACCACCAGGTCATGGCGGCTTACCGCCTCCCGCACCGCCCGGCGCAGATCTTCGGGATTGTCCGCCACCACCGGGCTCCGCCTGGCCCGTGCCCCCCAGGTGGCGAGGTAACCTGCAAGGATGCGGGAGTTGAACTCAATGATTTTCCCGGGGCTGCGGAGGGCCTGATCAAGGTTGCCGTCCGGTTGCACAAGTTCGCTGCCGGTGGGAATCACCAGCACCTCCGGAATCCGATGGACGGCTACTTCGGCGATGCCGGTTGCCAGCATGGCGCCCATGTCGATGGGGCGAATCACATGACCTGCGGGCAGGATCAGCTCGGTGGCAACGATATCTTCGCCAATGGTGCGTACATGCTGCCAGGGAGTGGCCGGGGCCGTGAGTTCGGCCCAGCCGTCTTCGGTGAGGTGAACGTCCTCGATCATGACCACCCCGTCGAAACCGGGGGGCATGGCATTGCCGGTGTTGACAAAGGCGAAACTATCCGGAGAAAGGCGCACGGGACGGGCCTCGGAGGCCCCGGCAAGATCGTTGAAACGTACGGCGATACCGTCCATGGCCGCCCCGTTGTAGTGGGGCGAGGAGAAGCGGGCGAAAACCGGCCCGGCAGTGACCCTTCCCAGGCTGTCGTCCACCCGGATCGTTTCGGTCCGGTCCCCGGCGCCCGGCACCTGTTCCAGGGCCTGACGCCACTTTTTCAACGCCTCGTCAAGGGGCGTGTTCCGTACAAAGATATTTCTCTTTTTCATCTGTCAGTCAAAGAGTTCAACCGTGACCCGGGCATACTGTTCGATCCCCTGGGAGCTCTCTCCGATGATCAGGTAGCCGTGGGCGCGGGATAGCGAAGAGATGGCTCCCGATTTTGCCAGGATGGGATAAACCTTCACACCGTCGGTGGATTCCTCCAGCCGTACCCGGACATAATCGCGGCGGCCGGCAGCGGAGTTGAGGGGACGCATGAGGGTGCCGCGGACACGTCGTCCCCGGGGCCGGGGATCGTCAAGACCTGCGAGGGTTTCGATACTTTTTCTGATAAAGAGGTCGAAGCAGACAAGGGCCGATACCGGGTGGCCGGGCAGGCCGAAGAGCAGTTTGTTGCCGTGGGCGGCGATGATAACGGGTTTTCCGGGTTTGACGGCAACGCCGTGAACAAGAATGCCGGGATCGTCCAGTTCCGAGAGGACCTGTTCCCCCAGGTCGCGACTGCCCACCGAACTGGAGCCGGAAAAGATCACCAGGTCGTTTTCCGCAAGCGCTTTCTGAAGACGCCGGTCAAAGACCTCCCTGTTATCGGCAACAATGCCGTAATCGGTGGCACTCTGGCCCATTTCCCTGATCAACCCCTCCAGGGCGATGGTGTTGATATTGCGGATTTTGCCGGGCGGCGGGCTTTCCCCGGGGGCGACGATTTCGTCCCCGGTTGCCAGAATCCCCACCCGGACCCGGCGGAAAACGCGGATCTCATCGATACCCAGGCCGGCCAGCAATCCCAGGTCACGGGGTGAGATGCGGCGATGGGCGGGCAGGGCCTCGGCTCCCCGGGCGATATCGTCTCCGCGGCCGATCACATTGGTGCCGCCGCCGATGCTGCGGTTGACCTCGATCATGGTATCGTCGAGGCGTACCGTATGTTCGAGCATGATCACACTGTCGGTGCCGGGGGGCAGCAGGCCGCCGGTGGCGATCCGGTAGCAGCAGCCGGACTCGGGGCCGGTGGCGGGAAACTCACCCATGCGGACCTCGCCGGTGACCGTCAGGTAGGCGGGCATGGTCTCGGTGGCGCCAAAGGTATCGGCGGCGCGGACGGCAAAGCCGTCCATGGTGGAACGGGGATGGGGGGGCAGATCTTCGGGAGCGACAACCGGCTGGGCCGTGATGCGGCCAAGAGAGCGGTGAAGGGAGACGGTTTCGCTGCCTATCCTGATACCGGGCAGCCGCCGTTTGAGGATGTTTTGGGCCTCGTCCACGGACAGAAGGGCGGAGCGGCCCAGCATATCACGGGGAAGGGTCGGGCTCATGGATCAATGCGAAGCGGATGACGTGGTTCCCAGGACCTTGGCGATGATCCTTTCCCTGTCGGGTGCAGGGGGCCTGGGCGTTCCCCAGGCAATGAACTGTTCGGTAACCCGATGGAAGGCGCCGTTGTCCTTTTTGCAGCGGTCGCAGATGGATTCGGCCTTGGCCCGATACATGATGATCTCGCTGGCAGGGTCGCCGTTTTTATCCACAGCCGCCATCTTGCGGCAGCCGCAGTCAAGTCGGATAACAGCCACGCCCACTGCATCGGGACTGCCTTCCATGATACCGCCGACCATGGCCTCCTCGCCCCTTTCCGGAGCCCAGGAGGACTTTTTTTTCTTCGGTTTTGGCATGGGATTTCTCTGTAGACGGATTGACGATTGGGGCAATGATATCAGGTCGTCTCTCCGGAGACAACAGGTTTGGGGCTTTTTTTCCAATTCATCCCCGGGAGATGTTGCAAATCCGTCCATTGACGACCAGGGCGGCATATTTGTCTTGACAAGAGTCCGGCCTCTGTCCATTAATGATACTTTTGACCATTTTCCGGAACAATGGCATGGTGCCGCCGGTTCATCCCGGGTTTTCCAGCGGGGGTGCCGGAAATGAAAAACCGACTGATTGATCATGATCAAATCGCAACTGAAAGCACGGATAGATAACTGTTTTGCTGCCGGAGTAAAGGCAGGATACTGGAGCGAGGCCGCTGCCGGCAGGTACACGGTGGAGGTGCCCCGCCACGAAGGACAGGGAGATTTTTCCACCAACATGGCCCTGGTGGTTGCAGGCTGCGACAAGTGCAATCCCCGCCGCGTGGCCATGCAGCTGGCGGATATGCTGCGGCGGGAGACGGATATTATCGAAAAGGTGGAGGTTGCCGGACCAGGCTTTGTTAATCTTGAGGTCAACCAAGGGCTGTGGAGCACGGTTCTCGCACCGGTTGTGAGCCGGGACGAGGATTTCGGTCTGGACGATATCGGCCGGGGGAAACGGGTGCTGGTGGAGTTTGTCAGTGCCAACCCCACCGGTCCCCTCAGTCTCGGACACGGTCGCAATGCCGTTTTGGGCGATACCATCGCCCGACTGCTGGAGGCTGTTGGGCATGAGGTGACCAGGGAGTACTATTTCAACGATGCCGGGCGCCAGATGCGGGTCCTGGGGGCCTCCACCCGGGCCCGGTACCTGGAACTGCTGGGGCTTGATGCCCGGTTTCCCGAGGATGGTTACCAGGGCGAGTATATCCATGAGATCGCCGCCCGGATCAGGGATGAGGAGGGTGACTCCCTCAGGGACGCCGGGGTGGAGGTCTTCAAGGAAAGGGCTCAAGAGGCGATTTTCAGCGATATCGACCGCACCCTCCGGCGCATGGATATCCGTTTCGACTCCTACTTCAACGAGCATACCCTTTACGAGAAGGGACTGATCGACGATGTGGTGGCCCAACTGCGGAAAAAGGGGTTGGTCTACGACCAGGACGGGGCCGTCTGGTTTAAGACTTCGACCCTGGGCCTGGAAAAGGACAGAGTGATCATCAAAAGCTCCGGCGAGCCCACCTACCGGCTGCCCGATATCGCCTATCACCGGGAAAAGTTCCGCCGCGGTTTCGACTGGATGATCAATGTGTTCGGCGCCGATCATATCGCCACGGTTCCGGATGTTATGGCCGGTGTCCGCTCCCTGGGCTATGATGATTCCAAAATCACCACGGTTCTCTACCAGTTCGTTACCCTGCTGCGGGACGGCAAACAGGTGAAGATGTCCACCCGCAAGGCGACCTTTGTCACCATCGACGAACTGCTGGACGAGGTGGGCCGTGATGCCATGCGATTTTTCTTTCTCATGCGCAAGGCGGACAGCCAGCTGGAGTTTGATCTGGAACTGGCCAAGAAGGAGAGCCAGGAAAATCCCGTCTACTACGTCCAGTACGCCCATGCCCGCCTCTGCAGCATCCTCAGGCTTGCCCGGGAAAGGCAGTGCGACATCCCCGACCCCGGGGAGGCATCCTTGGAGCGTCTGTGTCAAGCCGCCGAGTTCGAGCTGCTCCGGCTGATGGCGGATTATCCGGCCCTGGTGCGGGGGGCTGCGCTTGATCTTGCCCCGCACCGGCTTATTTTTTATCTCATGGAGCTTGCCGGTCGGTTTCATAGTTATTACAATAAACACAAAGTGATAAGCGATGATCTCCCCCTCACGGGTGCGCGGCTCTGTCTGGTGAACGGTCTGCGGATCGTCCTGCGCAACGGCTTACGCCTGGCAGGTCTCACGGCTCCGGAAAAGATGTGAAACCGGTTATCATCTCTTCAATCCCCACCTGTCCCGGAAAACAGACGGCTCATGGCCCAGAGAAAGAGACGCCCGACGCGCAAGACCAAAAAAAAGAAGACCGGAAAGACGAGAACCTTTCGTTTTGAGCTGGGATGGCCCGGAATAGCCGGTATCGGCGTGGTACTCTTCTGTCTTTTTCTCTGGATGTTCCTCATCGGCATCTGGGCGGGACAAACCATTTTGCTGCCGCCGACAACGCCCCGTTCCACAGCCGCCGGCGTGGCCACCATTGAGGACAGGGCCAAGATCCGCATCGAAGAGAGAAAAGAAAAGGTGCGCCGGGCCCGGGAGCCGCGGGAGGTCAAATCGGCAGCGGCACCGGAAACAAGGGAGAGTGACCGGGACAAAAAAAACAAACACGCTGCCGCATCTGAAAACCTGGTCAGGATTACCCCGGGACTGAAAAAAATGGCCCCGGCCGGTCACTATTTCACCTTGCAGGTGGGCGCTTACCGGGATGGTGCAATGGCCCGCGAAAAGGTCGCGGCCCTGAAAAAAGAACACAAGCGGGTGTATCTTATCCCCGCTCTTGAGGGCGACGATGCCCTGGTGCGCGTCTGTATCGGCAGGTTCCGCACCCGGGAAGACGCCGTCGCCTATGAAAAAAATCTGGCCGCCTCCATCAAGAAGCCCTATGTCGCCCGCTTACCAGCATGGCGGTTACGTTGACCATCCTGAAACCACGGCGCAGCCGGAGAAATACGGACAAGGACAAGAAGATCCCTTGACGATCTTCCCTGCCGCCACCATAATAGGTCCTGTCTGATTCCCCTCAGCCGATTCCAACGAGAACAATACGAAAAATGATCCGCAAAGCCCACATTGAGGACGTCCGGGAGATCCATGCCCTTTTGCAGCACTTTGCCGGCCAGGGGCTGTTGCTGGGTCGTTCCATCAGCTCGTTGTACGATTCGCTGCGGGATTTTGTAGTCTATGATGACGGTGGGGTGAAGGGGGTCTGTGCCCTGCACATCACCTGGGAAAACCTGGCTGAGATCAGGTCCCTTGCCGTTAAGGAAAATGCCCAGAAGCAGGGAATCGGTGCGCGGCTTGTCAGACGTTGTCTTGCCGATGCCAGCGGGTTCGGCATCAGCAGGGTGTTTACGCTCACCTATCAGCAGGAGTTTTTTCGCTCGCTTGGTTTTGTCACCATTGACAAGAGCGCACTGCCCCACAAGATATGGAGTGACTGTATCAACTGTCCCCAGTTTCCCGACTGTGACGAAGAGGCGATGATGAAAACCGTGGACGGGACGGAAATCAATCCCGACGATTGAGATTGCCGTAACAACCGGACGCATTCTCCGGCGCCGGCGGCAGGGACGGGTCGGGTTTTCGAAAATTGAAAGAGGAAAGAACGCAATATGATTGGAAAAGTGCTCACCAAGGTCTTTGGTAGTAAAAACGAACGCTTTATCAAGCAGTTGAACCCAATTGTCCAGAGGATCAACGATCTGGAATCCACGGTCCGGCCGTTGAGCGACGATGAACTTGCCGGCAAAACCGTGGAGTTCCGCCAACGTCTCGACAAGGGCGAGAGCCTTGACGAGCTTCTGCCCGAGGCCTTTGCCGTTGTCCGTGAAGCGGGCAGACGGCTGCTTGGTGAACGCCACTATGACGTTCAGCTCATCGGCGGTATTGTTCTTCACCAGGGAAAGATTGCTGAGATGAAAACCGGTGAAGGAAAAACCCTTACTTCAACATTGGCGGTCTATCTCAATGCCCTGCCGGGAAAAGGAGTGCATGTGGTCACGGTCAATGATTACCTTGCCGCCCGTGATATGGAGTGGATGGGGCAGATCTACCGTTTTCTCGGGCTGACCACCGGCAAGATCATCCACGATATGGATGACGACCAGCGGCGGGAGGCCTATGCCGCCGATGTCACCTATGGTACCAATAATGAATTTGGTTTTGATTATCTCCGCGACAATATGAAGTTTGATCGGGCCGATTTTTGTCAGCGGGATTTTCACTACGCCATTGTCGACGAGGTGGATTCCATTCTCATCGACGAGGCCAGGACACCGCTGATCATCTCCGGCCCGGCAGACATCTCCACCGATATGTATCTCAAGGTGGACCGGTTGATGCGCAACTTCAAAAAGGACGAACATTACACCGTGGACGAGAAGGCCCGGCAGGTCATGCTCACCGAGGAGGGTGTTGCCCTGGGCGAAGAGCTGCTCAAGATCGATAATCTTTACGATCCCACCAACATCGACCAGCTCCACCATATCAATCAGGCCCTCAAGGCCCATGTGATTTTCCAGCGCGATGTGGACTATATCGTCAAAAACGGTGAAGTTGTTATCGTTGATGAGTTCACCGGCCGCACCATGGAGGGGCGGCGATACAGCGATGGCCTGCACCAGGCACTGGAGGCGAAGGAAGGTGTAAAGATAGAAAGGGAAAATCAAACACTTGCCTCTATCACCTTCCAGAATTACTTCAGGATGTACAAGAAGCTGGCCGGCATGACCGGTACAGCAGATACCGAGGCTCCGGAGTTCAAGAAGATCTATAACCTCGAGGTGGTTGTCATTCCCACCAACAGGGACATGATCCGCGTCGATTACGCCGACGTGATCTACAAAAATCTCAAGGCAAAGTACCGGGCCATTATCAGGGAGATCAAGGAGCTGCATGCCAAGGGCCAGCCGGTGCTGGTGGGGACCATTTCCATCGATGTCTCGGAAAAGATAGCCAAAATGCTCAAACGGGAAGGCATTCCCCATGAGGTGCTCAATGCCAAGCACCACGAGCGGGAGGCGGAGATTATCGCCAATGCCGGCCAGAAGGGCAAGGTGACCATTGCCACCAACATGGCCGGTCGCGGTACGGATATCAAGCTGGGCGAGGGTGTGGTGGAGCTGGGCGGCCTGCATATTCTCGGCACCAGCCGTCACGAATCGCGCCGCATCGACAACCAGCTGCGCGGAAGAGCCGGGCGGCAGGGTGATCCGGGGTCATCCCGTTTCTATCTCTCCCTGGAGGATGATCTGCTGCGGATCTTCGGATCCGGCCGGATCTCCGGTATCATGGATAAACTCGGCATGGAGGAGGATGAACCCATTGAACACTCCATGATCTCCAAGGCCATTGAAAATGCCCAGCGCAAGGTGGAGGGCCACAACTTTGACATACGCAAGCACCTGCTCGAGTATGACGATGTCATGAACAAGCAACGGGAGGTGATCTATCGCCAACGCCGTGAACTGCTGGAAACCGATGATGTCAAACCGGTGGTCGAGGATATGATGGCGGACCTGGTGGGAATGGTTGCCGATGAGATCGTCCGGGAGAAAACCCCCTCGGAGGAGTGGGACTGGCAGCTTTTCCAGGATCGCATTCTGGAGCTTTTCAACCTGGATACGCCCGTGGACGACGAAGACAAGGTGGACCTTTCCCGTGAAGATTTTGAGGAGATGCTGCTCCGACAGGTTCAGGAGGCCTACGAGGCTCAGGAAGAGCGCAATGGTGTTGAGCAGATGCGTCATCTGGAGCGTATTATTTTATTGCAGATCGTTGATTCCCACTGGAAGGATCATCTGCTGAGCATGGATCACCTCAAGGAGGGTATCGGTCTGCGGGGATATGGCCAGAAAAATCCCCTTGACGAGTATAAAAAGGAGGGATTTGCCCTGTTCATGGATATGATCGATACGGTGAAGATCCAGGCGGTGAGCACGCTGATGCGGGTGCAGGTGGTACAGCAGGACGAGGTGGAACGCCTTGAGGAGGAGCAGCGTCGCAAAAGGGAAAGGGAGCTTGAACGTAGTCGGCAGGCGGGCGGCGGCGATGAGCAGCGTTCGGCCACGGTGAGGCGCAGCCGGAAAAAGGTGGGACGGAATGCCCCCTGTCCATGCGGCAGCGGCAAAAAGTTCAAAAAGTGTTGCGGTAGGATTACCTGAAGGTTGTCCTGAAGAAAAAGAAAAAAACAGGGCCGGCAACCGGTGCAGGGAGCTGCATCCGTTGCCGGCCCTGGTGCATTTCCGGACCGATCGTTCTGATCAGTCCTTACTCTTAGCCTCTGAGCTTGTTGGGTTTGAAGAGGTGTTCCTCCATGTGTTTGATCTCGTCGATTCCCGAGATGACGATGCGGGGATCGACCTCAAGATCCTTTGCCGGTAGTTTTTCATCATAATCAACGTGGGTGAGGATATGCTTCATGCAGTTGATGCGGGCTTTTTTCTTGCTGTCCGAGCGGATGATGGTCCAGGGAGTGATGGTGCGGTTGGTCTCATTGAGCATCTGGAATTTTTTTACACTGTACTGATCCCAGTACTTCTGGGCCAGGTTATCCACCGGTGAAAGTTTGTACTGCTTGAGGGGATCGGTCTTGCGTGATTCGAAACGGGCCGCCTGTTCCTCTTTGGACACCGAGAAATAGAACTTGAAAAGTTTGATGCCGTCCTTGACCAGCATCTCCTCAAACAGGGGCACGTCCTTGAGAAAACGTTTGTGCTGGGCATCGGTACAGAATCCCATCACCGGTTCCACCATGGCCCGGTTGTACCAGGAACGATCAAAGAGCACCAGTTCTCCCGCTGCCGGAAGGTGGGGTACATAGCGCTGAAAGTACCACTGAGTGGTTTCCGTGTCGCTGGGTTTGGCCAGGGCGACCACCCGGGTGCCGCGCGGATTGAGGAAAGCGGTGATCCGCTTGATGGTACCGCCCTTGCCCGCGGCGTCGCGGCCCTCGAATATGGCCAGGATCCGCATCCCCGAGGAGCGCATGTGTTTTTGCAGCTTCATCAGCTCGATCTGCATCCGCTTGAGCTCCACCTCATACTCCAGGTGTTTCTTCTTGATCCAGATGGGACACATGTTGGGTCCCTTGACCTGGTCCTTGAACTTGAAGGCCGTGCCTTCAAGCAGTTTGAAGCTGGTGGGACAACTCTCCTTTTTGCCTTTCCCGGATTTAGCCTTTCCCTTGTTCCTGGATTTGGATTTACCGGTGCCCTTTTTCGTGCTCATCGCTGTGATTTCTCCTTGTCGGTAAAATTTAGTATCTGGTGCCCGCGTGCTGCAGTGAAAAGTTACGACAGGAATTTGCCGAATTTTTTCCGCTGTTTTTCCATGACTTTGAGTTCCTTGTCTCCGGGAACTACGATCTCCGGATCCGGTTTGAAGTTGAGGGAGCGGCTGCGGCCGCTGTATTTCGTCGAGCTGAGAATGAGGCGCATGGTGTTGAGACGCGCCTGGTGTTTGTCATCGGACTTGATCACATACCACTTCGTCTTGGGAGTGTGGGTCTTCTTCAGCATCTCATATTTTTTTTCCGTGAACTCGTCCCAGAGGTCCTGGGCCTGGAGATCCACCTCGCTGAGTTTCCACTGGCGCAGGGGATCGTTCTGCCGCCGGGCAAAGCGATAGGCCTGCTCTTCCTTGGAAACGGAAAAGTAGAGTTTCAGCAGGATGGTTTCCCCGTCGTCGGTGAAGTTCTTTTCATAGGTGGCAACCTTCTTCATGAAGCGTTTGTACTGTTTCTGCGTACAAAATCCCATCACCGGTTCCACCATGGCCCGGTTGTACCAGGAGCGGTCGAACATGACGATCTCTCCGGCCCGGGGAAACTGTTCCACATATCTCTTGATGTGCAGCTGGGTCTGCTGGTCCTTGGTGGGCTTGCCCAGCGCCACGACCCGGTAATGTTTTTCATTCATATACCTGGCCACCCGGCGAATGGTTCCCCCCTTGCCCGAGGCGTCCCGGCCGTCGAAAAGGATGATCATCTTCCTGCCGGTCTTCTCCAGGTGCTGTTGCAGTTTGATGAGTTCAGCCTGGTAGGGTTTCAGTTCCTCCTTGTTATAATATTTTTCCAGCGCTCTTTGGAGAATTTTATCCTTATCTTTCTTTTTCAGCAGGTTTCTCACCTTCTTGATCTGTTCGCTCGGCTCCCTGATGTTCCCCAGTTTGCTTTCGATGCGGTCGAGGGATTCGGTGATGATCTCGGAAATCCGTTTATCGGTGATGGCCTTTCTGTCGGAGGGTGAAGGAAAGGACTTGGCGGATTTTTTCTTTTTTTTCTGTTTGGGGGTCATGGGGTCCTCCTTGTGAAATGTTGGTATGGCGCCGGCGGTATAAAGGAAGTTGAAAAAGAACATCAAAAGTCTTGATAATTCTACGAATTATAACGGAGATACCAATATTTGTCAAAGATATTCAGATCAGCGGCGGGGCCAAAAACCTTGGGGGAAGGGCAACGAGGGCCGTGGGGCGGGGTGAAGTGGGAGTGTGAAAGGGTCTTTTTGCTAAAGGTGCCGTGCAGCCCTGCCGATACAGGTATAGCTCATTGATCTCACGTGAGAAAATACCAGTATCCAGGAAGACAGGTGCCTGGCCAAAGCAGAAAAGCGGAGGTCCCGACCATAATGAAACAGCCCGATTTCCACAATAAGCTGACCGTGATCAACAGCACCAAACAGGTGAATATCCTGACCAAATACGTCCTTGAGGAGGAAGATGAGCCCACATGGCTGATGACGATCTTCGTCGACAGGGACGGCGTTCCCTATTTCCCGGTGGGTGATTTCGTCGAGGAGCGGATTGCCTGGAAAAAAGCCGAAGAAGAATCCAAGTGGACCCTCATTTACTGGGATAATCACCTCTATGCCGAGGCGGACTGGATTGCGGAAAAGTTTCCCTCAACCGCCTTTGACTGCCTCATGACCAAGAAGAAATATCTGGAGTCTGTGGAGCAGATCCAGTACACCTGCGCCGGCAACTACCGTCCGGCGGTTTCCCATATCTAGATTTTTCGCCCCGTGAGCGCTTGCAGCCAAGGGGGTGCATTCGCCGGGTTGCCGATCGCTGTGAGCGGTTACGGCTGTTTTTCTCCGGGGTCGGGGAGCTTAAGCTTTTCAGTTGAGCTTGCGGCCCAGCCGGTACATTTCCCCGTAGATCGGCGGCAGCAAGGCCTCCGTGATACCCCGCACCGTCTCTTCGATGTCATAACCGCGTCTGAAATGACGCACCCTGATCCGCTGTTCATCGATCTCCAGCACCGCATAGGAGGCGCGGGGATCACCGTCGAACATTCTTCCCACGCTGCCGGGATTGATAAAGTGCACTCCTCTTATTTTTTTATGAAAGGGAGTGTGGGAATGGCCGCAGAGAATGATATCGCGGTCGCTTTTCCTGCCTATTTCCTCAAAACGCTGGGAGGGAGTGGAGGCAAAGAGCTGTTCATTGGGATTGGCGGGACTGCCGTGATAGACGCCGATCTTCCGGCCGGCGGCGGTAAATTCGTGATAAAGGGGTAACGAGGCAAGATAGTCGATTTCCGCGGCAGCGAGATGCGCCGCCGTCCAGGTGTACATGATGCGTTTTTCCGCCTTTTTTGGTTTTTTGAAACCGGATCCGCGCAGGAGCTTGAGGACCTTGATGTCGGTGTTGCCGAGAATGTTGACGGCCTTGTGTTTTTTGAGCCAATTAAGGGTGGCGCCGGGAAAGGTTGCATAAACGGTGGAGTCGCCGCAGTGGATGATCATATCGTGTGAGTGCGTTTTTTCGGCACTGTAGATGGAGGCAAGTGCCGGAAAGTTGGCATGGATGTCGCTGAGCAGCAGAATTTTCATCAATGGGTACCTTGGTGGAGGTTACAACAGCGGGCCGATGAGAAGGGCGCTGTTTTCCAGGAGTCGGTTGAAAAAACCGCGGTGTCGCATGGCCAGGCAGTCCAGGGGAACGGAGCCGGCAATGTAGCGTTGCTGGGTTTTTCTGAGAAGTTGCGTGAACTTGGTGTCGTAGACAAAGAGGGTGATTTCAAAGTTAAGCCAGAAACTGCGCATATCCAGGTTGACGGAGCCGATGAGGCTGAACTCGGAGTCAACCGTAATTGTCTTGGAGTGGAGCAGCCCCTCGCGAAAGAGCATGATGTTGACACCTGCGCGCACCAATTCCTCGTAGCGGGCTCTGCTGGCCAGCTGCACCAGGCGTGAATCAACCCGTTCCGGTACGATGATGGTGACATGCACTCCCCGGACCGCAGCGGCCTTGAGCGCCGAGAGGATGATCTGGTCCGGAACGAAATAGGGAGTGGTGAGGATCAGTTCCTTGCGGGCCGCGAAAATGGTCGACAGCAGAAGGTTGTAGATGATATCCGGGGCAAACCCCGGTCCCGAGGGAACCAGTTGAACCGCTGTCTCGCCGCACGATGCCACCGGTTTGACGTCGGCCAGGCCGGAGATGGTCCTGATATCGGCACCGGATTCGATGATCCAGTCGGCTAGGAAGGTGCCGCCCATGGTCTCGACCACCGGCCCCTCCACCCGCACCATGGTGTCCACCCAGCGGCCGACGCCGTGATCCTGCTTGAAATAGCGGGGATCGATCATGTTGAGGCTGCCGGTGTAGGCGATTGTGCCGTCAATGATCACCAGTTTGCGATGGTTGCGCAGGTCGACGCGGATAAAGAGGGCGCGGATGATTCCGGCGCGCAGCGCCTCGACGATTTCCACTCCTTTTTGTCTCATTTTCCGGGCCATGGAGCTTTTCAGAAAATCTCCGCTTCCCACCGAATCCAGCAGCAGACGGCATTTGACGCCGCGACCGGCGGCGCGGATAAGCGCCTCGGCCACCTCATCGGCGGTGCCGCCGTTATGCCAGATGTAAAATTCCAGGTGACAACTGCTCCGGGCCCGGTCGATATCGGTTATAATGGAATGAAGAGCCGCCTCCGCCTCGTCAAGCAGCTGCAGGGAGTTTCCCGGCAGTGTCGGAATACCGGTCAGGGCATCGGCCTGGCGGTGCAGCAGACGACAGATGGGATTGAGTTCCTTCCAGGCCACGGTGGACCTGGTTTTGAGAATGGCGATCCAGCGTTTGTACATATCCAGCCCGGCCGCGGCCCGTTCCGCCCTTCGGTCGCCCAGGCGGGTCTCGCCGAAGAGGAGGTAGAGGCAGGCACCGGCAAAGGGCAGAACCAGAATGACCACCAGCCAGGCAAGCGCCGCGGGCTGGGCCCGTTTGCTCATGACGATGCGGGTGGAAAACCCGATGCGGATGACCTGGTCGGTGAAAAAGAGGATCGTGGTCAGGGACCAGTGAAAATCCATAGGAGTGGACCGGAGAAGGGGTATGGGTTTGACAAATTGCTAATTTATTAATTTAACGGCAACTCTCATCATGAATCAAGGGAGAAAAACAGAATCTCCGAATTCCTTTTAATTCTTTTCTTTTCTGGTTTTTCTGGTACAAATGAAAGACCGAACCACTGCAAGGACAGGGACAGGTATGCAGATCAAGGGATTTACGGCAGCGGCCGTCAAGGCCGGTATTCGTTATGGGGACAGATTGGACCTGGGCCTCATCTATTCACGTATTCCGGCTGTGGCGGCCGGAGTTTTCACCACCAACACGGTCAAGGCCGCTCCGGTGCAGCTCAGCAGCAGGCGGTTGCGTCAGGGAAAGGCCCAGGCGATCCTGGTCAACAGCGGCAATGCCAATGCCTGTTGCGGCCCCCGGGGCATGCAGGCCGCCGTTGACATCAGCGCCATGGCTGCCGAGGCCCTGGGTATTGATGAAGATCTGATACAGATAGCCTCCACCGGCGTTATCGGGGAACAGCTTGATGTCGGCTGTTTTCGGCGGGCCATGCCGCGTCTGGTGGAAAAACTGGCTGCCGACGGCATTGCGGATGTTGCCGATGCCATCATGACCACGGATACAAAACCCAAGCTCAGCCACAGGAGTATAAAGGTCGGCGGCACCGAGGTACGCCTTCTGGGCATGGCCAAAGGAGCCGGCATGATCATGCCCAATATGGCAACCATGCTCTCCTTTCTCCTCACCGATGCCCGCATTGTTTTTCCCGCCCTAAACAAGATATTGCACAACAGCGTTGCCCGCTCCTTTAACCGCATCACAGTGGACGGAGATACGAGTACCAACGACACCCTGCTGATAATGGCCAACGGGGCCGCTGAAAACCCCTGGATCGACGAAGAAAATCCCCGGTGGATCAACCGTTTCGAAGAGGCCGTGGACGCCATTTGCAAAGAGCTTGCCCTGAAGATCGTCGCCGACGGCGAGGGCGCCACAAAACTGGCCACCATCCGGGTGACCGGGGCCAGGGATGCGGAAGATGCCGAGAAAGGCGCCCGCACCATCGCCAATTCGCCGCTGGTCAAGACCGCCTTTTTCGGCGAGGATGCCAACTGGGGTCGTGTTCTCGCCGCCCTGGGCCGCTCCGGCTGCCGTTTCCAGGAGGAGCGGGTCGACCTCTTTTTTGATGAGGTCAAGCTCGTTGAAAACGGTTGCTTCCTTGGCGCCGACGCCGAGAAGAGGGCATCGGAGGTGATGAAAAAGCCCCGCTTTACCCTCACCGTCGACGTCAAAAACGGCTCTGAAACGGTGGAGATCCACACCTGCGATCTTTCCGATGAATATATCAGGATCAACGCCGATTACCGAACATAACAAGCCACCGGCCACAACATCATCCGGGCAATGAAGAGACTCTATCTGGTCAGGCATGCCAAATCGAGCTGGAAGAATAACCGGCTTGCCGATATCGACCGCCCCCTGAACGGGCGCGGAAAGAGAAACCTGCCTCTCATGGCCGGGCGCTTGCGGGATAACGGCGCCGGTCCCTCGCTCATTATCAGCAGCCCCGCCAAAAGGGCGCGCAAGACGGCAAAGGGATTGGCCAGGGGGCTCGGGTATCCCAAGAAACGCATTTCCACCATTGCGTCCCTCTACGGGGCCGGGGTCACTACCCTGCTGGATGTCGTCACCGGGCTGGAAGACAACCTCGACGAGGTCATCCTGGTGGGACATAATCCCGGTATCACCGATCTGGCATGTCTGCTATCCGGGCGGGCAATCGCCAATGTGCCCACCTGCGGGATCGTTGCTCTTGATTTTGTCGTCGATTCCTGGCGGCAGGCCTCGCCTGCGACCGCCGAATTTCTCTTTTTTGACTACCCCAAAAAAAACGTCGGCTAGTTCCATGTCTGCGGAACAATTCTCTCCCCGAGCCTGGCTGGACCGGTTCAGGACCTCCGAAGGCCTGCTGTTGCTCATCATGGCCATGGTGGTGGGCAGCTCCACCGGGCTGGCCGCCGTCTTTTTCATCCGGTTGATTTTTTTCATCCAGCAATATTCCTACGCCACCGCCCAGAGCCTTTTTCCCCATCTCGGCACCTTGGCCTTTGTCTTCATTCCGGTGATCGGCGCCCTCGTCGTCGGACCGTTGATCGCCTATTTTGCCAAAGAGGCAAAGGGGCACGGCGTTCCCGAGGTCATGCAGGCCCTGGTCCTCAACGGCGGCAGAATCAGGCCGCGGGTGGCGATTGCCAAGATTGTCGCCTCCGCCCTTTGTATCGGTACCGGCGGATCCGCAGGCCGGGAAGGCCCCATTGTTCAGGTGGGCTCCACCCTGGGTTCTTCCATCGGTCAATACTTCGGCCTCTCCGACGAGCGGATCAAGAACCTGGTGGCCTGTGGCGCGGCCGCCGGTATTGCCGCCACCTTCAACGCCCCCATTGCCGGAGTTGCCTTTGCCATCGAGGTGCTCATCTGCGGCTTGCAGGTGCAGATGTTCGGCAATGTGGTGATTGCCGCTGTTTCCGCCTCCATTGTCAGCCAGGTTTTTCTCGGGGCCAGGCCGGCCTTTACCGTACCGGCCTATACCATGCCGTCGCCGTGGGCCATTCTCTTCTATCTGGTGCTGGGACTGCTCGCCGCCCTGGTGGGGATCATGTTTATCAGAATGCTCAACCGGTTCGAGGATATCTTCGATGAATGGAACTTCCCGTTGCCGTTGAAACCGGCTGTGGGAGCCCTGCTGCTGGGCCTGCTGGGATTTTCCTACATGTACCTGCCGGGTATCGGCTTCAGGAATGCCCAGGAGTTCCAGCTGGGCATGCCGCTCATCGAAAACATTCCCCACATGTTCGGCTCCGGCTTTGTCTTTATCGAAGACGCCCTCCAGGGCAACGCCTCTTTCTGGCTGCTGGGCCTGCTGATCCTTCTCAAGCCCCTTGCCACCTCCTTTACTCTGGGCTCGGGAAATTCCGGCGGCGTCTTTGCGCCGTCACTCTTTATCGGCGCCATGCTCGGCGGTTTTCTGGGGCATTTGTTCAACGCCCTGTTTCCCGGTATCGCCGGAGAGGCCGGGGCCTATGCCCTGGTCGGCATGGCCGCTGTTTTTTCGGCAACGGCCCGGGCGCCGCTCACCGCCATGCTCATCGTCTTTGAGATGAGCAACGACTACTTTCTCATCCTGCCGTTGATGGTGGCCGGGGTTGCCGCCAGCTTTTTCGCCCAGTGGCTGCATCCGGAATCCATCTACACCCTGAAGCTGGCAAAAAGGGGGATTCGCTTTTTCGAGGGACGGGACCTTGATATCATGCAGAGTGTGCTGGTGGAAGAGGTGATGAACAAAAACCCGGTCACTGTCCGTCGGGATCAGCCCCTTTCCGAACTCTATACCATGTTCCAGGAAACCCGTTTCCTCGGTTTTCCGGTGATGGACAAGGGACGGTTGTGGGGTATCGTCACCCTGCAGGATCTGGAACGACTGCTGTCGCGGGCCGGCGTGAAAATAAGGGAGTTCACCGTGGCCGATGTGGCCATAGAAAATCCGGTTACCGTCTATCCCGACGAACCCATCTGGGCGGCCATCCAGAAGATGTCACCCCGGGATCTCGCCCGGTTGCCGGTGGTTTCCCGGGACGGCTCCGGCAACCTTCTGGGGCTCATCAGCCGCAGCGATATCCTGCGGGCCTATGATGTGGGAATTGTGCGGAAACAGCGCGGCCAGATGCTGGGTAACGATCACACCCTGTTGCGCAAGTCGCGGCAGAGCGGTTTCCTTGAATTCAGACTTCGGGAAACCGATGTCGCGGTGGGGGTGCAGTTGACGGAGCTGCCGATCCCGGAAGATGTGAACCTGGTTTCCATTGAACGCGGCGGCGGTATCATCATCCCCCGTGGTCATACCATATTCCAGGAGGGAGACGTCATCACCGTCTTCGGCAGGCAGGACGGTCTTGCCGGCATCAGGGAGATTTTTCAAGGCGTGGAGTCGCACCTACAACCGTGACCGAGAGATCTCCAGCAGTAAACTGTTTTCGCTGCCGCCATTACTTTGTTACCCATGAGCCCCGGCGTCCCCACGGCTGCCGGGGCTACGGCTTCACCTCGCGTGGCAATCCCGCCGGTATTGTTCGTCGCTTCTCCGGTGTCGGCTGTCGGCTCTTCGGGGCAAGGGACCACTTCTCCGGAAGAGGTCGCTGAGGGGAGTCAGCCGCTTTTTTCTCCATGTTTTTCCCCCAGGATTGGACGGATAAAATCCCATTTTTTTTGCAGCTCCCCCCGGTTTTCAAAACGTATGGACAGGGTGAGGGTGTCATCTTCAAATGCCGGGCTGTGGGAGAGGGTTGTACTCCGCGGCATCCGCAGGGAGCGGCGGAAGCTTTGGAAATCCTCTTCGGCGCGCTGCAGGCGGGGGAAACAGAGTCTTGAGAGTTGTCGTAACAGGGCGGCAGCCAACTGGGGTCGGTTTTCCGCAGCGGTTACCTCGTCGCTGCCGTAGCCGGCATCGGCCAGGACATCATCCGGGGAAGCAGCGTGTCGCCGGCTCAACTCAAGGACCATACCGATCATCTTTTTCTGTTTCGATCCGCCCAGCCGCAGGGAGCGGATCACCGCCACCAGGGTTTTCTGCTCCTCAGGTTTCAGGGACATGATCATCCGGGCCGACTGCTGGGTGATGATTCCGGTATGCAGGGCCAGCAGGGAAGGGCGAGATAGCTGCAACAGTTCCAGCAGTTTCGTGATCCGAAAGGGATGCGCTTTGTGGCCCATGGCCGGCAGCAGGGTGGCGGCACGATTTTCATCGCAGTGACGCAGGAGTTTCCGGAAGAAAAAAGCCTGTTCAACCACAGTCAGCGGCGCGCTCAGCATGGCATGTTCCAGAAGGGTTGTAAAAACGGTCACCTCTGGCGTGGATGGCGCAAAAACCAGGCAGCTGAATTCGGCGTTGTCTTGCTGTTCAATGGCGGCCGTGAGCCGTTTTCTCCCGGAAACAACAATATATTTTCCCGCTTTTTTTTTGACCAGCGCCGGATTGAGGATGCCGAAGCGGTGAATTGATTCCCGCAGTTCACGGGAAGGCGGTGATGGCGGAAAAGGGGTGAGGAGATAGTGCTGGTTGTCCGGATCCAGTTGTTTGGCCTGCAGAACCTGTAACGACAGGACGCGACGGGTACTGTTCACAAGGTCTACGGAGGAAGATGGATTGAGGATGGATGGAAGCGCCGTCCCGCGGTTTTCACCCGGACCTCCCGCGGCGGGATGTCCGGGGTCGGGGAGTTGCTATCTGAACGGGTTTATTTTCCGTTGATTTTGTTACGAAGGATACCGGAAGGTTTGAAGGTCACCACCCGGCGTGATTCCAGGGTAAGTTCCTCGCCGGTCTGGGGATTGCGGCCGCGACGGGCCTTTTTATCCTTGACGTTGAATTTGCCGAATCCGCTCAAGAGCAGGTCGTTGCCCCCGATGAGAGAGTTTTTCGAGATGGATAAAAAGGCTTCCACGGCCTTGCTGGCATCCGCCTTGGTCAGGGAAGGGTGTTCCCTGTACACCTTCTGGACAAGATCTGCTTTGGTCAGAGTCATGATTGTATCGCCCTCCATGTGAAAATATTGCCTTGTTATCGTATCATGTTTATATCATACGGTTTTTCCAGACATTGTCAAATACTTATTGACATAGAAAGCAAAAAGACCATTTTGCGGCAAAAATTGCGGCCGTGTCAAGTTCTCCTTCGATATTATCCCACCACGCTGGCGAACTTGAAGATGGGTAGGTACATGGCCACCACCAGGCCGCCGATCATCCCGCCCAGAAAGA
Source organism: uncultured Desulfobulbia bacterium (assembly GCA_964446115.1). GTDB lineage: Bacteria > Desulfobacterota > Desulfobulbia > Desulfobulbales > Desulfobulbaceae > CAYUNE01. The sequence continues at coordinate 28,230 of CAYUNE010000034.1, read as the reverse complement.
CCATCATGAAGGGTTCGATCATGGCGGTGAGGTTTTCCACGGCCTGATCAACCTCCTCGTCGTAAAAGTCGGCGATTTTCGCCAACATGGTATCCAGGGCGCCCACCGATTCACCCACGTGGATCATCTGCACGACCATGTTGGGAAACACTCCGGACTCCTCGAGGGGATCGGCAATGGGGCGTCCCTCGCTGATGGCGCTGGCAACCCGGAAAACCGAGCGTTCGATAACCTTGTTGCCGGCGGTCTTGGCCACAACCTGGAGGGCGTCGAGAACGGGAACGCCGCTTTGCAGCATGGTGCTCAGGGTCCGGGTGAATTTGGCCACCGCCACCTTGCGGATCAGCGGTCCGAAGATCGGGGCCTTGAGAAGCAGGCCGTCGATCTTCAGTCTGCCCTTTTCCGTGTTGTACAGTTTCTTGACGAAAAAGACCGCAAGGATCATGGTCAGCAGGATAAAGATGAAGTTGCTCTTCACCACGTTGCTCATGCTGATGACCATCTGGGTGGGTGCCGGCAGCGCCGAGCCGAAATCCTTGAACATCTTTTCAAAGACCGGAATAACGAAGAGCAGGATCACGGCGAGAATGAGCAAGGAGATTCCCAGGCAGATGGAGGGATAGGTCATGGCGCCTTTGATTTTTTTCTGCAGGGCCATGGATTTTTCCTTGAAAACGGCCAGCCGCGACAGGATCGTATCGAGGATACCGCCGATTTCCCCGGCCTCGATCATATTGGAGTAGAGGTTGTCGAAGACCTTGGGATGCTTTTTCATGGCATCGGCCAGGGTGGTTCCGGTTTCAACATCGTTTTTGATGGTTTCCAGGACCTTTTTGAAGGTGGTGTTGCTCTGCTGCTTGCTGAGAATCTCCAGGCACTGGACCAGCGGCAGACCGGCGTCGATCATGGTGGAGAGCTGTCGGGTGAAGACAACCACGTCCTTGCCGGTTACCTTGGGCTGCAGGAAAGAGATGTTTTCAAAGAGATCCTTCGGCTTTTCCCTGATTTTCGGGTTCTCGATCTTCAACCTTTTCAGGTGAGCGGCGACTACAGCCTCGTCAGGAGCCTCCATTTCGCCCTTGCGCTTCTCGCCGTAGATATTCTTGCCTTTCCAGATATAGATAGCCATGGGGTAGCGTTATGTATTTCCCGGTACGGGATGGCTGCCGGGGGAAAATAAACCGTCCAGTTGCGGGAACCTGTTGTCCGGATACAAGGTATATGGTGTGGAATCAGGTGGTTGTAGTATTATATTGACAGCAGGCGTCAATCCTGTTATAAATTAAGGTTTGCTTTTATCTGAGTGGAACCCTGCTCTTTCCTGATGGAATTCGTTGATCGGATAGAAGTATTGTAGGGGAGATTCTTGTCTCATTCAAGGAAAATATGATATTTTTTCGGGAGGTTGGCCTGATGCAAGCGACAACGGAAAGCGGATACGCCGCACGTTCTTTTCAGCCGGTCATCGATGAGTGCGATGGGTGCGATCGCATTGTCGAGGAGGACAGCGCGAAATATTGCAGGACCTATTTGAACCCTGCTGCCAAGTGGCGGCTGGGAATCTGTAACTTCGCCACCCACAAGAAACCGGAAATCAAGGTGGTCAAGGTACGGATCAACCCGCTCAAGGCCTCCAAACGGGCCTCCCGACGCTAGATCCCCTCTCTGCAAAGAGTGTGAAAAGAAGACGGCCCCGGGGCCGTCTTCTTTTTTTAAGCCCCGAACAGGGGCATCCTATTTTTGCCCCACGCTTGTGTAATGAAATCCCAGGTTTTTCATTGCCTTGGGATCATAGACATTGCGCAGGTCCACAAAAATCGGCTGCTTCATACTCTCCCTGATCCGCACAAGATCCAGGGCCCGGTACTGGTTCCATTCGGTGAGCAGCACCACGGCATCGGCGTCCCGGCAGGCCTCATAGGCGTTACCCACGTATTCGATTTCGGGGGGAAGATATTTTTTGGCCTCTTCAATGCCCTTGGGATCATGGGCCTTGATCTTCGCCCCTTTCTCGGTTAAGGCCGGCAGGATGGTGGCGGCGGGGGCTTCACGCATATCATCCGTTTCCGGTTTAAAGGTAAGACCCAGCACGGCAATGGTGGTCCCGGCTTCCGAGCCTCCCAGCATATCTCTGATCTTCTTCACCATTCTTGCCTTTTGGGCGGCATTGGCCTCCACCGCCGCCTCCACGATCCGCACGCTTTCCCCATATTCCTGAACAATGCGCATCAGGGCCAGGGTGTCCTTGGGGAAACAGGAGCCGCCGTATCCCGGTCCCGGATGCAGAAACTTGGAGCCGATGCGGCCGTCCATGCCTATGGCTTTGGCCAGAGCGGTGACATCGGCGCCGGCCGCTTCGCAGACATTGGCGATTTCATTGATGAAGCTTATCTTCACCGCCAAAAAGGCATTGGCGGCATATTTGGTGAGTTCGGCGGTTTCGATGGTTGTGCAGACAATGGGGGTCTCCACCAGGTAAAGAGGTTTGTAGATCTCCTTGAGGATCTTTTCCGCCGTCCCGGACTCCACCCCGATCACCACCCTGTCGGGTCTCATGAAATCCGCGATTGCCGCCCCTTCGCGCAGAAATTCGGGGTTTGAGGCCACATCGAAATCAGCGGCAGGATTCTGTTCCCTGATGATTCGTTCCACCTGGCGGGCTGTGCCCACCGGAACCGTGCTCTTGTCGACAATAACGGTATAGCCGTCCAGGTGCGGGGCGATCTCCTTGGAGGCGGCATAGATATACCCCAGATCCGCATAGCCGTCGCCGCGACGGCTGGTGGGGGTGCCCACGGCGATAAAGACGGCGTCCGCTTGGGGAACGGCCCGGGCCAGCGAGGTGGTAAAGGAGAGGCGGCCCTCATGGGTGTTTTTTCTCACCAGGGCCTTGAGGCCCGGTTCGTAGATGGGAATTTCTCCGTTTTTCAGCCGGGTGATTTTTTCCTCGATCTTGTCCACGCAGGTCACCTGGTGGCCGAATTCAGCAAAGCAGGTGCCGGTTACCAGACCCACGTAACCGGTTCCGATCATGGTGATGTTCATTTCGTCTCCCTTTCAGGAATATTGGATGGATCGGGCCTCCCTTTCCGGAGGGCGGATCGAGGCGGGATCAGGACCGTTCTCCGAAAATCGCGGTGCCCACCCGCACCAGGGTGGCCCCCTCTTCAATGGCGATGACAAAGTCCCTGGACATGCCCATGGACAGCTCGACCCCGGTTTCCCTTCCCAGCAGTCCCCGGGCGCTTAACTCCTCAGCCAGGCGCCGCAGCCGGGCAAAGAATTTTCTGGAGTCCTCCGGATCGGAAGTATAGGGCGGCATGGTCATCAGCCCCCGCACCCTGATACCGGCAAGGGGGTTGACTTGGGCAAGCAGATCAGCGGTCTTTTCCGGCGAAACGCCCGACTTGCTTCGTTCCCGTCCGATGTTCACCTGGATCAGGATGTCCAGCCGTTTGCCCAGTTCCAGACTGTACCGGCTGAGGGCGGCGGCGATCTTGAACCGGTCGACGGTTTCGACCATATCGAAGAGCCCGGCGGCCTGCCGGGCCTTGTTGCTTTGCAGGTGTCCGATGAAATGCCACAACAGCTTTCCGTCCACGGCGGCGATTTTTTCCCGTGCCTCCTGCAGGTAGTTCTCACCAAAGAGGAGCTGGCCGCAATCGGCGGCCTGAAGGATTTTTTCCACCTCCATGCGTTTGGAGACGGCAACAAGCCGGATGGTATCCGGGTCTCTGCCGCAGCGGCGGGCTGTGCGGTTTATCCGATCACGGATATATTGAAGATTGTCGCAGATCATGGTTGATTTTTCAAGTGAAAGAGGCTACGGGCATTGGCGCTGGTTGCCGACACCACTTCCTCCAGGGAGATCGATCGCAACCGGGCGATCTCCCTGGCCGTATAGAGAAGAAAGGCCGGTTCGTTACGTTTTCCGCGTTGCGGCACGGGGGCCAGAAAAGGGCCGTCCGTTTCAAGCAGCATGCGCTGCAGCGGGATTTTTCTGGCAACCTCCTGGAGCATGGATGCCTTGGCAAAGGTGACGATTCCGGGAATGGAGACAAAAAAGCCCAGATCCATGACCGCCTCCGCCAGCTCAAGGTCTCCGGAGAAGCAGTGCATCACCCCGCCGGCCGGATAGGGACCGTTTTCCCGGAGCAGGGTCAGGGTATCGTCATGGGCATCCCGGTCATGGACGATGATCGGCAGTTCCAGCTCCCTGGCCACCCCAAGCTGCAGGGCGAAACTCTCTTTCTGCACCTGCCGGGGCGCATACATCTTGGCATAGTCGAGACCGATTTCACCGTAGCCGACGACCAGGTCGCGGTTGTCTTCAAAGAGACGGGAAAGAAGGTCGCAGGCGGCCCGGTTGCAGGAGAGTGCATGATGGGGGTGGATACCGATGGTGGCCCTCACCATGTCGTGATCACGGGCAAGTTCCACAGCGCGTTTAGAGCTCTGCGCATCGATACCGATGGTGATGACCAGGGCAACCCCGCAGTTGCGGGCACGAAGGAGAACCTCCTGCAGGTCCGTCTCAAAGGCCGACATATCAAGATGACAGTGGGAATCGATGGCGGTAACCGATTTTTTGAGTACCGGCAGCTTTTTTTTCTCTGTATTCATGCTATGTTGAGGGGTAATGGAAATGGAGCCAGGGGTGGAATGCGGCGACCTGAAACCGGTTGCGGCAGGGTGCCTGTTTTTCTCCCTGAAAATTGCTGGTGATTTTTGACGGGGATACTATACAATGCAGAACATCATTCTGGAAGCGATAAAAAAACGCCGCAGTATACGGGAATTTACACCGGAATCCGTTGACCGCGATGCGCTTTACGCCATTATCACCGCCGGTATCCGGGCACCGTCGGGCAAGAACAATCAGCCGTGGCGTTTTGTGATCGTTTATGATAAAGATATCAAAAATCGGCTTGCCGGGCAAACCCTGTACAAACACATTGTTATCGCCGCTCCGGTCCTGATCGCCGTTTATCTGGACAGCGATGCCATGTATGATATGGCCAAGGATCATCAGTCGGCGGGCGCCTGCATTGAAAACATGCTGCTTGCCGCAGAAAGTTTGGGCCTGGGTGGAGTCTGGCTGGGGCAGATCAGGAACAACCGGGAAAACGTCAACCGTATTCTCGATATATCCGAACGGTACGAACTGGTGGCGGTGGTCGCCATCGGTCATCCGGCGCACCGGAACCAGCAGTCACATCGCAAATCACTGCCGGAGTTTATTCTTAAAGAATTTGGAGGGACCCAATGACAGGAACATGGAAAGGAGAGAAGATGATGAAATTCCTTGTGGCGGTAGTTTTTTCCCTTATGATGCTGACGGGATGTGCAACGAACAGGCCCTTTGTCTCCCAGCAGGCTGTGGGCCCGGGTGAAGCAGGCTTGCCGCCGGTTTCCAACCTGGCCGATGACATGGGGGATATCGAGATCCCGGCGGAGCTCGAATGGGACCGGGATGCCAGCATGTCGATCAAAACCGAGTCCTTCAACGGCGGGATTCTCAAATACGCCGGCCGGGTGGATATTCTTTCGCTCAAGGATTTTTTGATCAGCTCCATGCAGAATAACAAGTGGAAACTGGTGGGTGAGGCAACCTCTGAGAATATGGTGCTCGCCTTTACCAAGCCGTCGAAAACCTGCCTCATGGTGCTGTCCGATCCTTACGGCAAGGTGGGCAAGACCACGGTGACCCTTTACGTGACCGTGGATAAAACCGCTGCCACGGCCCTGAATCCCTTTGGTGAAGCCGTGAACAAATAGCAATGCCGGGCGGGGGTTCTCCGCCCGTTATTGCCCAGCAGATTTCGACCCTGAATCGAGCCGGAGATCGCTCTTTTCAGGGTCCTTGTGCCATGAAAAATTCAGTGAGCCGCTCCTGTCTGGCGGGGCGGACCATTCTTATGGGGATCACCGGGGGGATCGCCGCCTATAAGGTGGCGGGTTGGGTCAGCAGCCTGGTGCAGGAAAAGGCCCGGGTGAAGGTGATCATGACCGGATCGGCAACCAGGTTCGTCGGTCCGGTCACCTTCGCCGCCCTGTCGGGTCATCGGGTTCATACCGATCTTTTCGACCCCGAAGACGATCCCATGAGCCACATCAGCCTGGCCGAGGATATCGATCTCTTTCTCATTGCCCCGCTCACCGCCCATACCCTGGCTCGGCTGGCCCACGGCCTGGCCGACGACCTGTTGACCGCAACAGCCCTGGCAACAACGGCACCGGTCGTTCTCTGTCCGGCCATGAACAGCAAGATGCTCTCCCATGGCGCCACCCATCGGAATCTCCGTCTGGTTCGGGAACTGGGATACCGTATCGTCGAACCCGCCGAAGGCGCACTCGCCTGTGGCCGGCGGGGTCCGGGCAGGTTGGCTCCCTATGCGGAGGTACGCGAAGCCATCCTCACCGCCCTTGCAGGCGATGATCTCCGCGGCCAGCGCATTGTGATAACCGCCGGCCCCACGCGGGAGCCACTGGATCCGGCCCGCTATCTCAGCAACCGCTCAAGCGGCAAGATGGGATATGCCCTGGCGGCCACGGCCGGACGCCGCGGTGCCCGGGTGACGCTGATCTCAGGGCCCACAACCCTGGCTCCGCCGCCGGGAGTGTCCCTGGTTTCGGTGGAGACGGCAGAAGAGATGTATGATGCGGTCATGGCGGCCCGCTCAGGGGCGACCATCATTGTCAAGGCAGCCGCGGTTGCCGACTTCCGGCCGGCGGAATACCGGGATGAAAAGATGAAAAAAGCCGCCGCCGCCATGGAACTTGCCCTCAGTCCCACCCGTGATATCCTTGCCGAATTGGGCGAATGGGCGCAGCGGCTATCGGATGACGCCGTGTTTCTCGTCGGTTTTGCCGCCGAAAGCTGTTGTCACCTGGAGGAAGGGGCGCGCAAGCTCAGGGAAAAACATGCCGACCTCATCTGCGTCAACGATATCGCCGGCAGGGATACCGGTTTTGACGTGGACACCAACAAGGTTTTCCTGCTGGATGAAAACGGGACAACGGAGCTTGAGCTGATGAGCAAGGAGGAGACAGCCGACGCCATCTGGGACCATGTCATCGCCATGATGCAGCGGCGTTGAGCTTTATCTTTATTGGCAACCACCCGCAGCCCCCGCCACCCGGTGTATAATGAAGCTCGTAGCTGAAAAGCGCTTATCTTTTTTTCTGCCCGGCGGTTATCCCGGCAGACCCTTCATGGCGTGGTTGTAGATTTCGATAATGTCCCCGCGGCTGGGAATTCGTGGATTGTTTTCCACCGGCCGGGCCACGGTGAGGGCAATGTCGGCCATTTCCGGAATTTTTTCTTGCGGGATATCCAGCTCCGCCAGAGTGGCGGGGATATTGAGACAGCGGTTAAGGCCGTGTAAGGCCTCAACCGTCAACCAGGCCGCGTCCAGAGGGGCCAGGCCGCCGGTGTCGCAGCCGAGGATCCGGGCCAGAACGGCGTGCTTTTCCAGGTTGCCGATCAGGTTGAATTCGATCACATAGGGCAGCAGTACCGCGTTGGCCAGGCCGTGACCGATGCCGAACATCCCCCCCAGGGGATAGGCCATGGCATGGACCAGGCCGACGCCGGCCATGGCAAGAGCCTTTCCAGCCAGCAGGCTTGCCAGCAACATGTTGCTCCTGGCTTCGAGGTTTCTGCCGTCCGCGTAGGCGCGGGGCAGGTGGGTGTTGATGAGCTCGATCGCCTTGAGCGAATAGATCTCCGATATCGGATGGGCCTGGATCGAGGTGTATGCCTCAAGGGCATGGGTGAGCGCGTCGATGCCGGTGGCGGCCGTCACCGGCGGCGGCAGGCTGACGGTGAGGGATGGATCAAGAATCGCGGCTTCGGGATAGAGCGGATCGCCGTTCATGCCGCCCTTGGAACCGGTCTCCTCGTTGAGAAAGACTGCAGTGAAGGTAACCTCCGCACCGGTACCCGCCGAGGTGGGGATCATGATCTTCGGCACCCCTGGTTTGCCGATTTTTCCCAGCCCGAGATAATCAACGGCCTTTCCGCCGTTGGTCAGCAATATGGCGATGGCCTTGGCGACATCCATGGCCGATCCGCCGCCGGCCCCGATGACCAGATCGCAGCCCTGTTCGCGGGCGATTTCGGTGCCCCGGTCCGCAAGGCGCAGGCCGGGTTCCGGATCGATTTCGTCATAGATGACATGATCGATGGATTTTTCGTTCAGGGGGGCGGTCAGGAATTTGTCCAGGCCCGCCTGCACAAGGCCGGGGTCCATGACCAGGAGCGGTTTGTTACAGCCGAACTCCCGCACCAGTTCACCGAGTCGGTTGATGCTGTCGATGCCGAAATGGATCCGGGTGGGCTGATTGATGGAAAAGGGGATAATGGTCTGCATGTTTTCTCCGGGGTTGACGTTTCTTCTTCTGTCCTGGGGGATTATATAGCTGCTCGCCCGGTTGAAAGTCAAAGAAAAATAGTGGAGTTGTTCTTTTTATGAAAAACACGATCAGCAGGTCGGAGAAAAAGCGTCGCCTCAAGAGATTGCGGAAAATGGTGGCTGATTTGCTTCTGTTTTCCGGAGCCGAGATCGCAGCCCTGCCGGTGAGCGATTCAATCCGCCGGGAATTGCTCGCCGGCCGATCTCTCAAGGGCGGGGCGCGGCAGCGGCAGATTAAATATGTGGTCAAGCTCCTTGACGAAGAGGAGATCGGTAAACTTCTCCACCATGTGGATACGGTCCGTGGAACCGCCCATCGGGCCAAAAGGGAGTTTCATGAGCTCGAATACCTGCGAAACCGCCTGCTTGACGAGGCGGTCAAGCGCCACGAAGAGTGTGCCCGGCGGGGAATCGACTGGGAGGCGGACTGGTCCGGTGACTCCCTTGAGGAGACGCGTCGCCTTTTGCCGAAGGTGGATCTGGAAAATGTAAAAAAATTAACCTGGCTGTTTGCCCGGTCCCGACGGCGGAAGCATGCCCGGGAGCTGTTCAGGCTTCTTCGCGGAGCTAAAGAACAGCAGCGTTTTGACCGAGAAGAAATTGGTGCGCAGGAGAAACCTAATGCCTAAAAAGACAAGATAATTTCATGATCTGAAGTTTCCTGTGCTATAATTTTGATACACGGACGGTCAGAGGCTGGAAAACGACAAAACCGGGAAACATGCGAATGTATGCAAGGTGAAAAATCGGCTGCCGCCGGAGGCGTGGTTCTTTTCTGTGAAGAGTGCGGCCGGCGCAACAGCTATGACGATGCAGGCGAGATTGAAAGCAATGGAGGGTACACCTGTGCTTTCTGCGATTTTTTTACTCCCCTCTATGCCTCATCCGCCCTGCGCATGGTCAAGGAGAAATCCTCGCCGCAAGGACCTTTTATCGGCTGGCAGCCGCAGACCATCGCCTTTGGCGAGGTGAGCAGCAGAGCCGGGGCCAGCAAGCGCTTCATCGTTTATCCCGAGGCTGAGGGCGAACGGTTCGACCTGGAGGTGGAACCCGTTGCCCGGCTCAGGGAGACGCTATCGGTTTCCGAACTGGAATCCCAGGTCTATCTTGTCACGGTCCTGCCGGTGCGGCAAAGCGAGGGAGCCCTGGTGGACTATCACGGACCCGGCCTCACGGTGCGGGATCGCCGCACGGGCAGGAAGGTGGAGATTACCGTCACCTTCGAGCGCACCAGCCCGAAACTGGAGATTGATCGTTCGCAGGTGAATTTGGGCAGGATTCCGGCCGGGAAGATCCATGAGGATTTTGTTGTGGTGAAAAATGGCGGTAACGAGATGCTGCACCTGCAGGTCATGCCGGATCCCAACTATTATTCCATCGCCACCCAGTTCACGGTCGACAGCCCCTCTTCCCTGTTCATTGATCCCGGTGAAAAGAGGAAAATTTCCTTCACCCTCTGGCCCACGGAGGAAATTTCGTCGAACTGGAGCTATTTTCAACCGATCTGTCTGCAGAGCAACGAGCTCAGCCGTACCAACAAGAGAAATATCGTTATTACCTGCGTGGTCAGTAGAACCTGAAGCGCTACTCCGCTTTTTTCCCGCCACTGCCGGACAGTCGGCAAGAATAACGGCTGGAAGGGCGTCGGAGCGGCTGTTTTGTTGATGATGGAATTGTATATGGCCTGAAAAGGCGGGAAGCCAACCGGTCCTCACCTGATCGACAGGGATCTCAGCAGGGGAAAGCAATGAAGGATAGCCACAGTATTCCGGATCTTGCCGGCACCATTCCGGGGGTCAACGGCGCCTTTCTCTACGAAAAGGGCCAGGGAATCCTCACCGTGCAGGGCAATTTCGGCCTGCAAAATTCCCAACTGACTGAAATTGCCGAGAAAATTGTCCGTAATTATGCCATTGCATCCGAACGGTTCAGCGACATTGAGGAGATGTTCATCCGTTTCCGGAACATCACCCTCTTTGTCTGCCGCATTGCCCGGCATCGCTGGCTCCATGTCTTCTACGATCCGGCGATGACGCAGGTTCGTCTGCAGCACGATATCAGACAGGCGCTGCACTCCCAGGGACTGCACTGCGAGATTTTTTCCAAAAGCGCGCCGTCGCTCAAAGGTGCCGACCAGTGGACCGGGGAAAGCGAATCCCTCTCCTATACGGATATGGAAGCCTTGCTCACCGATCAGCCCGAACTGAAGCAGCCCCTGGAGGTGATCCGCGACGAACTCATGGCGATCATCGGTCCCATTGCCGAAGTGGTCTTCGACGATGCCGTGAACGAGTGGCTGAGGAGCTGCCGACCGTCGCGATCCTCCCTCGGCAAGCTGGCGGAGATCATTGAAGTCGATATCGGCACCGCAGATATGATCAACTCTTTCAGAACCCGGCTCCTCAACCGGCTCGACATTACCAGGATCATTTAGCACCCATGGCGACTCTTCAGGATTTTCAGTTTCTCTCGTATATCGACGGTGTTGATCAGTATCTCTTTATCCGCCGGGACGGCCACGTGGTTGCCCATAACTTCAAGGATCCGGAGGAGACCGTCTCCACCGTGGTCATGATTGCCGAGAACTGCGAGTCCCTGCAGCGCGACATGGGAAACAGCCGGTGCCTCTACTGCCAGTTCCAACGGTCATCCGGACAGCATCTGCTCATCTTTCTCCTGGGCAATTACTATCTCTGCATCCTCCAGCGGCCGGACTGCGACAGCCACACCACTGTGGAAAACATTATCACCTACCTCAACAAACTGACCAGGGAGCGGGTCAATCACTCGGGAATCATGAACAAGTAATCCCGCAATCACTTGCAAGCGCACATGTTTAGCAGCGACGCTTGCCTGACCCGAAAGTGATCAGCCGGGCCTGCGGCCGTAACTTTTCCCCCTGGCGTCATTGATCGCAGGATTTGCAACCAGGCGGTATAAATCCTTTTGGCCGTGAGCGCTCACGGCTTTGGCGGCATCATCTTTTTTCGTTGTTTTTCATCGATTCCTCAAGCGCCTTTTGTATCATCTCCACCGGGGGCACCGACGATGCCCCGTATCTCCTTCAGGAGAGTCCGAATTGATGAATATCCCTTGCCTGCGGTTCCATATCGAGACCGTTGACCCGAACCGTCGGACTGCCGATATGGCCATACAGCTCCGCCTCTTCAGGGGTTCTCACCACAATGACCCGGATATCCGTTTCCAGACCCAGTCTGCGGGCAACCTCCTTGACGCGTGCTATGGTGGCAGGTGTGGCACTGCAGCCTTCAAGATGAACAACCTCTATTTCCATGGGAGCCCCTCTGCATAATTGGTAAGATCGGTAGTGGAAAGCCATTATGCTCCGAAAGCGGTTATATGACAAGCAGTGATTAGGGCGTCCCGGGAAATCACGTCGGCATCACGCTGATCTCGTTTTTGATAAATGGGTTGCGTATCCCGGGTTCCGCCTTTAATTTTTTTCGGGGTCTCAGTATTGCAGGTGAAAAGCGAAGTGAATTCAGGAACAACTTTTTGGTTCACTTCCGGTATTTCAGCCGGGTCGGATGGACGGGGTGTTTCATCCATTCAGGAAAAAATCGACAGAGGATTACAATGAAAGGGGTAACGATGATCGGTCTGGGGCGAATGGGAAAGAACATGGCGCGGCGTCTGCTGCGTCACGGCATGGAGGTGACCGTCCACAACCGGACCCCGGCCAAGATCGATCAGCTGGTGGAGGAGGGCGCCCGCGGACTCCACCGCCTTGAGGATATCGAACGGGCCTTTGCCCGGGACAGCCGGCTGGAGAAGATCCGCCGACCGGGAGATACCCCGGGACTCCTGGGAAACCTTTGCCCCCATCCTCTGCTATCAGCAGCTCGCCTATGATGAAGAGGCTGATTTTGCCTCGCTTGCCCGGCGGCTGGATGAGCTGGATACAGGCTACGGTATCGGGGGGAACCGGCTTTTCTACCTGGCCCTGCCTCCGACCCTGTATGCCTCAGTGGCCGCTATGATCGGCGCCGGAATGGTGAAGAAGCGGCAGGGGAGGGCGCTGGCAGGGGGTGCCCTTCTATCTTACCTCCGGAAAACGGCTGGCCGAAAAGCGGACAGAGATCACCATTTGGTTCCGGGAGGTTCCCCATTCCATGCTGCGTGGTTTTCTCGGCAGGCATATCACCGCCAATCGCCTGTGTATCGGTATCGCCCCCAGCGAGAAAATCAGCCTCACCTTTCAGACCAAAAGTCCGGGACCAAGTCTCTGCCTTACCTCGGTCACCATGGATTTTCACTATGAAGAACAGTTCGACAAGGCGGCGGTGGACGGATACGGCAAGGTGCTCATCGAGTGTATCCAGGGGGATCAGCTGCTCTTCTGGCGGCAGGATGCCGTGGAGCGAAGCTGGCAATTTCTCACCCCGGTGCTGGACTGTCTTGCGAATTGCGGGCTCCTGGCGGCGGACCATTCGCAACATGGTGAAGCACGGGGCTGAGGCCGGTGATGACGAGGTGAAGGAGCTCACCGCCTGTCTCAGCTCAGCCGCCGCCCGGGAGTTGCCCCTGTGTAAATGATCTCTGAGCGTTCACCGGGCCGGACGGTATTTGCGGATCGTTTTTCCCGTGGGCGTCCACAGCCTGGAAATACATCATAGCGCCGGTTTGCCGGGCCGGTGAACGGTTACCTTTTCCCCTGCTGTGACTCTTGCGATATCTCCTTTTCCTGGTTATTGTTTTTTCAGATCTCGGAAGCGTGGAGAGAGAAAAAAATAATAAATTCAGGGGGCCGGGCATGAAAAAGACCAACTTTACCTTGGGCAACGGCAACAAACCGGAGATCGAGATCAATAAAACCAGCAAGGAAAAATTCTGGCAAAATCCCAATTTCACCTTCTGGCTTTATCTTATCTTCATTCTCATCTCCTACCAATACTATCAGGGATACCGGCAGGCCAGACAGCAGGAGATTCCCTACAGCGAGTTTCTTACCCGGGTGCAGAACCACCAGGTTGTCGAGGCCGTGGTTACCGACCGGATGATCACCGGCACCCTGACCGAAAAGGATGAAAAAACCGGTCAGCCCAAGCGTTTCATCACCATTCCCCTCATGTGGAACAACGATCTGGCCATGACCCTGGAAAAACAGGGGGTCAGATATACGGTGCGCCAGAATTCAGACTGGCTGGCCAAGTTTCTCTTCAACTGGGTGCTGCCCTTTGGACTGCTGTTTCTCTTCTGGGGCTGGATGGCCAGGCGCATGGGAAACATGGGCCGGGGCATGCTCAACATCGGCAACAAGATTCACATCCATCCCAACAACCTGCCCAAGGTTACCTTCGACGACGTCGCCGGAGCCGAGGAGGCCAAGCAGGAGCTGAAGGAGAGTGTGGACTTTTTAAAAGATCCAAGCCAGATCAGAAAACTGGGCGGCCGCATGCCCAAGGGAATCCTCATGGTGGGTCCGCCCGGTACCGGCAAAACCCTGTTGGCGCGGGCCGTTGCCGGGGAGTCTGGGGTTCCGTTTTTCTCCATATCCGGATCGGAGTTCATCGAGATGTTTGTCGGGGTCGGAGCCGCCCGGGTGCGGGAACTCTTTGAGCAGGCCCGCAAAAAAGCGCCCTGCATCATCTTCATCGATGAACTGGATGCCATTGGCCGGGCCCGGGGCATAGGACCGGCCATGGGGGGGCATGATGAACGGGAGCAAACCTTAAACCAGATTCTCACCGAGATGGACGGTTTTGATCCCTCCACCGGGGTCGTGGTGATGGCTGCCACCAACCGGCCGGAAATCCTTGACAAGGCCCTGTTGCGGGCCGGACGTTTTGACCGCCAGGTGCTGGTGGACAAACCGGACCTGCGGGACCGGGAGGCGATTCTCAAGCTCCATTCCGCCAAGCTGACTCTGGCCGATGATGTGGATCTCACCGTGGTTGCCCAGCGCACGCCCGGTTTTGTCGGCGCCGACCTTGAAAATATCTGCAACGAGGCAGCCATCCAGGCCCTGCGGCGCAAGGGTGAAAAGGTGACCATGGGGGATTTTGAAGCGGCCATCGACCGCGTCATCGCCGGACCGGAGAAAAAGCACCGGGCCTTAAACCCCGAGGAAAAGCACCGGGTCGCCTTCCACGAATCCGGCCATGCCCTGGTTGCGGTGACCGTGCCAACCGGCGAACCCGTGCACAAGGTGTCGATTATTCCCCGGGGGATCGCCGCACTGGGTTATACCATGCAGTTGCCGGTGGATGAGAAGTTTCTCTCCACCGAGGCGGAGCTCAAGGATCAGATCGCCATTCTGCTGGGAGGCCGGGTGGCGGAGGAGATTGTTTTCGGCGATGTTTCCAGTGGTGCTTCCAATGACCTGGAACGGGCTTCGGAGATCGCCCGCTCCATGATCACCCGCCTGGGCATGAGCAAAAAGCTCGGTCCCATCACCTATGGTAAAAGTCAGGATCTCCAGTATCTCGGCATCCAGGGTCAGGAGGAACGCAATTTCAGTGAAGAGACCGCCCGCATGATCGACGAGGAGACCCGCAAGATCGTGGAAGACGAACATCGCCGGGTCAACGGTATTCTGACGGAAAAACGCCGGGTTCTTGATGCCCTGGCCCGGCGTCTCGAAGAAAAAGAGGTGATCAGCGGCGAGGAGGTTGAGGATGTGGTTGCCCGGGTGGAGTCCGGCGAGGATGAGCGGCAAGGGTGAAGATAGCCGCTGTCTCCAGCGCTGATCACAACCCCAGCAGGTGAAAGCGGTTCTCGAAGCGATTGAACCAGATGGCGAGTTGCTGCTGGAAGAGAAAGGCCAGGGCCACCTGCATGGCCGTCCGGGATGAAAAGACGGTGCCGGCCAGGGCGATGGCGATGGCCAGGTTGCGCAGCAGGATATTGAGCAGCAGGGTAATCCCGTCCCTGCGGTTAAACCAGAGGCGGCCCATGGGCAGGCAGAGCGCAAAGATCAGCAGGTAGAAGAGGGCAAGGGCCAGCAGCGAACGTACCAGCAGCTCCGGATAGGCAAAGATGTGAGCAGCCTGGCCGGAGACCGAGGTGAAGACGATATATATCAGGCCCCAACCACTGATCCCCGGTAAACATGGTTTGATCCGGCGGGTGAATGTCCGCTTGCCGTAGCGGGCAAGGAGGATGCGGTGAGTGATGAGGCCCATGACCAGGGGAACGACAACCACCAGTAGCACGGTGCGGGCGATCCGCCCGAGATCGACGGGAACCAGGGAACCGGCCAACAGCGAGAGAAACGGCGGGGCCAGCAATCCTCCCAGGATCAGGTTGATGGCGGTGAGCTTGAGCGATGCCGCCATATTCCCCTGAAAGAGCATGGTGAAGGCGACAACCATGTTGCCACCTGGAATCAGAGAGATGAGCAAAAGGCCGGTGCGCAGTTCCGGCTGGTCGGCGAGCACCAGACGGCCAATACCCCAGGCCGCCGCCGGTAGAATGAGGAAGTTAAGGATGAGATTGGCGGCAATCAGGCCCCGTTCCCGCAGGTGGAGCAGTTCGGAAAGCTGCAGGCCGATCATGGCCGGATAGACCATGAGAATAGCCACCGGCAGAATAAGACGCCGCATGGGCGAGGTATCGATCCGGAGACCGATTATCAGGGCAAGGAGAATGGTGACCGGCACAATCACGATGAGATGACGGGCCGGAAAGGTAATAAAGCGCTGAAACATCACTCCCGACCCGGCAGTTTCCGCTTTCTGCGTATCCAGTCGGGCACCGTTGCCTGCGATGCCGTATCAATGCCCGGTATGTAGGGTTTCAGATCCAGTATGGGCGTATCGGCAAAGGCGTCGATCTTTTCAACCTCCACTTCGTTGCCGTGTATGGCCACAATCCGGCAGAGGGAAAAGGCGATGAGATTGGGCCGCACCGGGGCCCGACAGGCAAACACCCCGGTGAGGGGATTGTCCCTGTTGGCGCGGGGATGCACCTGGAGCACCGAGCGCTTGTCCGGATTGTCGTTGCGATCGAACCACCAGAACACCCAGACATGGGAAAAATCCTCAAGCCCTTTGAGTGCAGGGGAAAATTCGCTGTTGATGAGAAGGGTGGTGCGCGAATCCGTTTTCCGGACCCGGCCGATGGGTTGCATGACAAGTGGTTGGATCGGTTGCACGGCAGCGTTCTCCCCGGTTGAATCGGCAAAGATTGCCGATGGATGAATTATCAGATATACCAACTGGATACAAAGCAGAAATCTGGTTACGGGCCACATGGTCATTTCTCTGCGAGCATGAACATTTTTCCGGCGCCGGCCACCGGTGTCCGACGACAGCCGCCGGAGTATCGCCAACCACACTCTACCGCAGCCGGAACATAATTCCAAAAACATTGAAAGAGAATGTGCTGAAAATTGTATTGGAGCCGGTATGAAAATCCCGCCTGACCGGCGGTGCCGGAAAATTTTTTCTTTTACCTGTGACGACGGATCATGACGGCATCAACCATGCAGGCACAGCTTCTTCACCGGGTGGCGGTGCCGGCCGAGAATTTTGAACCGTTGACATGCTCCCGTTTGCCTATTCCCCGGCCCCGGGAAGGGGAGATCCTCATCCGGGTTTCCTGCTGCGGGGTATGTCACACCGAACTGGATGAAATCGAGGGACGGACTCCACCTGCTGTTTTGCCGATGATTCCCGGCCACCAGGTGGTGGGGCGGGTGGCGGAAACCGGAACAGCCGCCCATCGGTTCAAGATCGGTGACCGGGTGGGCGTTGCCTGGATTTTTTCAGCCTGCGGCTCCTGCTCCCGGTGTCGCGGCGGCCTGGAAAACCTCTGCCCGCAATTCAGGGCCACGGGCCGGGACGCGCCCGGCGGATATGCAGAATATATGACGGTATCGGAACAGTTTGCCTATGCGTTGCCCGACACCCTGACCGATCACGAGACAGCGCCTCTGCTCTGTGCCGGGGCGGTGGGATATCGCGCCCTGAAACTCACCTCTTTGGAAAACGGTCGGATTCTAGGTCTCACCGGCTTTGGCGGCTCCGGTCATCTGGTGCTGAAGATGGTGAAATACCGTTATCCCGATTCTCCGGTTTTTGTCTTTGCCCGCAGTGCAACGGAACGTGCCTTTGCCCTGGAGCTGGGTGCCGATTGGGCCGGAGACACCGCGGAAAAACCACCCGAGCCGCCGGCCGCGATCATCGATACCACCCCGGCCTGGCGGCCGGTGATCTCCGCCCTGTCCCATCTTGCTCCGGGCGGACGACTGGTCATCAATGCCATCCGTAAGGAGGGCGCCGACCGCGACGAGCTTTCCGGCCTGGACTATGCCGCCCACCTGTGGATGGAAAAGGAGATCAAAACAGTGGCCAATGTCTGCCGCAGGGATGTGGAGGAGTTTTTGCTCATGGCGGCGACGTTGCGCCTCAAACCGGATGTCGGCCTCTATCCGCTCACCGAGGCCAACCGGGCGCTGCAGGATCTGAAATCGGGCCACCTGCGCGGCGCCAAGGTGCTGGTAATGGAATAAAGAGCCGGCCTCAGTCCCCAACTCACTGCGGTGCGGAAACCGGTGACTCCGGGAAGATGGCGGGCAAAAAGACGGGCCAGGGAAAGGAGCCGCAGTTGTCGAAGATGTAGGCAACTGCGTCCATGGGTTGCAGCCGCAGGGATCGCGTGAAGGGAGGGGTGGTTTTTTCCGGGATGGATTCACGGTTTTCACGCACCTCGCGGACCCTGCTCCCGGCTCCGCAACCGTAGCGTCCGCCCGGAAAGTCGAAGGCAAACTCCAGGGTGTCGGTCATGGAACTGTTGACAAGGAGAACGGCGATCTCCCCGCCGCCGGCGCTCCGGTAAACACCTGTCTGGATAGCATCCACGGTTACGGTCACCGGCACACCGCCGTAATCGGTCCAGGTGGAGCTGATCCGCGGAAGCGTACCCTGCAGGGCGAGGGGCTCGAGCATGGTGCCGAAGGCGAGAAAATTCCGCAACTTTGAGCGCAGGCGGGCGATTTTTCGCAGAAAGGGCCGGGCAATGTCTCCATGGCCGTCGGGTCGGTTGTCGTAGACGATCCATGAGGACACCCGGCCCGGCTGGACCCCGTGCACAAAGGCCTGGGCCAGCTTGCAGTAGAAGGACTGTTTACCATATTCCGAGGTGCCGGTGCGCTTGCCGATGAGTTGCACCCGGCCGCTGTAGACCGCCTGAAAAGCCGGAACCAGATCCGGGCCCGTCCAGCCGTCGGTGAGGAAGCCGTCCACCTGGTCGGCCAGGTAATCGGCGCCGCCTTCCACCACCACAAAGCGATCCTCCGGCATGGCGGCGCGCAGACGGGAGAACATCTCCCGGTAGCCGTCCCGCCACCAGTGACCGCCGCCCAGGGGGTGGTTGTGGGCGGCATCCATGCATTCCACCGGTGCGGCGGCGCACACCTGATCTATGTAGATGCCGCCACTGCCCAGACGGCGGGTGAGCGTCACCGCGGCATCGCCGATGATCTGCTGCCATTGTGTCCTGGTGGGGCACATCACCGCAAAGGTGTTGTTGTTGAAGATCTGGGAGTAAAACCCGCCATCCGGCCGTTTCGCGGTATCGGCCAGGGCCCTCCGGTGGAAATCCCAGTCGCCGGTGAGATCCGTATCATAGAGCCTGCCGTTGATATAGGGCATGATCACACCCGTACCGCTATTCTGGAGACGTTCCACCACGCCGGCCATTCCCTGCCGTTCCGGGAAGTAATCGGGATAGTCCTCGTCAAACTCCTTGCCGTTCCATCGATACCAGTGCAGCCCCACCGTGACCGGGTCGTCATCCTGGGAATCACCCTGGAAAAAGTCGATGAAATCGCTCGTCTGCCGTTCAATCTCCTCCATGGAGACCGAAGGCGGTTCCATGCAGTATCCCCAGATACCGACTCTTCCCAGGGCGGCCTGGGAGGCGCGGCGCCGGGTCGTCTGTCGGGGCCGGTAATTAGCCTCCCGGTCCATCCATTGTCTATAGATGAGCGCTGCTTCATACCAGGTACCGCGGAAAACATCCAGTTCCACATGGCCCGGCATTTCCCAGTCGTTACCGGTCCTTGTCCGGTCCGGTGCCGTTATCCCGCCCTGGAGTTCAATTCCCCCGGCGCCGGTGCTGACGGAGATATTTTTCAGGGAAGCGTCCGGATCGTGAAATCCCAGGTAGAGGCCGGCCCCCGTCCCATCATAATAGGCAAGAAACGGCATGGTGGCGCTCCAGCCACGGGGATAGAAGAGATCAAGATCAACCCCGGCGTCAGCCGGGTTTTCAATGAGGGTGCCGGAATACTTGGGGATGAGGAGATAGTCGTTTCCCGGCGCGCTGATATGCAGTTGGGGAAAGAGGGTGGAAATGAGACTGTGCTCGCTGCCGATGCCGCTCACCCGCAGGTCCCAGGCTGATTTTCCGGCCGCGACTTCAAGGGAGACGGTAACCGCGAGCAAGGGGGGCAGGGCGCTGTTTTGCGGTCGGGCAAAGGTGATCCGGCAGCTTTCCGGCCCGGTCTCCAGCGTTACCCGGCCCCAGCCGTGAATGGAGTCGATCACGGTGTCGGTTCCATCCGCAGGCCGCTGCAGGGTGAGGCTGAAAAGCGGGGAGGAGGCCGAGTTCAGTTGCCTGCCGCCGCTACTGACGGCCGCAAGCTCCACGCCGTCGCTTCCCTGTTGCAGGGTGATGAGAAGAGTCTGATCGCCGATTTCCACCGCCCCTGCGGCAGCAGCGGCAATGAACAGGTGGAAAATGGAGAGAAGAAGCGCCTTGGGCATGTTGTTTTTTCTCACCCGGAGGGTGGAATCCGTAATCCGGGGCAGGGGCTCAGCGGGGAATGACCCGGTAGTCGTCGAAGTAGACGACGCTGTCGGCCTTGGTCCAGAGGCCGACCTTGCCGGTGACCTTGGCCGGCAGACGATGGGCCAGGTATTGCTTGCCGTTGAGGTACCCCCTGACCAGATTATCCTTCACCGTTACCTTGAGTTCATGCCAGGTGCGGCTGGGAGTTTCGACGTTGCGCACCCAGGACACCGAGCTTCTCCTGCCCTTTTTCATGCGCCAGAGAACCAGGTTGTTCTCCAGCGGATTGGCGCGTACCGTGTAGTAGTCGCCGTTGGGCTTGAGGTCGAAGAGGATGCCGGCGCCCTGGTCGATGCGGCCGGCAATGGCCTTGAAGCGCACCCTGATCTCGCCGTTGGTGAAGTTTTCCACCCCGTTGGCAACCACAAAGGGAAAATAGGCGTAGGCCGTGACGTTGTCGAGGAACTCGGCATAGCGCTCACCGTAGAGGGCCCGGGCCTTGTCGGCCAGGCCGGCGGAGGTGATTCCCCGTTTCCACTTGCGGCCATCCACCACCAAGACCGTGTTGTCGCCGTCCTTGCCGATGATCCAGTTGCCCACCGCGGCGCTGAAGGTGGTTGGCTGGGAGCCTATGGTTTCGCCGGAAAAGTCAAAGAGGATCTCCCGGGTGGTTGCTGTTTTTTCCCTGGTCTCGCCGGCCATGGCCGGGGTGATGAGGGAAAGGCGTAGGGATGTGGGCATCGGCAGGTATTCCGGATGTTCCGGAGACGGCGGCGACGGCTGCCGGTACCGGTAGCCGCCGAAAACGGTGAGGGCCAGGAGGCCGGAGACGAGACATGCGAGAATGGTTTTCCTGTTCATGAAAAAATCTCCCAGGTTGTTGAAAACAGTTGGATGATCAAAGTTTGCCGCGGCTACAGATGATCCCGGCGACCAGCAGGCCCAGCGGCAGGAAGCAGAAGAACAGCAGACGACAGTAACCACCATCACCGACCAGGGGATGGCCGCTATATCCGGATTGCCTTTCCTCCACCAGCGGGAGCCCGGCCAGCGCAAAGATGATCGAGAGAATTTCACGGCTGGAACTGGAATAACTGCGGTCCGTCTTGCCCTGATAGGCGTATTCCAGAAGACCATACAGCTCATCGCCGCTGCCGTCGAACAGCCCGCCCGAACCGCTGTCTGCATATACTACCTTTAATTTCGGCACTGTGCGACGTAATTTTGCCAGCACCCCGTTTTCGATATCGTGGAGGCGGCTGTCTTCGGGACTGAGATGCACGGTGATGGTAAGGGGATGGGAGAGGGAGCGCAGGGCGCGGGTGATGTCCGGATCAAAGGAGTGGCGCCGGTTTTCGGTCACGTCCGCATGGAGGGGAAAGAGCGCGGCCGGCACGATGATGGCGCCGCAGAAAAGCAGGGCGGCTGCCGAGCCGTAAATTTTTTTGCACCTCTTCACCCCGGGATGCAGCCAGATCACGGCGAGCAGAAAAAAGAAGAGAATCAGGGCCGCAAAGCTGAGCAGATAGTGCGAGGAGAGCAGGCCGTTTTCAAAGTGACGCAGCAATCCGATGAGGGAAAGCGAGCCCAGGTAACCGGCACCGGCGGCCCGGGATGCCAGGGTAAAGTCCAGCACCCAGGAACCCAGGGTCACCCCCAGACAGAGCATGGCCGCGGTGGGCAGGGTGTCGGTGATCGCGGCGGCGCACATACCGATGGCGGCAACGGTGAGTGCATAAAGCGCATGGCCGCAGAACATGACCAAAAGTTCCGGCCAGACGAGAGTCCCGCCCAGGAGGCGCCAGCAGACAACGACACCCAGGGCGGATAAACCATAGCCGATGAGAACGGTAAGAAAAAGGGCGCCCATCTTGATGAGGCAGAGCCGCAGGGGCGAGATGTCCAGTTGCAGAAGCAGCCTGAGCACGCCGCTGTGCTTGTCGCGGCCGATGATCCGGATGGCCGTAAAGGGCAGCAGCAGGGTGCTGGTCAGGTAGAGGGCGCCGAAGGTGGGAACAAAGACGCCGGAAAGGGGGTCCATGCCTGCGGCCATGTCCGGATAGGCAAGCGCTGTGGCACTGGCCCTGGAAAAGAGGGTCACGGCCTGTTGAAAACCGTAGCCAATGAGCAGCGAGGTGATGATCATCATGATCCAGAGGGACGGAGAGACCAGCAGGCCGCGAATTTCCTGGAAAAACAGCAAACGGCCCAGGTGGATGACCGGCGGGGAACGATCAGGTGAGCCCAAGAAACACCTCCTCAAGGGATGCCGTTGCCGTGAGTCCGGCCTGGTCGTGCAGTTCTTCGAGGCTGCCCAGGCCGATGACCCGTCCCTGGCCCAACAGCAGAAAACGGTCGCAGATTTTCTCCGCCTCGGCAAGCTGATGAATGGAGAGGATCATGGTCCGGTTGCCGGCCTGTTGCCGCAGCAAGGCCATGACTGCAAGACACCGGCGCGGATCCAGACCGTCAAAGGGTTCGTCGAGCATCACCACGTCCCGGGGCGAGAGCAGGGCAAGGGCCAGCAGCACCCGGCGGGCGTATCCCTTGGAAAGGGTGTTGAACCTTGCATCAAGCACCGGCCGCAGCTCCAGGTGATCCAGCAGAAAGGAGAACATCTCCTCCCCGCTGCCCAGGACATTGCGGAAAAAGGCCAGGGTCCTGCCCACCCGCTGGTCGGCGAAGGGCCGGAGGGTGTCGGGCAGATACCAGATGTGCTTTTTTCGCCGATGATCGGTCAGGCTGCGGCCCCGGTAGCGGATGGCACCGCCGTCCATGGGCGACAGACCGGCGATGCACTCCATGAGGGTGCTCTTGCCGGCGCCGTTGGGGCCGATGAGCCCGAGGATCTCGCCCCGGTGAACCTGCAGGGAGACGTCCCTGAGGGCATGGAATGCTCCATACTTCTTGCAAAGCGAGGTGATGTGGAGTTCGGGCGCAGGCAAACCAGGCAAGGTATAGGGTTAGGACAAAGAAGCGGACGGGTTTAAGGGTACTGTCTGGATACGGCGAAAATCTACCTCATATCTGTTCATCCTTCTACAAAAAAGCGTTGAAGGAGAATGGAGGGGCCGGTTGATGAGGGTTACGGTCCGGGATTTTCGCCGCGCAGGGTGAGAAGGGCGATCTCGCCGGGACAGTTGAAGCGCAGGGGAATGCTCGAAGCGCCGACCCCCCGGGAGGTATAGCCGGTCATGCCCTCGTATGACCAGCGTCCCACCGCGGTGTAGCGCGGGGCGCGGCTGTTGGTGAGCAGCGGTTTGCCGGTGGGCAGGCACATCTGGCCGCCGTGGGTGTGGCCGCAGAGGTAGAGCGCGGCATTGTAAAAGGCCGCCTCCCTGTAGGCCTCCGGAGAATGGGCCAGGAAAATGGTGAACCGGTTGGGCGGCACTTCCCGGTAGGCGCGGCGGGCGTCATGGACCCGGTAGTAATGGGGATCGTCAACCCCGACGATCCAGATCTCCGAGCCGTTGTGGTTGATACGCCAGGAGTCGTTGATCAGCATCAGCATCCCCGCCTCCTCGAAATCCGGAGTCATTTCAATACAGTCATGGTTGCCGAGAACCCCGAGAATGGGATGGTCGGTGTTGATATGGGAGAGCAGACGGCGGAGCTGGGTCATGCAAGGTTCCATGGAGCCGTAGGTTTTCATGCGGATGTCGCCGCCGACGAGACAGAGATCATATTCCAGGTCCTTGATCTTGTCGATGATGCCGTCGGTGAGCTGGGGCAGTCCGTCCAGATGCAGGTCGGTGAGCAGCAGGATGCGGAAGTCGTCGAATCCGGGCGGCAGGGTGGGGAAGTGGAAAGTCTTCTCCTCCACCATGACGTCAAGGGTATTCCGGATTCCCTTGCTGTGCAGGCCGCAAGCCTTGAAGGCAATGGTCAGGGCCACCTGATCCGAGAGAAAGGTGCTCAGATTGCAGAGGGCATGGATGCGGGAGCGAGGTTTATGACACGAGCGCCATTCCCGCAGCCGCACCGACGAACGGATGGTGCGCGGATAGGATTTCAGCGGCGGCCGGAAGAGGATGAACTTCCAGAATCTGGAACCGTGATAGGCCATGATGATGAAGAGCACCAGCACCCCGGTTACCTGGGCCCAGGAGAGCTGGAAAAAGGGACGCAGGTAAAGAACGGGAAACAGGGATTCCAGGAAGTGATCCAGTACCCAGATATCCTCCCCGCTGTGGAGGGCGAGGCGGCGTTTGATGAAACTGGTGCTCAGGTCGCCCACCATGGCGAGCAGGGCGGCGATCATGGCTGTCTGCCAGGAGACGCCCAGCAGCGGAAAAACCGCGGTGGAGCCGACGAGGCTGGCGACAATGCCGCGGATCGTCTTGTGGGAGCCGAAGACGGGACGGTCGTCGAACCACTTGAGTCCGTTGTCCAGGGTGCGGTTGAAACGGCGCCGGAGGAGAATTTTCGTCAGGGCGGGGAGAAAGTTGGCCCAGAGGAGAAACAGGGCGATTCTGACAACATTGAGCACGGGAGGAATCAGTACCTTTTTCGATTATTTGTCTGGATGGCCGGGACTCTATTGATCGGCCTCGATGATCCACTGTTCCACCTGGACCGGGGTGGGCAACAGGCCCGCGGACTTGACCTCGCCGTTGATCATCAGCGCCGGAGTCATGACGATACCGTGGCGGCCGATCTCGTCGGCATCGTGTATCTGCTCGATATCAGCGGCGATGTGACGGCGGTCCAGCACATCGATCACCAGGCTTTGCAGGCCGTTGCAGGAAAGACAGCCGGTACCGAAGATGCGGATGACCATGGTGTTGCCGGTCGATTTCTCCGGCCGCAGGTGGCGACGATATTCCCGCCGCAGGGCCCGGCGGTACTCCTGTTCCATGCCGGGGGGGATGTAGTTTCCAGCCTTTATTTTAGCATAGAGAAAGTCGACGGCACAACTTTCGTCCATGTTTTCGGCAGCAGCCCGGTTCAGCGCCATGTCGAGACCCACCAGGCCGATGTGGGCGGCACCGATGCGGATGGTTCTGGAAGCGGCGATATCCATAATTTTTTCCTGCGGTGGTTTTCCGGTGTTCCTCTTTGTCCTTGTGAGTATAGTATGGTTTTCATGGGAGTTTGACAAGGATGGATATTGAACGGATGGGGAAGCGGGAGGTTATTGATGGCTGAAACGGTTGAAATACGGCGGGTACGGATGCTCTTTCCGCCGGCGGTTCTGGAGGGGTTGGCCCGGATCCACCATCGCCGGCAGTCGTCCCTTTATCTCACCGGCGGATCGGTGCGGGATCTGCTTCTGCAACGGACAGCCGTGGATCTCGATCTCACCGTCGGGCGGGACGCCGCTGCCTGGGCCGCCGACCTGCAGCAGGAGGCGGGAGGCACTCTGGTGCCCCTGGGACGTGATGAAGACGCGGCGCGCCTGGTTCACCGGGGACTTGATATCGACTTTTCTTCCTTCCGGGAAGGGGCGCGCACCATCGAACAGGAACTGAAAAAACGGGATATCACCATCAACAGCATGGCCCTTTGCCTGGATAACCTTTTCGGTACCGGTGAGGAGGATCTGCCGCTCATCGACCCCGTGGGCGGTGCTGCCGATCTTGCCGATGGGTTGATCCGCATGACCTCGCGCCACGCCTTCCGCAGCGATCCCCTGCGCATGGTGCGGGTGTACCGCTTTGCCGCCTGCTTTTCCTGGACGGTCGAGGAGAAAACAGCGGCAATGGTGAGCAGCCGGGCGGACCTTTTGGCGCGCTCGGCCCCGGAACGCATCAGCCACGAGCTTGACCTCATCATGCGGTCACAACGGGCCCACGCGGCATTCGCGGCCATGGCCGGGACCGGGCTGCTCTGGAGCATCATCCCGGAGCTGCGTGCCGGCGTGGGCATGGCGCAGCCCGCCAGCCATCATCTTGACGTCTTTGCCCATTCCCTTGCAGCGCTTGACAATATGGAGCGCATCATCGCCGGGCCGGAAAGCTATTTCGGGGAGCACGGCAAGCTGATCGGCACCTGGCTGGAGAAAGGACGGCGCCGGGTGCGACTGAAATGGGCGGCCCTGCTGCACGATCTCGGTAAACCCGTAACCTACGGCATCAACGAGGACAAGGGTAATCGTATCACCTTCTACAATCATGACCGGGAGGGAGCGCGACTCTTTGAAGAGATTGCCCGGCGGCTGAAGATGAGCGGCGATGACCGGCGGGCGGTGGCCGCGCTCATCGCCCATCACATGTGGCCCTTCCATCTCAACAATGTCCGGCGGCAGGGAAAACTCTCGCTCAAGGCGCGGATCAAAATCGCCCGTACCATCGGCGACGAGCTGCCCGGCCTCTTTCTGCTCAGTATGGCCGATGCCCTGGCCGGTCTGGGCGAGGCCCGGCCCGAGGCCGTGGAAGAGGAGATCGTCTCCCTTTTCCGGGAAGTGGAGGAGGTGCGCGCCTCCCACGTGGAACCGGCGTTGCAGGCCCCGCCGCTGGTCAGCGGCCGGGATCTCATCGATATTTTCGGCCTTACCCCGGGCCCGCACTTCCGCAGGCTGCTGCAGAGCGTTGAAGAGGCCCGGCTGGAAAAGAAAATCACCACCCGTCAACAGGCCCTGCACCTGCTCGAAAAACTACTCAAACAGAAAAACGATGGCGGACCAAGCCGGTCGTGACGCCCGGAACTTACGGAATTCAATAAACAAGTTGATTGTTTACGTTTAATTATCCTATAATAAAATTATTATTGATTATTCAGAAAAAAGCATTCCCGCCCATCAGATGCAGATTCAACTCCCGCTGGCTGCATATACGTTTTTTTTCCAGGCAATCGATCCCGTCACCATTCCTGCCTTTGCCGCACCCCAGTGGCGCAGTGTTTTCGGCCTGGCCCTCAGGCAGCTATCGTGCATAGCCGACAGCCAGTTGTGTGATTCCTGCATGCTTCGCCATCAATGCGATTTTTCCTATCTCACCGCCGGTCTCAATTCTCCGCCGGAAAAAGCCGGAATCACGAAAAAAATGAAAAACATTCCCAACCCGCATGTTTTTCGTTGCCGGGTCCGGGACTATCCCGTCAAGGTTCCGGTGGGATCGGTCTTCTCTGTAACCCTCATCCTCATCGGCTCGGCGAACGACCGGCTGCCTGTAGTTATACGGGCCATGGTGCGGGCCGGAATGCTGGGATTTGGGAAAAAAAGGTCGAAGTTCGGCCTGCGCGAGGTCATTCAGACCGGCCCGGCCTCTCCTGACAGGCTGATCATGACCAATCAGCAGATCGTTGCCGCTGGTGCTCCGGCGGTCCCCCTGATTCCGCAGGCCCCGTCCCTGGTCCGCTTTTCCTTTCGGAGCTACTACCTGCTGCCCTCCACTACAAATGTCGAAGATGGTTTCGACGTCACAAAACTGCTCATGCAGATCATCCGCCGGTGCTCTTCGCTGCACGAACCATATACCGGCGCACCGGCCGAGGCTGACTTTAAACACCTGCGGTCATTGGCTGAAAAACCGGACATCCCGGCCGCCGATCTTGATATTTATCCGGGATACAGCTATCACGGCAACAAAAAGAGATTTTCCGCGGTCCGGGGCAGCTTCCTCCTTGATCTGCGCGGCAAGGAAGATCTTTGGCCCTGGATCTACCTGGGCCAATGGCTCAACGTGGGCAAGCAGGCCGGCAAGGGTTTTGGAAGGTATAAACTGGCAGCGGTGGCAAGAGCCGCGTGAAAGTTTAACGGCTCCGATTCCTGCCTGTCTGGTCCGCAACAAATATGAGCCCCTGGCGCATGACCCGCGAATAATGGATGGCGGGCAATGCCCCACCATGCAGAGTTCTTCCCGCCCCCCGCTGATATCTTCATCTCGTTACCAGCGGGCCTCCCCCACATAAATCCCCGTTTCATTTCAATGTCCTGGATCTGAAAACCGGGAAGGATCTCAATACCTTCTCAAACTTTTGCGTCTTATCGGTAAATACCTCAGGGCCGGAGTGATGGTCAACGGCCGCCTGGAGGCAACAGCAATGGGGGTCCCCCAGGGAGGGCCGCTCTCACCGCTGCTTGCCAATATTCTTCTCGATGATCTGGACAAGGAAC
>CAYUNE010000033.1:0-3730 GCA_964446115.1 uncultured Desulfobulbia bacterium | reverse complement strand
GAGGGGGTCAAGGATGTGATCTACGCCTATTACACCAACATCCACCAGAATAACCTCTCCATCATCATCCCCCAGATCGGCAAGGAGAACCTGCTCACCCGCTACCGCTCGCTCTGGGACGAGAATGACCTGCCCGCAACGGTCCTGCGGTTGTCCGAATCCTTTTTTCGTGACCTGATCGCCACCACCTTCGGCCTGCAGCACCTTGACAACTTTATCAGCCGCATCATCCAGACGCTGGAGGCGCAGAAGGATATCCTCGATGAAAAAACCCTGGATCTGCTGATGACCTATAACCCGAAAAAGTCGATCAGCTCGCTCTACAACGAAAATCCAGCCACCCACAACCTGATCCATCTCGGCAACAAGGGGTTCAACCTGATGGTCCTTGCCGGGGACGGCAAGCCGGTGCCGCCGGCCGCCATCATCACCACCGAGATTTTCCGCTGCTGGCCGGCGGTACGCAAATTCGACCGGGCCAAGAGCGAGTTCATGGACCGAATCCGCGCCGCCATCACCGAGATCGAGGAGCTGACCGGCAAGGTGTATGGATCGGCCGAGCATCCATTGCTGCTTTCGGTACGTTCCGGTTCGGCCATCTCCATGCCCGGCATGATGACCACCATTCACAACGTGGGCTTCAACACCGAGCTGGTGCAGGAGTTTGTCGCCATACATCCTGACCAGGCCTATTTTGCCTGGGACAACTACCGCCGATTCATCCAGTCCTGGGCCATGGCCCGGGGCGTGGCCCGTGAGGAGTTCCAGGCCCTTATGAACGAGCATAAGGCCCGTTACAAGGTGCGCCTCAAGCGGGATTTTTCCTCCGAGCAGATGGCGGAACTGGCCATCCGTTACAAGAAGGCGGTTCATCTGCTCGGCCACGATGCGCCCGATGACCTGTGGCTGCAGCTCATCCGTTCCGTAGAGCTGGTGCTTGACTCCTGGAACACCAAGAAGGCCAGGGACTACCGCCAGCTCATGGATGTTTCCGACGACTGGGGCACTGCGGTCATCATCCAGGCCATGGTGTACGGCAATGTCAGCCACCAGGCCGGCAGCGGCGTGCTGTTCACGGCCCATCCCTACCGCAAGGTGCGCCAGGTGGCCCTGTGGGGAGATTACGCGCCCGGCGACCAGGGCGAGGATATTGTCTCGGGCCTGGTCACCTCCTACCCCATTGCCGTGGAACAGGCCCGCATGGACGGCCGCTCCGTTGAAAATTCGCTGGAAGCCCGCTTTCCGAAGATCTACGAGGAACTGCTCTCCATTTCCCGGGATCTGGTCTACACCAAGGAGTGGAATCCGCAGGAGATCGAGTTCACCTTTGAGGGACCGAATCCGGAGCAGCTCTATATCCTCCAGACCAGGGACATGATCACCATCAAGAAAAAGGAGCATCTGCACGTCTTTGTCGATACCGAGAGCGTGCAGAAGGCCATCCTCGGCAAGGGGATCGGGGTGAGCGGCTCGGCCCTGTCCGGGTTGGCCGTGTTCGGAGAGGATGATATTCAAAAACTTCGCAGGGAATATCCGGGGATGCCGCTTATTCTCATTCGCCAGGATACCGTGCCCGAGGATATCCGCGAGATCTCCATGGCCGAAGGGCTGCTCACCGCCCGGGGCGGCCAGACCTCACACGCCTCGGTGGTCGCCACCCGGCTGGAGAAGACCTGCGTGGTCGGCTGCCGTGACCTGCAGGTTTTTGAAAGTCACGGTTATGCAAAGATCAATGGGCACAGGATCGAGTCCGGAGATGCGATTGCCATTGACGGCCGCAGCGGCCTGTTTCTGAAAGGCATGCATGAGATCAAGGAAGAGGTTCACATCCTGCCCCTGTGAGGCCTGGGCTGGTCGCAGTGGTGATTGGTCTTTTTTTTAAGAAAAATTCTTTGTCAGCTACGAAATCTCGTATACAATGCCTGTGCGGGTGGAGACGAATTTCGTTTCCATCCTTTTTTGCATGACGGCCTGGTTGGCTTCCGCCGGCGGGGCCACGGGTTTTTATCATTTGTTGGCCCGACTTGTGCCGGGCAGGGAGCATGAATCCCTTACACAGGACAGGACTGGAAGAATATGCCAGATTTTATAGAAAAACGACGTTATTCGCGAATTTTTTTCCCGGTTGGGCAAAAGGTCGAGGCTGAGATACTCCATGAGGCCAGCGGCCACATCGTCCAGGTGACCCTGCTTGATATCAGTGAAGGCGGCGTGGGGCTGCGCCTGAAAAGAAGAGATGATATCACCCTGTCCGGCGGTGATCGAATCTGCCTGCAAACCATTCATGGTCAACCCTATTTGCGCGCTCTATCCAGAATAAACATGGAGGTGCGCTGGGTGCTCGATGACAGTTTTCTGGATTATGTCGCTCTGGGATGCCAGTTTCTTGACCTGGATGAAAAGGACAGGGAGTTGCTTCAGGACTTCACTCTGCTGATGCTTGCGGCGGGAAAAGAAGATATGCAAGAGAGCGCGTAACCTGTATACCCCAGGGGGGGTGCCAGCAAAACAGTGTATTGGGAATTTTTCAATATCCGTGCCGGCAGTGCCCGGCATGAACGCCGCACTTTGGACTCTGTTCCCGGTCGCTGCGGGAATCCCCATTAAAATTCCTCTCCATCTTCGGCCATGTCAGCAGCCTCTTCAGAGCTGGCCGTCTTCATCTCCGGATTGGTCGTGTTTTGTTGCGGATGGAGCAGGTCGGGCCGCCATTCCTGCCATTTCTTTTTCCCCTTGGCGGCCAGCAGAAAATGATCTCCATCCCTGGCCGGCGGTCCCATTTCTTTTCCCTCTGGCGTTGCCAGGGCCACACCTCCCCTCACAATGGTTTCCAGTGACTGGGTGTCAACGCTGATGCCGCTGAAGATGCCGCCGGATATAGCAATGCCGCTCACGTTCCAGAATCGGCTTCCCCGATGAACGATATAGGTATACTTTGGCTTGATAACCACATGAATGAGTACCTTTTGCCCGGTGGCGGCAAGCTCGACAAAGCTGACACTGCCCACCGCAACCTGCCGGTAATAGACCGGGCTGCCCGGCTTGAGAGATCCACGGGTCGGGCTTTCCAGGACGATATTGAGGCCGGGCAGTTTATGAGGCCGGGCCTGATCTTCGCTCAGCACTGTAAATTCAACCTGCGGTTTTCCCTCGCCGGCGACAAGCCGGATATAAGGGCCGCCAAGAATGGTGTCCAGATGCCTGATTCCGGCCAAGCTCACCTGCGGCGTAACCAGCGTCAGGGTGGAGCCGCTCCTGAACAGGCTGTTTGTCTCCGCCCGCACCTTTGCCCTGGCGATGATCTCTTTGAGTCCCTCGTCAAAATCCATTGCCGTGATCCGGCCGATGATGATGCCCTGGTAGCGGATAGGAGTGTGCAGGCGGATTCCGTTCCCACTTCTCAGGTGGAGAGTCAGGGTCAGGCCATCGCCATATTGCGCCTCTTCCCGGTTTTTGTACAGGGGAAAAAACTTTTTGCCGTCAAAAGGCGTTTTTTTGTCCGGATTATACAGGGCCAGGCCGCCATCTATGATCGACTGCAGAGGACCGGATTCCAGGGTGATTCCCTGCAGGTTGGCCGAAGCCTTGATTCCGGAGAAGTTGTAGAAACGGGACGAGCCGTTGATCAGGTGGCGGAATTGATTGAAGATCAGAATGGTCATCTCAATGTGACTGCTGTTCCCGGCCAGGCGGACATCCATGACCTTGCCGATTTTGAGGTTGTGGAAGA
>CAYUNE010000032.1:0-3048 GCA_964446115.1 uncultured Desulfobulbia bacterium | reverse complement strand
GGCGGGTGGCCGTCTCCATGAAGATGAACAGCCGGAAGCCGCAAGTCCAGGATCTCCTGGCCGGGAAAAGAGGCACGTTTGATGCCATTGATCGGGGGTTGAGGGCGCTGTTGGCAGCCGGTTATCCCGACAGTGATCATGTTCTCGGCATCGAGAGCGTTATCTGTCGTCAAAATTATGACGAAATTCCAACCCTGTGGCGCTGGGCCAGGAAACGAGGCATCATCCCCTATATCGAGGCCATGACCCTGCAGGGCCGGGCGCGGCGAAATCCGGAACTTGAGGTAACAGCCGCGGAGATCAGGGATCTCTTCGAACGGCTGGCGGCCATCGATGCCGCCGAGTTCGACAACCGGTGGCTGCCCATTCCGCCTCTGGCTGCTTCCCATTGCGCCCGTCATGAGTATTCCTGTACCGTTACCGCCATCGGCGACGTCAATCCCTGCCCCGGCGTCAGCATCAGGGCGGGTAATATTCGGGAGCAGAAGCTGCGGGATATTCTGGCCACCAGCCCGGTTATTGCCGAGTTACGTGACATCCGGCGGAATATCAAGGGTAAATGCGGCAGCTGCGATTTCAACGATCATTGTTACGGCTGCCGCGGGCACGCCTTTCAGGTCACCGGCGATCACCTGGCCCCGGATCCCTTGTGCTGGATCGAGCCGATCCGTAAAAACTGAAAATACGCGATACAATCTTTTTGGCATCAATAGATACACAACAAAACCAGATCAAGGAGGGATATGATGAACAAAAGATATTTGTTTTTCTGGCTTCTGCTGCTGGCTGTCGGACCTGTCATGACCGCCCGGGCCGCCGACGTCAAGGAGACCTTCAGCATTAAAGACGCCCTGGCCAACGACAAGGTGAAGAACGCCCTGGTCAAGGATGTCGCGCTCTACTGGGGAGATCAGAGCCATCCCAAGGTCCTTCAGACCTATGGTGAATACAAGACCAGCAAACGTACCAATGCCTTCGGCAAGAGCCGTGAATTCGCCTGTCAATGGGCCCTGGCGTCGGCCATCAAGGTGCTGCAGGAGCGGGCTGTCAGGGAGGGCGGTAATGCGGTGATCAACATCAGGTCCAATGTTCAAAACAACGAACTCAGCAGCAGTGACCGGTTTGAATGCCTGGCCGGTTCCATGATGGTCAACGCCGCTCTCAAGGGAGACGTGGTAAAACTTGCCGACTAGCCGAGGCTATGATCAGTCGCTGGAGAAATCTCCTGATACCGTTGGTCTGTCTTGTTCCGGTGCTCACCGTCGGTATCGCCCTGGCGGAACAAGAGAGGGCAGGATCCCGGTTCCTGCTTGCCGGCTACGGATTCACCCATACCTGGCTTGGCGGGACCCGGACCTGGGTGGAGACCGCGGACCTGGTGGGACGCTACGAAACGGTGTTGCTGCCGCAACAGGGAGATTCCCTGTTGCGGGGATACCATTCCCTGTTTTTGGAACTGCCCCTGCATCTGGTCCTTGATCCGGCAACCGAGCCGATGATCGGTCTCAACTTTTTAGCCGCCTGGACATTCACGGGGTTTGGGAAAATGCGGCCTTATCTTTTTGCCGGCGGCGGCCCACTCTATACCCGGGCCGACATCCCCGGTCTGGGAGCCCATCTGAACGGCAACTATCAGTTGGGCTGCGGCGTGCGCACCCGGCTGCAAAAGGGAAATGATCTGATAATCGAGTATCGTTTTCACCATATTTCCAACGGCAGCCGCATGGCTCCCAATGATCCGCTCAACTCGGGCAAACTGCTTGTGGGAATAACCTTCTGATGAAAAGCGGGCAAGGAGAGGGTCGATCCGGATCTTCCTTTGAAATGTCGGATAAGGACGAGGCCGCCGAGGATATCCGTGAGGTGCTGGGCGCCCTTCCGCCGCGCTGGGGACGTATGCCCCTTCTTTGCCGGGCACTGGTATTGGAAACCGGCCGCCTGCTGCGAAAAATTTCTCTCTGGGATGGGGAACAGACCCTGGAGGAGAGGGGGATGCATGTCGGTTTCATCGGTGCCACCCGTTATGGTTCGATGTGCACGGATCTTGAATTTGCCGAGGGCCTGGCCCTGGGAGAGGAAATGGCCAGTCCGGCGCTCTTCGGTTACACCTTGGCCAACATGCCCCTGGCCGAAGCCGCCGTCCACTTCGGCCTGACCGGCCCGGTTTTTGCCCTGTTTGACGGCTGTGACCCCTTGGCGACGGCCCGGCGCGAGGCCGAAATTTGGCTTGAATGGGACGCGAGTCTTTCTCTCATGCTGGCCTCGGCCTTTGATCATGAAAAATCAGCAACCGGAGAACTGCTCCGGGTGAGCGTTATCCCCATTACCCGTACATCCGACTCCCCATGACCCATCTAACCCTTGTCTATCCCCGCTGGAAAAAAATTCCCGAGCAAACGGAATTTCACCTGCCGCCGCACGGCCCCGTCTGTGTGGCTGCTGAAATTCCATCCTCCTTTGATATCACCTTTGTGGACGAAAACGTCGATAGCCTCGATATTGACGCCTCCACTGACCTGGTGCTGCTCTCCATGATGCTTACCTGCCAGATACCCAGGGGCAGGGAGATTGCCGAAGCGTACCGTAGCCGGGGCATCAAGGTGATTGCCGGCGGCATTGCCACCATGCTCCATGCGGAGGAGGTGGCCGCATTCGTGGATACGGTTTTTCTCGGGGAGGTGGAAGATGGTCGTCTGGCTGCGGTGCTCGAGGACTGGCAGGCGGACCGGTTACGGGCCCGTTACGATTTTTTTCATGAATTTCCTCCCATTGGTTCGGTGGGACCGGCCAACCGTACCATTCTCAATGACGAAAAGTATATCTACCGCGGCATCAGAATGGTTGACCTGGTGCACGCTTCCCGTGGTTGCAGGTTCAACTGTTTTCCCTGTTCCACCGCATTTCTCGGCGGCAGACGGTTTCGCCCCAGGCCCATCGAGCGGGTGGTTGAAGAGGTGGCGGCGATCGACAACAACCGGCTTTTTTTCGTGGACAACTCCCTGGCCCAGGACAAGGCCTGGCTGCTGGAGCTCTTTGACGCGCTTATTC
>CAYUNE010000031.1:0-139743 GCA_964446115.1 uncultured Desulfobulbia bacterium | reverse complement strand
CCGCTTTCGTGTCTTTCTTCTGCCATATTGTCCTCCTTTCCTGGTGTTGAATGATCAGCCTCCGCCGCACCAACTGCGGAGAAAGCCACACTTCTTCAATGGTTATTGTTAGTTTGCAAGAAACAGGCCTGAGAAGATCGTCATTGTTTTTTCCGGGATAACGGAGAAAATACCCAGAAAATACAACAAAATGGAAACGGTTTTTGGAGATGCAACACCAGGGCGGGGTAAAAGTGCGGGTCGACCTGACTACTTTGAGCGGCACCCATGCGGCGATTGCCTCCCGCACGGCCGGCGATCCCCGGATATCGGGGTGGGGCATGGCTCGGTATGCGGGGCATTATTGACGGATCATCAACAAGTTGTCCCGGGCATAATGTGGTTTGATTAAGCCGGCGGAAATCAGAAGCAGGCCCGCCGGAGGCCTGGGCGCAGCAGGGTAATGCAGGTGCCAACAAAAGGAGGCACTGGAAACTTTGGGATGCAGGTGATCGGCGCAGGGAAAGGGGAACGCCGCCTTGGGATTACACCCCTCGAGGAGGGGTCGATTTCCGCTGTGATGCAAAATCAAGCATGCGTTGCAGGGCGCGGGCCGCCTGCTCTCCGGTGGCCTCGGGAACCTGGATTTCATTGTCGCACTTTTCCAGAACCCGCACCAGGTTGCGTAGGCCGTTCATTGCCATCCAGGGGCAGCGCTGGCAGCTTTCGCAGGTGGCACCGGCTCCCACGGTGGGAGCGGCGAGAAAGCTCTTTCCCGGAGCCGCCTGTTTCATCTTGTGAAAGATACCCGGTTCGGTGGCGACAATGAAGGTATCAGCATCCATGGTGGCCGCAGCCTTGATGAGCGCGGAGGTTGAACCCACCGCATCCGCCACGGCAATGACCTCGGCCGGGGACTCGGGATGGACGAGGATCCTGGAGCCGGCATGATGTTTTTGCAGGTTGAGGATGGCCTCGGCCCGGAACCGTTCGTGGACGATGCAGGATCCCGGCCAGATCAGCATGTCGACGCCGGTGCGGCGACGGATATAGGATCCCAGGTGTCTGTCCGGAGCCCAGAGAATCCTCTCGCCGCGGCCGGCTAAGTGGGTGACCACGGGCAGGGCGATGGCGGAGGTGACCACCCAGTCGGCCATGGCCTTGACCGCGGCGCTGGTATTGGCATACACCACCGCGGTGGCATCGGGATGGGCGCGGCGAAATTCCCGGAATCGGTCTGCGGGGCAGTTGAGGTCCAGGGAACAGGTTGCCCCGGGATCGGGCATGAGCACCCGTTTTCCGGGGCTGAGGATCTTGGCGGTCTCTCCCATGAAGCGGACTCCGGCAACCACAAGGGTCGGAGCCGGGTGATCGCGGCCGAAACGGGCCATTTCCAGGGAGTCGGCAACACAGCCGCCGGTTTCCTCGGCCAGTTTCTGCAGTTGCGGGGCGGTATAGTAATGGGCCACCAGAACGGCATTGCTTTTCTTCAGTAATTCCCTACTCCTGGCAAGGAGAAAACGCTCTTCTTCCGGTGACGCTGCCGCGCTCTGTTCGGCCGCTGCTTTGCGGGCCTGCTCGATGATGTTCTCCTCAAGGGGAAGAATTTTCGGAACTTCCATGGGGGCTCTCCGTTGGTGTACCGGATAATCGTAAGCGATCACAGGGCATGTAACCCAGCGATATATCCTACTTCCAAACTGTAATTGGTCACAGGTGCTGCAGATTTGCACGCTCTCTCCCGGCCGCTATAGCCATTATGCGGCCGGGAGAGAGCGTGTGAAGATGCGCTGCCTGTGATCAATTACGCATAGTCTGCGCTCTTTTTTCTCCGGGAGGGAGAATCGGAGCGGGGTTGAGATGACGGGAGCAGAGTAGCAACCACGATGTGGTGCTGTCAAGGAAAGTTTTATCTAACGGGTCCGCCGGGGACGACGGCGATTCTGAAAGAAACGGCGCAGCAGGGCACTGCTTTCCGTTGCCAGCACTCCGGAGGTGACGGCGAAGACATGGTTGAGCCTGCCGTCGGTGCCGATACTGTATCGCGATATCACAGCGCCGGTTTTCGGATCAAGGGCCCCGAAGACCAGCCGTTCTATCCGGGCGTGCACCATGGCGCCGGCGCACATGGGACAGGGTTCCAGGGTAACGTACAGGGTGGTGCCGGGCAACCGGTAGTTGCCCACGGTCCGCCCGGCTGCCCGCAGCGCCAGGATTTCAGCGTGGGCGCCGGGATCGGAAGTGGCGACAACGCTGTTGCCGGCCGCCCCCAGGAGTCGGCCGGCGGCGCCGGCAACCACCGCTCCCACCGGTACTTCCCCTCTTTCGGCAGCCTGTTGCGCCTGCTCCAGGGCCAACCGCATCATCG
Source organism: uncultured Desulfobulbia bacterium (assembly GCA_964446115.1). GTDB lineage: Bacteria > Desulfobacterota > Desulfobulbia > Desulfobulbales > Desulfobulbaceae > CAYUNE01. The sequence continues at coordinate 137,396 of CAYUNE010000031.1, read as the reverse complement.
ATTCATCATCCGGTAGGGGCCTGATCGGATTTTGCATGGGTCAACTCTTTGAAAATCTGTTTTTTCTTTTCAATCGTCCAAAAAATGTTTATGATTACAATATTGAAACTTACCCATATCACAGATAACATATTTTTATGGAATCAACCCGTTATAATATCCTCACCTACGAGCGCAATGCGGAACATAGGCAGGCGATCGTCAGCGCCTTGGCCGACATGGCGGACATGACCTTTCGTTCCGATACGGAGTCCTTTCTCAAGGAACTCGGCAATCGCCACTACGACGTCATCTTTCTCAATATCCGGCCGGATGATCCCTCGCCCTTTTCCCTGCTGGAGACCACCCGTGCCCAGACGCCCTACACCCCGGTGATCATCACCAGCAGCGAAGAAAAGGCGGAGCTGGTGGTGGGAGCCGTGAAGAAAGGGGCCTTTGACTTCGTGGTACGGCCCTTTTCCGCCACCAGGATCCAGATTGCCGTGCAGCAGGCCATTGAACAGCGGGCGTTGAAAAACGAAATCGACTATCTGCGGCGCAAGCAGGATATCGTTTACGATTTCAGTGGGATTGTGGCTGAAACCAAGTCGATCAAAAAGATCATCAACAGCCTCAAAAAGTTCGCCCATACCGATTCCACCATTCTTATCACCGGCGCCACCGGCACCGGCAAGAGTTTTCTCTCCGGATCCATTCACTTCAACAGCCCGCGTCGCAAGAAACCCTTTATCAAGATCAACTGTGCCAACATACCGGAGGCACTTCTGGAAAGCGAGCTCTTCGGCCATGAAAAGGGAGCCTTCACCGGTGCGGACAAACAGCGCGTCGGTCGTTTCGAGCAGGCCAACGGCGGCACCATTTTCCTGGACGAAATCGGTGAAATAAGCCTGGAGATCCAGACCAAGCTGCTGCGGGTGCTGGAAGAAAAGGCCTTTGAGAGGGTGGGCGGCAACAAGACCATTCACGTCGACGTCCGGGTCATCGCCGCCACCAACAAGGACCTGGTTGCCCTTATCAAGGAGGGCAGGTTCCGGGAAGACCTCTATTACCGCATCAATGTGTTACCCGTGGTTCTGCCGCCCCTGAAAGAGCGCCCCCTGTGCATCGAGCCCCTGGCCAAAACCTTGCTGGACAAAACCTGCAAATCCATGAAGCGTAACATGACCGGCTTTTCACCGGCGGCCATGGCCGTGATCAAGAGCTATCACTGGCCCGGCAATATTCGTCAGCTTGCCAATACAATCGAGCGGGCCGTCATCCTTGAGGATTCGACGGAGATCCAGGCCGAGAGCATCGCCATTCCCGATTTTCGTCCCCAGCCGGCCGGCCGTTCCGAGGGCGGCTACGAGCCCCTGGAAATGCACGAAAAAGACCTCATCATCAGGGCCCTGGAGGAGAGTCTCTGGGTCCAGAAAAATGCCGCCAAGAAACTGGGTATAAGCCCCCGGGCCCTCAACTACAAAATCAACAAGTTCGGCATCACCCATCCACACTGGCGGAAAAACAAATAGCCGACCCGAAAAGGGGTTCCAATTCTGCTGCGGAGATCCGCCGCCGCTTTTCCGATAACACTTGACCGGCGGTGGTCTCATGCCCTATATACTATCGGGGTGCGCTCAAAAGGCGCAGGAAACCCATGAACATAATCGATAACCAGACCCTGTGAAAGGGCATCTCCGCCCGTATCCCGTCACCCAACGCCGCAGCAACCGTGAATCTGCTCTCCCGATATATTTTCAGCCAGTTCATGAAGAACATGCTGGTGATCATGGCCGGCTTTATCTCCATTTACATGCTCATCGACTTTTTCGAAAAGATCGATAACTTCAGCGAGGCCCACAAGCCCCTGGGTATGGTTGTTCACTTTTTCCTGATGAACATCCCCTTTATTATCGATCAGCTGGGCCCCATCTGTATCCTTTTGGCCGGTATCGTCACCCTGGGACTTCTCAATCACAACAACGAGCTCATCGCCCTGAAGGCCTGCGGCATTCAACTCCTGAAAATCGTTCGTCCAATTATCGGCGGCGGGATTTTTTTCACCGTCGCCTTCCTGTTGCTGGCCCAGTTCGTTTTGCCGGGGACCATCAGCGTTACCAATCGCATCTGGAACGAGGAGGTGCGCAACATGGTGCCGCTGGGCATTTATCGCAACGGCCGGTATTACTATCGCGGAGAGGATGGCTTCTACTCCTTTGCCCGTCCCGATCCGGCCAAAGATCTCTTCCTCAACTTCTCCCATTCGGACTGGGATGAGTCCCACCGGCTCAAACGCCTGGTTCACGCCAACCTGGCGGAGTGGAAAAACAGCCAATGGGGCCTGCATTACGGTCAGATTCAGGAGCTGGCGGAGGACGGCAGTTACCGGATTTCGGTGTTTGAGCACAAGATATTCTCCTTTGCCGAGGAGCCCGAGAACTTTTTCGTTCCGGAGTACTATTCCCGCGAGCTGTCGCTGACGGGACTCTACCGTGAGGTGAAACGCAGCCGGGATCCGGATGGCAGGACAAAAAGCCTGGCTGAATTCTACGGCCGGCTATCCTATATCCTCCTGGGCATGCCGCTGCTCATCATCGGGTTGCCGCTGCTGCTGGCCTCCTACAGGCGCTGGGGACGTGATCTGTCGGTGGCGATCCCGGCAAGCTGCGGCCTGGCCTTCGGTTGCTGGGGTATCTGGGGCGCCCTGCAGTCTCTGGCCAAGGCCGGGTATATCCATCCCCTGCCGGCCGCCTTTTCCATGCATCTGCTCATCGGCCTTGGCGGAGCGGTTCTTCTGCTGCGGGAGAACAGGTAGATGGTCATGCAGGAGTCGGGCAGCGGCAAAAATCACGCCGGGACGGAGCGCTTCGGTATCGTCGGCATGCCGCCTCTGGCCGAGCTGGAACGGCTCAACCGGCGGGGATGTGAAATTGTCGACCTGGACGAGCCGCAGGTGCGTGCCGATATCGACCGTACCTCCAGGTATCTGCCGCGGGTCTACTGCGCCGTTCTGCGCACCGTGGTCCTCAATGCCATGCACCTGGAGCTTGACGGCGTTCTCATCGACGTGGGGCCGGGAAAATGTGATTGTGCCCGCCATGTGGCCGAGGTCCTTGACGCCATGCTGCCCTGTCCGGTGGTGCGGACCGAGAACCGTGACAGCCGGCCGTTCGGTATTCCGCTTTGCCGGACGAAAATGGCGCTGCCGGAAAAACTGCGGCGCATCACCGCCTCGGTGCGAACGGTTACCCCCCACGGGGAACTGCCGGCGTGTCGCCCCACCGCCGGGTTCTGGGGCGTGCCGCCCCGGGATTTTTCCATCCTTGACCTCTTTCCGGAGACGACCCATATTTATGGATGGACCCGTTGCATGGAAAACAAGACCCCCGCCGACTTTGAGCTGGAAATGCGGATCAACCCGGAGGTGCCCACCGTGTTCTTTGCCCAGTCGTTCTGTGCCAAAACCGCCCTGGCCAGGCATCTGGCCGAGCATCATCCGCTGGGGCTCTACCTGGATTGCGACGTCACCGCCGGCAACAGCGCCCGCTCCAAGGTGGAGGCCTTCCTGGAACTCTCCGGAGTGGCCAGACCCAGATAATCCACCGACGCCATGACCGATTCCGTTCTGCTGGCCGATTTCGGCACCTCCTACTGCAAACTCTGCAAGGCCGGGGAGGACCGGCCCCCCGAAATCATCGCCAGCCGGGACATCGATCGCTCCCTGCGCGTCCACATGGCCACCGGTCATAACAGCAGACGTTTCTGCGATGTCTATGTCAACGAACTCACCGCCCTGGCCCGGGGAGGGGAAAGGCTCATCGGGGAAAGGGATTTCATCCTGCTCGACTGCGGCAGCCGGGACATCAAATATGTCAGGTTCGAGGACGGCCGACTGGCGGATATGGGCTGGAACGCCGAATGCGGCGCTTCAATGGGATTTACCATCGAGCTTTTGGCCGCCTATTACCATTTAGATTACAACAGCCTCGCCGTTCCCCGCCGCTGTTTCCCGGTGACCTGCGGCGTGCTGGGGCTGAGCAAGATATTCGATGCCGTCATCGGCGGCGACCGGGAAGAGGAGGCGGTTGCCCGTTTTGTCAAGGGCATCGCCATCAACGCGTACAGGTTCGCGGGATCTCCAGCCAGGCTCTATCTCTCCGGCGGTCTCTGCGACAATCCCCTGTTCACCGGCAGCTTCCCCTGTGAGCTGGTGCCGCTGGGACGTTTCGTCCTGCTGACCGGCCTGCAGCGTACCCTGGAGCTGCAGGGCCGTTGAGCCGTTTAACCACTCCGTATACGGAAAAAAACAGTGATGGAAAATAGATTTCCCCAACATAGCTACCCCGATGACGTCCAGATTGTCCGCCATGGGGAGAAAACGATCCTGCTCATCGGTACAGCCCATATTTCCAGACAGTCGGTGGAACTGGTGGAGCAGGTCATTGCCCGGGAGGAACTCGACTGCGTCTGCGTCGAACTGGATAAAAATCGCTATGAGGCGCTTTCCAATCCCAGACGGTGGGAAAACCTGGACCTGAAGCAGATCATCCGCAACAAGCAGCTCTCCACCCTGTTGGTGAACCTGGTCCTTGCCTCCTACCAGAAAAAACTCGGCGGCCGGCTGGGCGTCATGCCGGGCGCCGAACTATTGGCGGCCGCCAAAGCCGCAGTCCGGCGCGATATTGACGTGGAACTCTGTGATCGGGACGTGCGGGCCACCCTGCGCCGGGCCTGGCGCTCCACCTCCCTCTGGAAAAAGGGCTATCTGCTGGCCACCATACTGGCCAGTCTCTTTGACAAGACCGAGATTGACGAGGAAAAGCTCAAGGAGCTGAAGGACAAGGATGTCCTGTCCGAGTTGATGGAAGATCTGGGGGAGGCGTTGCCCGATGTCAAGCATGTACTCATCGACGAGCGGGATATTTACCTGGCCGAGAAGATCAAGGCAGCACCGGGGAAGAGAGTCGCCGCGGTGGTCGGCGCCGGACATGTGGCCGGTATCCGCCGGGTAATCTCCGAGGATAACGCCCACCGGCTTGCCGAGATCTCCCGGATTCCGCCGGTGTCGAAGATATGGAAGGCGGTGGGGTGGGGCATCCCGGCGATAATCCTGCTCTCCTTGCTGCTCATCGGCATTCAGAAAGGCGGGCAGGCGGCGGGGGCCAACGCCCTCTACTGGATTCTGGCCAATGGAATTCCCTCCGGAATCGGCGCCCTGATTGCCTGGGCCCATCCGGCCACCGTGCTCTCGGCCTTTGCCGGGGCGCCCATCACCAGTCTCACCCCGGTCATAGGCGCCGGGTATGTGGCCGCCTTTGTCCAGGTTATGACCCGGCCACCGGTGGTGCGGGAGTTTGAAGCGGTGACCGACGACATGGGAACTTTTAGCGGCTGGTGGAAAAACAAGTTGTTACGGGTTTTTCTCGTCTTTCTTCTCACCGGCCTGGGCAGCACCCTGGGGACCTATATCGGCGGTTACAGAATTATCGCAAATCTCATCAGTTAGCCGCGCGGATGCGGACGGATTGCAGGAAGTGCACATGAGCAGGGAACGAGAGGAGAAGGGTAAGTCATTGACCGGGCGGCAGCGGCGCTTTCTGCGCAGCCGTGGTCACCACCTGACGCCGGTGGCCCATATCGGCCACCAGGGAATAAGCGAAGCCGTGCTGCGCAGTATCGAGGATGTGCTCACGGCCCATGAGCTCATCAAGGTGAAACTGGGCCGGAACTGTCCCTTGCCCAAGAAAGAGGCGGCCCGCACAGCGGCCCGGCTCACCGGCGCCGAGCTGGTGCAGCTCATCGGCAAGACCATCCTGCTCTATCGTGAAAACAAGGAGCTGCGAGCCGATCAACGTCTCCGGCTTCCCTGAGCATCAACTCCTCCGCTCTCCGGCGGCAACCCGGAGAGGCGGACTTGTGGAGATCCCATGGACCGAGACGGTATCACCGCGATGCTGGATTTCGACCGTCGCCACATCTGGCATCCTTACACTTCCATGACTCAACCGCTGCCGGTCTACCCGGTGGAATCGGCTGCGGGCGTACGGATCAGGCTTATGGATGGCCGTGAACTCATCGATGGGATGTCCTCCTGGTGGGCGGCCATCCACGGCTACAACCATCCGCGTCTCAACCGGGCCGCCCGTAAACAGCTCGATGACATGGCCCATGTCATGTTCGGCGGTCTCACCCATGCTCCGGCCGTGGAGCTGGCCCGGCTGCTGGTGAAGATTACCCCTGAGCCGCTGCAAAGGGTGTTTTTCTGTGATTCCGGCTCAGTGGCTGTGGAAGTGGCGCTCAAGATGGCGCTGCAGTATCAGTTTGCCCGGGGCCGCCCCGAAAAGTGGTGCTTGCTGACGATGCGGGGCGGCTATTACGGCGATACCTTCCATCCCATGTCCCTTTGCGATCCGGTCACCGGGATGCACCATCTCTTCGGTCCCGGCCTGCCCGGTCACTTTTTTGCGCCGCTGCCCGGCTGCCGCTTCCACGAGAGGTGGAACGATGTCCATATCGAGCCCATGGCGCAACTGGCTGAAAAATATCGGGATCAACTGGCAGGGGTGATTGTGGAACCGGTTATTCAGGGGGCGGGCGGCATGCGTTTTTATCATCCCGTCTATCTGCGACGGTTGCGGGAACTCTGCGACCGTTTTGATCTGCTGCTGATCTTTGATGAGATCGCCACCGGATTTGGCCGCAGCGGCAGGCTGTTCGCCGCGGAGCACGCCGGCGTCAGTCCGGATATCATGTGCGTGGGCAAGGCTCTCACCGGCGGCTACATGACCCTGGCGGCAACCCTGTGCACCGCTGAGACGGCCCAAGTGATTTCAGGACGTCCACCCGGCGTTTTCATGCACGGACCCACCTTCATGGCCAATCCCCTGGCCTGCAATGTGGGGCTGGCCGCTGTGGAGTTGCTGCTGGACTCTCCCTGGCAAGAGCGCATCCGGAGCATAGCCGCCCAGTTGGAGCACCAGCTGGCCCCGGCACGGAAGATTGCCGGAGTGGCGGACGTCCGGGTGCTGGGGGCGGTGGGCGTCATTGAAATGGAAGAAGAGGTGAATGTGGCCCGGTTGCAGGAGTTTTTCGTGGACCGCGGTGTCTGGATCCGGCCCTTCGGACGCCTGCTCTATCTCATGCCGCCCTATATCATCAGCAGCGATGAGCTGCAACGGCTCACCAGCGCCCTGGTGGATGCCGCGAGAATCTGTGGAGAGGGGGAGTAGTGGCGCGCCTGCGGGAGAAACTCGGTCATCTGGCACGACTGGGCCTTGAGCGTCGGCTCGTGGAAACCGGTGACTGCCGGGGTGCGGTCATCACCGTGGAGGGGAGCGCCTGTCTCAATCTCTCCTCCAACGATTATCTGGGGCTGGCCTCGGACCGGGAGTTGCTGCGGGAGTTTTATCGTCTTGTCGATTGCGACCACGCCATGGAGCGCTACGGGCTGGGCGCGGCCTCATCACGCCTGCTCACCGGCAACCGGCAGATCTATACCACCCTGGAAGAGCGCCTGGCCGGACTCTACGGCAGGAAGGCCCTGGTGTTCAACAGCGGCTATCACGCCAATATCGGCATTTTGCCCGCCCTGTCCTCCAGGGGGGATCTGGTGCTGGCCGACAAGCTCTGCCATGCCAGTCTCATCGACGGCATGCGTCTTAGCCGGGCCACGGTCAAACGTTTCCGGCATGCCGATTACGAACATCTGGAGAAACTGCTGGCCGCCGGGCGGCAGGGATACGCCAACGTCTTCATCGTCAGCGAATCAATCTTCAGCATGGACGGCGATCGTGCGGATCTGGCCCGCCTTCTCGCCCTGAAGAGGGAGTATGACTGTTATCTCTACCTGGACGAGGCTCACGCTGTGGGCGTATATGGTGATCGGGGCCTGGGATGCGCCGAAGAAAGCGGCGTGATCGACGAGGTGGATATCCTGGTGGGAACCCTGGGTAAGGCCCTGGCCTCGCTGGGGGCCTTTGTCATCACCTCGGAGACCATCCGGGAGGTGCTCGTCAACACCATGCGCTCCCTCATCTTCACCACCGCCCTGCCGCCGGTGAATCTTGCCTGGAGCCTTTTTGCGCTGGACAGGGTGACGGCCATGACCGCCGAGAGAAAGCGGCTGTCGGCAGCGGCGCAAAGGTTGCGTCGTGAGCTTGCGGCCGCCGGTCTGCGATGCGGTGGTGAATCCCAGATTATTCCGGTGATCATCGGCGATGCCGGAAAAACCACGCGCATTGCCGCCCGGCTGAGGGATCAGGGAATTTTGCTGCTCCCCATCAGGCCGCCTACGGTTCCGGACGGCACCGCCCGTTTCCGCCTCTCCCTTTCCGCGGCAATGCATTGGGATGATCTGGGGCAGGTGCCCCATCTGCTCAGCGACGCAGTCGCGGGGGTTTGAGCGGCGATGCGGGGTGAATGGCTCCATCGCGGCGGCTCCTCTTCCTGCCTGATCTTCTTTGCCGGCTGGGGAATGGATCCGCATCCTTTCCGCCCCCTTGTCACCGGCAGGCAGGATATCCATATGGTCTGGGATTACCGGCAGGTGGAGGAGTTTGATCTCCGCCCTTTTCACGCCTATTCCAGGCTGCATCTGCTGGCCTGGTCCATGGGGGTTTATGTCTCCTGCCTGCTGCTCTCCGACAATACCGATCTCCTGCATTCCGCCGTGGCCGTCAACGGCACCCCGACTCCCATCCATGATCGTTTGGGCATTCCCGTTGCCGCGTATGAGGAGATGAGCGGGAATCTCAACCGGGAAATGGTTTTGGATTTCTACAGGGATATGTTTCCGGAAGCCGGAGCCGAAAGGGAGATGTTCATGTCGCGGCCGCCCCGCCGCAGCCTTGAGTCGCTGCGTACCGAACTTCTCGCCCTTTCCCGTCTTTATCAACACCGCGGCCCGGGCCGCGATATCTTTACCCGGCACATTGTCGGCAGTCGGGATACGGTCTTTCCGGCCCGCAATCAGCTGCGCTGCTGGCAACGGGAGAGATGCCGGGTTATTCGGGCCGGGCACCTGCCGTTTTTCTCTCCGGCGTTGCCTGAGGGGATGGATCCGTTCATGCCAGACTCTTGGCAATGACTTCGCCGACATCGGTCGAGGAGGTGCGGCGGCCGATGCGTTGAAGGGCGGCGCGCATGAATTGACGGCGGTGAGCGTCATAGCGGCGCCAGCTGGTGAGGGGGGCCAACAGCCGGGAGGCTATTTGCGGATTTTTTCGATCCAGGGTGATAACCTGATCGGCTAGAAAGGCGTAACCGGCGCCGCTTTCGTCATGGAAGCCGGCCTGGTTGCGCTGGCAGAAGCTGCCGATCAATGCCCTGATCCGGTTGGGATTGTCCATGCTGAAGAGCGGATGGTCCATGAGGTTCCGCACCCTGTCCAGGGCCCCATCCAGTGGAGAGGTGGCCTGGATGGCCAGCCACTTGTCCATCACCAGGGGCTCTTCCCGCCAGTCCGTTTCGAAATCGGCCAGCAGCTCCTCGCCCAGTTCGGCATCGGCGTGGACAACGGCGGCAAGCGCCGCCAGCACATCGGTCATGTTGTCTTTGCGCAGGTATTGGCGGCGGCAGAGTTCCAGGTTTTCCCGGTCTGCCCCGCCCTCTTCATGGCGGTGGGCCAGGTAGGAAAGGCAGATGTTTTTCAGCCGCCTTTTGCCGGCTGCTTCGGCACTGTAACGATAGGGTGCATGGGATTGATTCCGCTGGTAGATCCTGAGCAGTTCCGGGGCCAGTTCTCTGCTGATGCGGCTCTGCAGGCGGCGGCGCGCTGCGGAGACGGCCACGGGATCGATCACCTCCAGCTGCTGGGCGATCCACTCTTCGGTGGGCAGGGTGAGTACCAGGGAGCGGAAGGCCGCATCTTCCTCTTCAGCGAGCAAGACGTTGCGAAAGGCGGCAAGGAAATTTTCGGGAACCGTGAACTCTTTGCCCTGTTGCAGCCTGTCCACGCCCCTGAGGAGAAGGCGCAGGGCCAGTTGCTGGCCGGCGTCCCAGCGGTTGAAGGGATCGCTGTCATGTGCCAGGAGAAAGGCGAGCTCGGCATCCTCATACGCCCCAGATACCCTGACGGGGGCGGAAAAATTGCGCAGGATGGAGAGTACCGGTTTTTCGTCGATACCGGTAAACCGGAAGGTCTGCCGTTCCCGGCGCAATTCGAGTACCCTGGTAGTCTCTGCAGCGCCGTTTTTTGCTGCGGGTGCCAGTTCCATCTCCCGTCCCCGGCCATCGAGGAGTGCCATGGCCACGGGAATATGAAAGGGTTGTTTCTTTTCCTGCCCCGGCGTGGGCGGGCAGGACTGTTCCAGGGTCAGATCGTAGGTGGCCTTATCGGCGTCATAGACACTGCTGACCCTGATTTCCGGGGTGCCTGCCTGGGTGTACCAGTTGCGGAACCGGTCGAGATCAACGCCGCTGCCGTCGGCCATGGCGCGGATAAAGTGGTCGCAGGTGACGGCCTGGCCGTCATGCCGTCTGATGTAGAGCCGCATGCCTTTGAAAAACAATTCTTTTCCCAGCAGGGTGTGGATCATGCGGATCAGTTCGGCGCCCTTGTTGTAGACGGTAACCGTATAGAAGTTGTTGATTTCCATGTAGGAATCGGGACGGACCGGATGGGCCATGGGGCCGGCGTCTTCGCGGAACTGGGAAGAGCGGATGACGGAGACGTCCTTGATCCGCTGTACCGGGCGGGAGCCCATGTCCGCGGAAAATTCCTGGTCGCGGAATACGGTCAACCCCTCTTTGAGGCTGAGCTGGAACCAGTCCCGGCAGGTGATGCGGTTGCCGGTCCAGTTGTGGAAGTATTCGTGGGCGATAACACCTTCGATGGCGGCATAGTCGGCATCGGTGGCGGTGTCGGGCCGGGCCAGCACAAATTTGGAATTGAAGATATTGAGCCCCTTGTTTTCCATGGCCCCCATGTTGAAGTCGTCCACGGCAACGATCATATAGGTGTCCAGGTCATATTCCAGGCCGTAGACCTCCTCGTCCCATGCCATGGCCTTTTTTAACGATGCCATGGCATGGTCGCATTTGTCGCGGTTTTGTTTTTCCACGTAGATGTCAAGGGCAACCGGTCTGCCCGAGCGGGTGCGGAAGGTATCGGAGATGCGCACCAGGTCTCCGGCCACCAGGGCGAAGAGATAGCAGGGTTTGCGGAAGGGGTCCTGCCAGGTGACGAAGTGGCGGCCGTCGGCGAGCTCTCCAGCCTCGATGCGATTGCCGCCGGCAAGGAGCACGGGATAGCGACGCCGGTGGGCAACGATGGTGGTGGTGAAGCGCGCCATGACATCGGGCCGGTCCGGGAAATAGGTGATGCGCCGGAAGCCCTCGGCCTCGCACTGGGTGCAGAAGTTGCCGCCCGAAAGGTAGAGCCCTTCAAGGGCGGTGTTGTCGGCGGGATTGATTTGGGTTTCGATTTCCAGGGTGAACTCCGCCGGAACCCCATCAATGGTCAGGGTTGTGGGGGTAAGCCGGTAATCGCTTTCGGTCAGGGAATGATTGTCCAGGACGACTTGGCGCAGGAGCAGGTGCTCACCCTGCAGCACCAGCGGTGGAGAAGGAGCCGGAATATCGGGGTTGCGCCGCATCCTGAGGCGCGATTTTACCCGGGTTGCGCTTTCGTCGAGATCAAAGCGGAGATCAACCGTCGCCACCAGGTAGTCGGGCGGGGTATAATCGGCCAGATAGGTGAGGGGACGCTTTCCGCCGGACATGGATTTTCCTACACCCGTTCCCCGAACTGTCTGGTGGTGGCCACCTCAATGGCCATCATGGTGCGGGACTCGGCATCCATTTCCCGCCCTTTTTTTCTGCACCAGGCGGGAAAGGTGATTGGATCGATGAAGACCTTGATCACCACGCTGCCGCTGTCTCTGACCTGTCTTTCCTTTTCCTCGGCACGGGCCAGCCAATCCTTATATTTTTTCGGCAGCAGATAACTGTCCGGCAGAATTCTTCTGAGCTGTTTCCAGTCTTCCTGTTTGTACCAGACCATGGCCTGGATCGCGGCTGTCGGGTTTGTCATTTTCTCGTGAAACCGCCCGAATCACCCGGCTGAGGTGATTCGGGCGCGGGTTGGTATCGTTACCTGCAGACCGGGCAGGCAATGGCCTCGAAATCCTTGGGCACATAGCCGTTGAAGCTGCGGTCCAGGCGCAGAACGCTCTGGGCCGCGCCGGTTGCGCTGTTGAGTTTGTAGAGCGAGTTGCTCGTTCCCTGCAGGGCGAATTCATAACCGGTGGTGCCGTAGAGGATATTGCCGTGGTAGAAGGTGAGCCCCTCCATATCCTGCACCGGAGCGCCGTTGTTCTGCAGGGCGCCGTGATCGATGATCCGACCGCTGAGCTTGTCGATGACCATGAGACGATCACCACCGCCGCCGCCGGAGATGGTGGCGATGCCGTAGAGGTTGCCTCTGGTGTCAAAGGCCAGGTCGTCGGTGTCGAAGAGATTGACTCCGGAGGTGTCGATGATGACATAATCGAGGCCGGGGCCGAAACCGCCTTTGATCACCTCTCCCTTGACATGGTCGATCTTGACCAGCAGATCAACACCATGGGGCTGTCCGTCGTAACGGCGGTTACTGCCGTAGAGGATGTTGGTGGTGGGATCAAAGGACAGGGCATCGATATCATCGAAGGTGATGAGCCCCAGGGCGCCGTTGCCGCTGCCGATTCCCCCAGGCTTGATGGGCGTGAAGGCACCTGTGGTGGTGTTGATGATACCCAGGGTTCCCTCGTTGGCGGCGTAGAGTGTCTCGCCGTCCGGGCCGATGGCGATGGCCTCCACCATACCGACGCCCAGGCGACCGATGAGATCGAGCTTGCCGGTTTCAAAGTCATATTTCAGGAAGGCGGAATTTTCGGAGTTGTAATTGTCACCGTCGGCGACCATGTAGCAGTAAGTTGGGGTCTCGCCGCAGGGAGAGCGGAAATTCTGCATAAAGAGAATCCAGGGGAAGGGATCCGGGGCACCGCCGGTCTGTTCCAGACAGTCCGCTATCCCGTTGTCGTCGGCATCCGTATCAGCCACACCGCAGCCGCAGGCACCGGGTTCGCTCTTGGCGGGGTCCTGGGAGCAAATGTCGTGGCAGTCGGCGGTTCCGTCGCCGTCACTGTCCGTATCGGCCACGCCGCAGCCACAGGTGCCGGGAACGGTTTTGGTCGCATCCTCGCTGCAGCCGTCATGGCAGTCCAGGGTTCCGTCGCCGTCGGTGTCGATGTCGGCAATACCACAGCCGCAGGAGTCGGGGCTGACCTTGTTGGCATCATCCGGGCACTGATCGTTGCAGTCGATGATGCCGTCGCCGTCGGTGTCGGTATCCGAATCAACGACACCGCAGCCGCAAAGACCGGGCGCCGACTTGTTGGGATCATGGAGGCAGCCGTCCTTGCAGTCGGGTACGCCGTCGTTGTCCACATCGGTGTCGGGAACTCCGCAGTCGCAGGTGCCGGGAGTGATCTTGTCGGGGTCTTCAAAACAGACGTCCAGGCAGTTGGGCGTGCCGTCGCCGTCCATGTCCGTGTCCGGTTCACCGCAGCCGCAGAGCCCCGGCGTTGTCTTGTAGGGATCGTTATCGCAGGCCTCGATACAGTCGGGATAGCCGTCCAGGTCGGTGTCGGTGTCCGGCTTGCCGCAGCCGCAGACATCGGTATCGGTTTTGTTCGGGTCATTGGGACAGCAGTCGTAGCAGTCCAGGACGCCGTCACCATCGGCATCCGGATCAGGGACGATGCGGTCGCCGTTGTCATCCACGCAGTAGTCGTCGGCCATGGGTTGACGGCCGCTGTCGGCGGCGTTTACCGGTATCACCCCAAACCCCACGCTCCAGATCACACAGGAAAACAGCAGTGGAACAATGTATTTCTTGTGGAAAATCATATTATTACCCCCTCATTTTTCCCGGCTTGATAAAATTAAGCACTCCTTACCAACTTAAGTTGCCTGAACATGTTGTCCATATATACACCCATCTGACGGAAATGATAACAAAAACATGAAAAATTCACGATTTTTCCGTTCGGAGCCAATAACCGCCACATTCCCATGGGGCGGTTATTGGCCGCCGAGTTCCCTTTCGATGGTCTCGATTCGTTCCTGGATTTCCTCCCATCGGTGATAATGTCTGTCCAGGTGCCGCTTCACGGTATCATATTCCCGGCTGATCTCGGCCCACCTTTCCCGGTCGCTGTAGAGTTCCGGATCGCCCATGGTTGCCTCCAGCCGCTTTTTGCGCTCCTCCAGCTCCTCGATTTTTTCCTCCATGGCGGCTTCCTTTTTTTTCAGGGGACCCAGTTTTCTGTTTCTTTCCCGCCGTTGCCGGGCCCGTTGCCGGCGCAGCTGTTTTTTGTCCCGGCGACCGCGGTTTTTTTCCCCGCCTCCGGGCAGCCGGGATGCACCGGCCCGGGAATCGCTCTTTATTTCCGCCTCCGACTCGCGGCGGCACCGGTCGAGATAGTCGTCGATATTGCCTTCAAAAAGTCGCACCCGGCCGTCACGGATCTCCAGCACCTTGTTGACGAAGCGGTTGACGAAGTAGCGGTTATGGGAAACCACGATGATGCTTCCCCGGTAATCGGCCATGGCCTCCTGCAGCACTTCCTGGGAGTTCATGTCCAGGTGGTTGGTGGGTTCATCCAGCAGCATGAGATTTGCCGGCTGCACCAGCATGGCGGCCAGGGCCAGACGGCTTTTCTCGCCGCCGGAAAGCACCGAGACCTTCTTGTCCACATCATCACCGGAAAAGAGAAAGGCGCCCAGCAGGGAGCGAACCCGGGTCATGGTCATGTCGGAGGCCCGCTGGTAGAGGGTGTCGAGTACGGTGGCCTCTCCTGCCAGTTCCCGCGCCTGGTGCTGGCCGAAATAGGTCTTGACGACGTTATGTCCCAGCCGCAGCTCGCCGGCATCGGCCGCCAGTTGACCGTCGATCAGCTTCAGCAAAGTGGTCTTGCCGGCACCGTTGACGCCGACGACGGCCAGCTTGTCGCCCCGCAACAGATTGAATTCCACCCGGCTGAAGAGTGTTTTATCGCCAAAGCCCTTGGTCAGTCCCCGGATGGCGAGGACCTCCTTGCCGCTGGGCGCTGCCGGTGGGAAGGAAAAACGCACCCTTTTTTCCGTGCCGGAAAGGGTAATCCGGTCCATGGCAGCCAGCTGTTTGACCCGGCTCTGTACCTGGCGGGCCTTGGTGGCCTTGGAGCGGAAACGTTCGATGAAGCGTTCCGTCTGTTTGATTTTGGCCTGCTGGTTGGCCCAGGCGGCCCGCTCGATTTCCAGCCGTTGCTCTTTTTCCCGCAGGTAACGGGAATAGTTGCCCTTAAAGGCTGTCAGCCGGCCAAGGCTCAGTTCCCAGGTCCGGGTGGTGACCCGGTCGAGGAAGGCGCGGTCATGGGAGATGATCACCATGCCGCCGTCATAACTTTCCAGGAATTCCTCCAGCCAGGTAAGGGACTGGAGATCCAGGTGGTTGGTGGGCTCGTCCAGGAGCAGCAACGAAGGCCGGCGAAGCAGGAGCTTTGCCAGCAGCAGCCGCATGATCCAGCCGCCGGAGAAGGTGGCCACCGGCCTGTTGAAATCCTCTTCGGCAAAGCCCAGGCCTGTGAGGATTTTTTCGGTGCGGGCACGGATCTGGTAGATATCGTGACCCTCGACCAGGTGCTGCAGTTCACCGAGTTTATGAAGCTGTCCCTGCATCCGGGGATCGGCGGCGGACATTGTCCCCAGTTTTTTTTCAATCTCCGCCAATTCTTTCTGCAGGGCGAGGAGTTCGTCAAAGGCGGTGATCGCCTCTTCATAGAGGGTACGGTCGCCCACTTCGAGGATCACCTCCTGGGGAAGATAGGCGACGGTGAACCAGCCGGCCCGGGATACCACGCCGCCGTCGGCCTCGATGGTGCCGGCCATGATTTTCAAAAGCGTCGATTTGCCGGCGCCGTTGACACCCACCAGGCCGATGCGGTCGCCGGTGTGGACCTGGACGGAGATGTTGTTGAAGAGGTGTTTTTTTCCGTATCGGATGTCGAGGTTGTTGATCGTCAGCATGGGGATGGGGCAGTGGCTGTTTCGGTTTATTCCGGAGTGAGGCTGATGGTATGGCGTTGCTGTCTCCGGCGCGTTTTCACGGTGACGTTGTCAAGGAGTCCCGCTGTCCGGAGGTGGGCGACATTCCGGCCTCGGGGGCCGTTGAAGATGGACAGGTCGCGCCGGTTGATGTGAAGAATGAGATGACGGCCATGGTCGTGGGAACGCAGGGCTTTCCTGGCCCTCAGGAACATGAGCCTGGAGAGTACCAGCTCGCCGAAGGCGGGATGAAAGGGACCGGCCTTAAGCGATTTTTCCAGAGAAGGGGTTGGCTGCAATCCCATACGGATAACCGGAATTTTCGCCTGATCGAAAAGCCGTTTCATCCGCGCCGTAGCCACCACGGCCCGGTCCAGAGACAGGGGGGTATAGCGGGCCTGTTTCAGCTCCCGGGCCAGCCGGGTGTTGTCCAGTACCAGCAGTGGATAGATGCGGACAAAATCGGGACGCATGCCGATGACCCGCTGCACGGTTTTCATCCGGCGGCGGGCGCTGTCACCGGGCAGGCCCACCATCAGCTGGATGCCGACCTCCAGGCCGTATTGTCTGAGCCGGGCCGTCGCCTCCTCCACCTGGGAAGCGGTGTGGCCGCGGCCGGCCCGGGCAAGCACCCGGTCATCCAGGGACTGGGCGCCTATTTCGACGATACCGACGCCCAGTCGCCGGAGAAGGGCGATTCTCCCGGGGTCGAGGCAATCCGGCCGGGTGGACAACCGGATTGTGTCCACCCGGCCGGATTGCAGATACGGCCGGACCGCTCCCAGAAGTTCCCGCTGTCGCGACTGGTCCAGGGCGGTGAAACTGCCGCCGTAGAATCCCACCTGAACCATCCGGTGTTTCTTTTGCCGGCGGCCAAGCCAGGTGTCGATGGTGGCGGCAACGGCATGGGCGTCAACGGGCTTCGAAGGTCCGGTAATGCGGTGCTGGTTGCAGAAAATACAGCCATGGGGGCAGCCCTGGTGTGAGAGAAAAACGGGAATAATCAAGTACATGTCGGCGGAAACAGCGCAGCGGTCAAAGGGTCGGCAAGGTGGCGTGATTATTGGCCGCGGATCTCCGGTTGCAGTTTGTCGGCAAGATCGGCCAGGGCATGGGCCGCGGCCTGCTGTTCAGCCTCCTTTTTGCTGCGGGCGTGCCCTGATCCCAGAATCGTGTCGCCGAAATAGACCGATACGGTGAACATGCGGGCATGGGCCGGTCCCTCCTCGCGGTCAAGGACGTATCTGGGTCCCTGGTTGAATCGCTCCTGCAGCCATTCCTGCAACTTGCTCTTGGCATCGCTTTGCAAAAGGTTCTCCTTCTGCGAATCAATGAGCGGCAGAAAGAGTTTCTTGACAAAACCAAGTGCAGCCTCATAGCCGCCGTCCAGGAAAAGCGCACCGGTCACGGCCTCGAAGCAGCAGGAGAGAATGGAGGGTTTTTCACGGCCGTTGGATGCATCTTCACCCCTTCCCAGGCAGAGGAATTTTCCCAGATTGATGGTGCGGGCCATGGTCGCCAGACCTGCCTCGTTGACCAGGGCGGAGCGGATTTTGGTGAGATTTCCCTCCTGCATCTCCGGATAGGAGGTATAGAGGATAAATCCCACGGTGAGATCAAGGACGGCATCGCCCAAAAACTCCAGGGTTTCGTTGTTATGTTTTCCCGATAACCGTTCAAAGGCAAAGGAGCTGTGAACCAGGGCCTGCTGCAGCAGCCTGGGATCTGAAAAGCGGTAACCGAGATGTTCTTCCAGCTCCCGCAGCATGGTTTTGTTATCTTCTGTCAAATGTTCGATTGTGGTGACCATCCTCACTTTTCCCCTTGTCAAAACCAGGATCTGCGTATATTATAAAAAGCTTCAAAATATGGCGGCGTAGCCAAGTGGCTAAGGCAGTGGTCTGCAAAACCATTATTCACCAGTTCGAATCTGGTCGCCGCCTCCAGCGATATGTCGGGGCTTGCGTTTTTTCCGCAAGCCCCTTTTTTTTGTTCCGGTCCCTGCGTATTCATAGGCGGACCAGTTCCACCTCGCCCCAGGCGCCGAGCCTTTCATCCGCTATAATGGCAACTCCGCTGATCGTGTCCATATCGCGGGCAACCGCCAGGGCGTTCTCAAGGGATTTGCGGCTGCCTGTCTCCCGTACCTCGTTGCCGATTCTGGTGGCGGCGGCGTCGGCAACGGCGGTGGATTTGGCGATCACCACCACGGCATCCGCCTGTCCCAGGCTCAGCGAATGGCCCACGCTGGCCGATGAACAGCATACCCCCAGGGGCATGCCGTCACAGGCGACGGCAACCCCGACCCGGCCGCTCAACGGCGATTCCCCTGCAAAGATGGAAACGGTACAGTCCCGCTGCCTGGCCAGGAAGATGTCGCCGCCGTTTTCAACAATCACCTCTTCCTGTCCCGCCGCCAGCAGATCCCGACCCACGAACTCCGCCAGCACCCCGGCCACCGCGGCCATGGGGCCTACTCCGGCAATCGCCGCAGCCCGTATCATCTCCCTGACCAGCGGCGGCGCCATGGGATCGGAGGGCAGGGGCAGGAGGGAGTCGACAAAGCCGGGATGGCGGAGGATATAGTTTTCCAGCTGGGTACGGTAGCGGATCACGGCGGAGAAGACAGCTTCATCCACCGGGTTGGGAGCCAGGACATGCAGATCGGTTTCCCTGACCTGCACATAGGAGGAGACAAGATCCGCCTGCTCGGCTATCTGCCTGTATTTGCGTTTCCGATAGGAGAGCGGAGGTTTTTTTCGCCGTTTTCCTCGTTTTCGTTTCATAACGACCGGAGGCGGCCGACTCCGGCCTAGATGGTTTTCTTTTTCTGCCCGGACAGAACGGATTCCGGTTCAATGGCCGGTTTTTTGGGAAGAAAACGCTCCCGGAGTTGCCGGTCTCCGATAAACTGTTGCAGATAGTCGGCCCCCAGGTGTAAATAGGGGGTGGTGCAGGACGAACGCAAAAGGTCGTTGGTCCCGGAGATTGTGGCGGCCAGCACCATGTAGATGATACAGGCCACCATAAAGGCCTTGGCCCCACCGAGGCAGACGCCCAGGAGACGGTCGAACCAGCCGAGAAAGGATATTTCCATCACCTTGCGCAGGCCCCTGCCGATCATGACGATGAGTACGACGGTTGCCAGGAAACAGATGGCGAAACTGATGAGGAAGTTGATTTTTGCATCCGTAACGACCAGGCCCACATAAGGGGCCAGCAGCCCGCCGTACCTGGCGGCGAGCAGATAGCCGCCGACAAGACCAAGGAGCGAGGCGATCTGCCGGATAAAGCCCACCCAGACACCGCGGATGATAAATATCACAAAGAGCAGACAGACAAAGGCGTCAAAAAGGGTACATTGACCCGGAGAAGGTATCATAACCGGAAAATTGTTGTCATTGGTTCAGCAGAACTCCAGCCTGACAGCGTGGGGGAAGCCCCCTGTGACTGGTTTTTGGGATTATGGAGGTCACTTGAGAGATAAGGACGATGCCTCCTCTTTTTTCAGAAAAACGTATTATACCCGGTCAGGCAAACATGACAACAAATAGTCGGCGTTCATGGAAGGACGGCGGCGGGGACCTGGAGGAATTTTTTCCCCATTGCGATCCCCTGGCCCCGGAGGCGGCCGTTTTTTCCCGGATGATCCAACCGCACCGTGCTGCCTGCCTGAGCCTTGTCCGGCTTGCCGCCTTAGAGCCGTTGCTGGCCCGCGGAGCCTCCAGGGAGAAGATCTTTTCCCTTTTCAGCGCCCGTGAGCTGGACATTTTCCATTCCTATTCGCGGTTCCGCCGCAAGCTTGAGTGGATCGGCGGTCGCCTGGCAGCCAAGACGGCGTTGGGCCGGATTTTTGACGATGGCGGCGGGAAGAGGGAGGAGCAGGCCGGATATCCTGAAATCCTGCCGGCCCCGGATCGTCGGCCCCTGGTGATTCTCGGTACCATGACGACGGCGGCGCACGTTTCCATCTCCCACAGCGGAGACTATGCGGTTGCCATGGCCCATCATCGATACAGCTGTGGAGTGGATCTGCAAAACATCACTTCGCGGCTTAAGAAGGTGGTATCGCGTTTTGCCGACGAGGATGAGATCCGCCTGTTGGCCGAGCATCTCGAACCCTTCTGCGGACGGCTGCAACGGCTCTGTTTGCTCTGGTCGGCCAAAGAGGCCTATAAGAAATCCCTTTGCCGGGATCAGCCCCCCGGGTTTGCGGATATCCGTCTGCGACGTATCCAGGCGGCCTCCACCCTGGGTTTCCGCATCGAATACCGCCGTGATCCGCTCTCGGCCGCGGATGTCCATGTGGCCCTGTTTCAGGGCTATACCCTTGCCCACATTGTTCATCGGTCCCGCCGTGCCTGAGTTACCCGAAGTGGAAGTCACCAGACAGGGGCTGCTCCGTCATCTGCCCGGCTGTCGCATCGTCGCCGTACGCTGGAGCGGAAAGTCGCTGCGGCGTCCCCTGCCGCGGCGGGAGCTTCGCCGATGGATCACGGGCTCCACCATCCTTACGGTGCAACGGCGGGCCAAGTACCTGTTGGTGAGCATGGAAGACGGCACCGTTCTGGTGGTGCATCTCGGCATGAGCGGCACCCTGGGGCTTTTTGCCGTCCGGGCCGCCACGGCGCCCCATGATCATCTTTGCCTGGAGCTGGATAACGGCCTGGAGCTCCGCTATCATGATGCCCGTCGTTTCGGTATGATTCTGGTCTGGCCCGCACCTGCCGCCGACCGACTCCGGGTGGATTTTTTCGCCCGGACCGGACCCGAACCTTTCAGTGATGCTTTTAGCAGCCGCCATTTGCGGCATCTTGCCGGGAAACGCCTCAGACCGGTGAAAAATTTTCTGCTGGACCAGGGGGTGGTGGCGGGTCTCGGCAATATCTACGTCTGCGAGATCCTCTTTGGTGCCGGCCTGCATCCGGAAACGCCGGTGAATATCATTCAGGAGAAACAATGGCGGCGGGTCGTCACCTGTTGCCGTCGGACCCTGGAAGCGGCAATAGCCGGCGGAGGAACGACCATTGCGGATTTTGTCTCCAGCAGCGGCAGGCCCGGATATTTCCAGCTCAGTCTCAATGTGTACAACCGGAGCGGTAAGCCGTGCAAACGGTGCTCTGCTCCGATACAAAAAATTGTCCTGGCCGGGCGTTCCACCTTTTTCTGCCCCGAGTGTCAGAGAAAAAGAGGGAATTGAGCCGGGTGCCGCATCTTCACCGATCTCACCCGGTCGCATGGTGGGGATATAGCGGCCGGGAGAGATTTCAGCAAATCTGCGCTACCTGTGACCGGTTACAAAAAAGAGGCGCCGGACAGGTGAAAACAGGCCCGGCGCCCGTTGCCGCCTTCTGCCGGTGGCAGGGGCTCGGGCGGCGGAAAAAAGGAAAAACTCCCGTCTTGCTGCTGGAGCCTACCTTTTTCTTGTAATCGGGTTGACAAACGGAATCAAATGCAGTACAAAAAATTGAACTCGGTTGAAAAGTATCCCCAGAGTATGCCCAGTTGTCGCATCCCGGCGACTTGGACAGCGGGCGGGATGCTTTTATGAATAATAAATGAAAAAAGGAGAAGGCTCATGGTTAAAAAATTTTCACTCCTGGCTCTTGCCGGACTTATCGCTCTTCCGGGTGTGGCTGCAGCCAGTTCCGGTCCGGGAGCGCTGCCGCAGGATCTTGAAAGAAAGGTGAATGATCTTTCCCGCCAGCTCGACGAACTGAAAGCTCAGCTCGCCAGGCAGAAAGAGGCATTGGGGAAGATGGACAGCAAGGTGGGCGCCGTGGATGAAAAAGTCGGCGACCTTGATGACCTGATCGACGAGAAATCGGAGGCATGGGATCTGGCCGCCCGTTTCAAGCTGTTCGGTGACTTTCGTTCCCGTGTCGATTACATGAACGGTAACACCATGCCCTCCTATTCCGCCGGTGCCATTACCCAGGGTATGGCAATGGCCCTGCCCATGCCGCGTTCCATGGGCGGTTTCGGCATGGGACCCGGCCCGTACACCGTGGAGCAGATCAGGATGGCCACCATGGGCATGAAGATGTTCAGCCCGCAGATGCGGGCCGGTATGTTCCAGATGATGGGACTGATGCCTGATCCCGCCCAGGAATGGGAAAACGAGACCATGTGGACCAACCGGCTGCGTATCAATATGCGGGTCAAAGCCACCGAGAACGTCGAGTTCAAGGGACGGCTTGCCATGTACAAAGCCTGGGGAATGCAAAGCAATCCCACCGGCGGCGGTCCCTTCACCCTGGATGGATTCAGCTGGGACGGCAACTCCACCCGCCAGCCCACCGACAACGCCCTGCGGGTTGACCGTGCCTTTGTCAACTGGAACAATGTCGCCGGTCTGCCCATGTGGTTCTCCATCGGTCGCCGGCCCACAACCGACGGCCCTCCAGGCCAGTTCCGCCTCGGACTGGACAAGCGCCAGGCTACGCCGGTCAACTACATGAACTATCCCTTTGACGGAATTTCCCTCGGATACGCCTATAGCTGGGGCAACGAGGATCTGGGAAGCGGCCGCATCCGTTTCTGCTATGGTCGCGGTTTCGAAGACGGCCTGGAATATCACGGCCCCACTCCGATGTACACCAGTGATCCTCTCAACGATATGGACTTTGCCGGGTTCAGCTGGGATGTCTTTTCCAAAGGACACCGCTTCCTGAACATTCAGTCCTTCCTGGCCGCCAACCTGGTGAATACTCCGGATGGCGTCACCTTCCCCAATCCGCTTGAAATGGCGGGCGTGGTCGCCGGCAACGGCATCCTCGACAAGACCAACCTGGGCAACATTCTGCACACCAGCATTGTCTACAACGACAAGGTGGCGGATCTCAACTACTTCGTCTCCCTGGGCTGGAGCCGGACCGATCCCAAGGGATATGACGAACTGGGCAACAGCCTGCTCGGTTCCTGGTGGGCGGACCTTGACAAGGAAGACGGCTACTCGGTCTATGCCGGTATCCGGTATGATATTCCCAATGTGGGCCTCAAGCTCGGCCTGGAATACAACTACGGTTCCCAGTACTGGGTGGGCATGGCTCCCGGTCACGACGATCTCTATCTGTCCAAGCTCAACACCCGGGGTCATGTGGGCGAGATCTATCTGGTCTACGACCTGCCCACAGGCGAGGCGATTTCCAAGTATGCCAAGACCTTTGTTCGTCTGGGTTACCAGCATTATCAGTATGACTACACCGGCAGCGGCAGCTGGCTTGGTGCTCCGGTCGATGTCGACGAACTGGCGAGTGATCCGCTCAACGCCCAGTTCTTCCCGGCTCTTGACGACATGGATCAGGTATACCTGACCTTTGAGGCCTTCTTCTAAGCGAAGATCCAGGTCCAACCGTACTTGAAAAGGGGAGAAACTCCGACCGGAGTTTCTCCCTTTTTTTTGTCGCCCATGATATCCCGACGAGAATCATACTACATCAAACCCCTCATCCTCCTGGAAAGTTCACTGTTTGATGCCGACACCATCACCCACGGCATGTTCGCCCGTTTCGGAGGATACAGCGAGGCTCCCCATTATGCCCTCAATGTCGGTTTCGGGGTGGGCGATAATCCGGGAAACGTGGTGTTAAACCGCATGGTGGTCCAGCAGCTTCTCGGCCTTTCCTCCCTGGTCGCCCTTGACCAGGTACACGGAGACCGGATTGCGGTCGCCGTCGAGGGAAATTCCGTCATGGACGATCATATCGGCTGTGATGCCGTGATCACCTCCAGCCGGGGAATCGGCCTGATGATTCAGCAGGCCGACTGCCAGGCATTGTTGCTGCACGATCCCCGAAAAAAGGTCATTGCCGCCGTTCACTGCGGCTGGCGGGGAAGTGTTCGCAATATTATCGCCAAAACCGTTCAGGAGATGCAGCGCGTTTTTCACACGGATCCAGCAGATCTACTGGTTGTTATCAGCCCTTCCCTGGGACCTTGCTGCGCGGAGTTCATTCACCACGGCACTGAGCTGCCGGAGGATTTTTGTCGTTTTCTGGAAGGGGAAAATCATTTCAACTTCTGGGAGATCAGCCGCGATCAACTGGTGGCTGCGGGAGTGCAGGAGGAACACATCGAGGTGAGCGGGGTTTGCACGGCATGTGACAGCGATTTTTTTTCCCACCGCCGCAGCGTGAAAAAAGGCCTGAAAACCTGTGGCCGGGGTTGTTCGGTTATCGCGTTGCGGGAGAAGGGCGGCGGGCCCTTATGGGAAAATCGGTGCATGGCCGATCGGATCACCCTACTTTAGCCCGAACACCCCGCGTCGCTGGGAGGAAAACGCCGGCTGTACGGCACGGTGCCGGCCGGAAGAACGGTTGGGGCCGCCTGTGATGGTGAGTACCCGGCGTTTTTTTGCACCCTTTTTCATAAACAGCTGGGGATCGACCTTCTCCCCGCCGTTCGCCTCCTGGTAAAGCTGGAAGAATCTCGAAGAATCAGGGAAATAGCTTTTCCGCCGTAACCATTTTGGCCAGGAGTTGTTGCGCCGGTGCATCCGGAAAAGCGGCAGGTTGACAAGCAGGCGGGCGATTTCCTCCTTGGCCAGCCTCCTGAGGTGGAAGCGATCGCCGATGATCGTGCTCAGTCCGGATCGGACATCGCCGAGCAACCGGTGGTGATCCGGACCCTTGGGAACTCTCTTCATCAGTTCGAAGCGGACAATGGCCCAGGGAGCCAGCAGGAAGGCGAGCAGAATGTGATCGGGAATGTCGACCTCCAGCCGTTGCCTCATGCCTGCGCCCAGCAACCGGTCAAGGACTTTGAGGTTGGCGCTGATCATTGCGCCCACATCGCCGTTGTGAGCGTTGTTCATCATCTCATCGTAAAAGGGCAACAGGGTGAAAAATAGACCGCTTTCAAGGGCCAGTTTAAACCAGGCCCTGCTGCAGCCGCCGCGCAGGTCCTTGAGCAGTTCATCCCTGATCCGGGAAGGCGGACAGAGGGTGAGCTTGTCACGGTTATCGATGATGGCCTGCCAGGTGGCGTCGTCGATGGCGAAGTTGTTTCTGGCTCCGTGGCGGATGGCCCGCATCATGCGTACAGGGTCCCTGGTGATTCTCCGCACCGGATCACCGACAATACGGATGATGCCGTTTTCCAGGTCCCGGACTCCTCCCACGTAGTCGATAATGGTTGAATTCTCTATTTCGTAAAAGAGTGAATTTACGGTGAGATCACGTCTGAAGGCATCTTCTTCCAGGGTGCCGAAGGTGTTGTTGCTGGGCAGCACCCGGTCGTCATCCTTGCCTTCCTGTACGTCGCTCTGGGAGCGCAGGGTGGAGACCTCGATGATCTTGCCGCCGCGAAAGTAGACCTGGACCAGCCGGAAACGGCGACCGATGGTGCGGCTGTTGCGGAAAAGTTTTCGCAGCTGGCCGGGACGGGCATCGGTACTGATATCAAAATCTTTCGGTTTTTTCCCGAGATAGATATCGCGGACACCGCCTCCCACCAGGTAGCCGGCAAAACCGGCATCCCGGAGGCGATAGAGAACCTTGAGGGCTTCCCGGTCAATGTGGTTCCTGCGGATGGGATGATCGGCTTCCGGAACGATGCGGGGGGCGAAACCGACCGGCGCCGGCGCCCCGGTCGGTATGGTATCTGTTTCCCGGGCGGGCATCACTGATGACAAGATTTCAATGGGTCAGGAGAGGTTGAACTGGGAGCATGAAACTGTAGCAACGGCAGGTGGGGCCGGCAACGTGCGGCGGGACATGGAACCATTATCCGGCACGCCGGGTCAGGGTGGCTCTTGCCTCCTTGTAGACGGATTCGGCCTGGCTTACGAAGCGGTTGAAGATTTCCCGCACCGGCAGAATCTCCTTCATCTTGTAGGTGTTTTCACCGGAAAAGACCAGTCCTTCGTCGACATTGCCGTCGCAGGCGTTGTTGAGACGGTCGTTGATGCAGAAACGGTAATCGCATTTTTTGAGGCACTTGTATTTGCATTCCCGGGTCCGTAGGTCTTCGCCGCTGCGGATTCTCCGCACGAAAGCGGTCTTCACCGCCCGGCCCGGCAACCCCACCGGTGACTTGATGAGGACGATGTCGTCCTTTTCAGCCTCAAGGAAGGCCTGCTTGAAACGGTCCGAGACCGAGCACTCCTCGCTGAGCACGAAGCGTGAGGCGATCTGGATGCCGTCCGCTCCGTATTTATCCATCATCTCAGCCATTTCATAGCCGTCTGTAATTCCTCCGGCCGCGATGAGGGGGATCTTCTTGACCACCTCTCTGATGGGCGGAAAGATCTCCCGCAGGGGTTTGTCCGTACCCAGGTGCCCCCCTGCCTCCTTGGATTCCACCACAATGGCGCTGGCCCCGAGTTTCTCGGCCAGTCTGGCAAAGGCGGGGGATGAGACAATGGAGACGATGGGGGTGTTGTGCTGTCTGCCGATTTTGAAAATATCACGGGAAAATCCGGCGCCGGTGACGATCATATCGACTCCGGCTTCGATGGAGGCCATCACCAGGTCGTAAAAATCCCGCATGGCAAACATGATGTTGACGGCGATAATTCCGGATGTCGCCTTTTTGGCCCGCCGGATATCCGCCTGGAGTTCGCTGATGGGAATGGCGGAGCCGCCGATGGTGCCGATGCCGCCGCACTCGGCCACGGGAACGGCCAGGGCGGAGGTGGAGACCCGGATGGACATCCCGCCCTGAACAAGCGGAATGCGCGCTGTCAATCGACCAATGGTAAGTTCGGGTAATTTCATTCGGTGTAAGTATCCTTTTGTTGAAAGTATGGCTAGATAGTGCCCGAGTTCGCCGCGTTTGTCAAGCTTGCCGGTATGAGATGGGCAGGCTTTTCTTTCCAAAGTCTATACCCGATTGAAAACTGCCGCAACCGCTATATTGTGCGGCCGGCGGCCACGGGTACGGGGACGGTTCCCGTCATTTTGCCCGGCTTGGGTCCGTTCCGCCGAAAATGGCCATGGATACTTGACTTTTTCCCTTGCCTTGGAGTAACTTCCATGGTTTTGAGTCGTGACTGAAAGCGGAAAGGTTTTACAGCTGAGGAGCGTATATTTTGAAAATTCAGGCCATCACCGGCTTCAAGGATATCCTGCCGTCGGAAACCCCCCTGT
Source organism: uncultured Desulfobulbia bacterium (assembly GCA_964446115.1). Classification (GTDB taxonomy): domain Bacteria; phylum Desulfobacterota; class Desulfobulbia; order Desulfobulbales; family Desulfobulbaceae; genus CAYUNE01. The sequence goes on along the minus strand of CAYUNE010000031.1, from coordinate 110,262 downwards.
GGCGTTACATTGAGAATGAGGCCCGCGAGATCTTCCACTCCTTCGGCTTCAGGGAGATACGGTTGCCCCTGTTGGAAAAGACCGAACTCTTTGCCCGTTCCATCGGCGAGGCCACCGATATCGTCGAAAAGGAGATGTACACCTTTGCCGACAAGGGACAGACCTTGCGTCCCGAAGCCACGGCTTCGCTGCTCCGCGCCTTTATCGAGCATGGCCTGCATGTCCGGAGGCCGGTGCAGAAACTCTATACCATGGGACCCATGTTCCGGCACGAGCGTCCGCAAAAGGGCAGGCTGCGGCAGTTCCACCAGATGGATGTGGAGGTCATCGGCGCGGTCGAACCCCAGGTGGATGCCGAGCTCATGGCCATGGGCGGCCTGCTGCTGGAGCGCCTGGGAATCACGGCTTCCCTGGAGATCAATTCGTTGGGATGTCCCGTTTGCCGGCCGGAGTATAAAAGCAGGCTGGTCGCCTTTCTCAGGGAAAGGGGAGAGCGGCTTTGCGCCGATTGTCGCCGCCGCACCGTCACCAACCCCCTGAGGGTGCTGGATTGCAAAAAGGGCTCCTGCAAGGCGGAACTCGAAGGCGCCCCTTCCATCCTTGATACCCTGTGCCCCGGCTGCCGTGATCATTTTTCCCGGGTCCGCCGTTTCCTTGATCTGTTGGGGATCGGGTATCGTATCAACACCTTCATGGTCCGGGGACTCGATTACTACACCCGCACCACCTTCGAGTTCATAGCCGATGGTCTCGGCGCCCAGTCGGCCGTGGGTGCCGGCGGCAGGTACGACGGTCTGATCGAACAGCTGGGGGGGCCCCGGCTTGCGGGTATCGGCTTTGCCCTGGGGATCGAACGGCTGGTGCTGCTCATGGAGGATGCGCAGCCCGACGCCGCCGCGGGACAGGGCATGGATCTCTTTGTCGCGGCTCTGGGGGAAGAGGCGGTGCTTCTTGGGACAACTCTTGTTCACGGCCTGCGCAGGAGACGGCATGCGGCCGCCATGGATTACAGCAACCGCAGTCTCAAGGCCCAGATGAAACTGGCCGCAAAACTCGGCGCCCGTTATGTGCTCATCATCGGAGAAAACGAATTGAAGGAGCAACGGGCCATACTCCGCAACATGGCCAGCCGTGAGCAGGCGTCCCTGGCCCTGGACGGCGATGCGGAGCAGCTTGTCACACAACTCATTGCCGCGGTAACCGGGTGACCACCGCCCGCCGCTTTTCATCCCCCCTTTTCGTGGGGTGGCTCACTTCATGTAACAGGAGTATCAATCATCATGCAACCACAGGCAGCGCTTAAACGGACACACCGTTGTAATGAACTGGGAACCGACCATCTGGAAATGGAGGTGGTGCTCATGGGCTGGGTTTTGCGCCGGCGAGACCATGGCGGCGTGATATTCATCGATCTCCGGGATCGCTGGGGTATCACCCAGGTGGTTTTCAATCCGGAGATCAACCCCGAGGTTCACGCCAAGGCCCACGCCCTTCGCAACGAATGGGTCATCGGCATTCGCGGCCGGGTGACCAGGCGGCCGGCGGAGATGGAAAATCCCAAGCTGAAGACCGGGGCCGTCGAGGTGCTGGTTTCCGAGCTTACCGTTTTCAATACCAGTGTCACGCCGCCCTTTCCGTTGGATGAAGAGGTGGAGGTTTCCGATAATCTGCGGCTGCAGTATCGTTACCTGGATCTGCGACGGCCGGAAATGGCCGGTAATCTCATCCTGCGTCACAGGGTGCTGCAGGCGGTGCGAAATTATCTCAATGACCATGACTTCCTGGAGATCGAAACCCCGATGCTGACCAGGTCGACTCCGGAGGGCGCCCGGGACTACCTGGTACCCAGCCGGGTGAATCCCGGCAAGTTTTATGCCCTGCCGCAGTCGCCCCAGCTCTTCAAGCAACTGTTGATGATCTCCGGCATGGACCGTTACTACCAGATCGTCAAGTGTTTCCGCGATGAGGATCTGCGCGCCGACCGTCAGCCGGAGTTCACCCAGATCGATATGGAGATGAGCTTTGTGGACGAGGAGGATATCCGCCGCATCACCGAGGGTATGATCGCCGCTATCTTTGCCGAAGGATTGGGTATGGAGCTGACACTGCCCTTCCGGCGGATGAGCTATGGAGAGGCCATGGACCGTTTCGGCACGGATCGGCCCGATACCCGTTTTGGTCTGGAGCTGGTGGATCTCACCGCAACCCTGAAAGACTGCGGTTTCAAGGTCTTCAGGTCGGTGATCGACGCCGGCGGAGTGGTCAAGGCGATCAATGCCGAAGGCTGCGCCTCCTTTTCCCGCAAGGATCTGGACAACCTCACCGAATTTGCCGCCCGTTTCGGCGCCCGGGGCATGGCCTGGATCAAGATAAAGGACAACGGCGACTGGCAGTCGCCCATTACCAAGTTTTTCAGCGAGGAGGAGCGGCAGGCCATGGCCGATCGTCTGGATCTGAAACCGGGCGACCTGGTGCTCTTCGGAGCGGACAACCGTGATACGGTGCATCAGGTTCTTGCGGAACTGCGGCTGGAGCTGGCCCGCAGGCTTGGTCTGGTTGCAGCGGATACCTACGATTTTCTCTGGATTACCGATTTTCCGCTGCTGGAATATGATCATGGGGAAAAACGGTATACCGCGGTCCACCACCCGTTTACCGCTCCTTGCGAAGATCAGATCGACCTCCTGGACAGCGATCCCGGCCGGGTGCTCAGCCGCGCCTATGATCTGGTGCTCAACGGCAATGAGATCGGCGGCGGCTCCATCCGTATCCATCGGCGTGACGTCCAGGGCAAGGTACTGGAAGCCCTGGGGATTGATGCCAAGGAGGCGGATGATAAATTCGGCTTTCTGTTAAGAGCCCTGGAGCTGGGTGCTCCTCCCCATGGCGGCATCGCCTTTGGGGTGGATCGTTTGCTGATGATCCTGGCGGGCCGCCGCTCCATCCGGGACGTGATCGCCTTTCCCAAGACCCAGAAGGCCACCTGTCCACTCACCGAGGCTCCCGCCGCGGTTGCCCGCAAGCAGCTCACGGAACTGTATCTGCGGCCTGACTGGTAGCCGGCCGTGGCCGCCGCCCCATGAGACCCCTGGTACTGATCATTCTTTTGACCGTCACCCTGTGCTGCTGTACCCGCACCGGTTCGGTCTTCCCGGAAACCTATGGTTTTTCGCTGGCCCCCGACAATCTTGCCGGCAACTCCTTTATGCACATGCGGCTCCTGGACAGCGTCGGCCTGCGGCTGAAGACGGCTTCCGGCGAGGCGGTGACCGAGTTGTCCGGACTGGCCTGGGATGAAGATGAAGAGCTGCTTTATGCCGTCTCAGACGAAGGCGTTCTCCATCACCTGCGCCTTGAAATTGTCGGGGATCATATTGAAAAGGTTCAACTTATCTCCTCTTTTCCCCTGCTGGACAAAGAGGGGGATGTATTGAGCACCGGTCGCAGCGATTCGGAAGGGCTGGCCCTGCTCAACGGTGCAAACGGCAGAAAGGGCGACTCCCTGCTTCTCGTCTCTTTCGAGCATAAACCCCGGGTGGTGCGGTATACGCCCAGGGGAGAGTTCATCGCCGGGCTGGAACTGCCCCGGAAACTACGGGCGAAAAAGAATTACCGCGGCAACAACAAGATGCTGGAGTCTGTGGTCGTGCATGAAGATTTCGGCGTTCTCACGGCCGCTGAATATCCCCTGCGGGACTCCGCCATGGACGAGCATACCCTCTACGGGGTTCGGGGCAGGGAGTTTCATTTCCCGGCATCCGGGGCAAAAAAGAGCGCCGTCACCGGTCTCACCACCCTGGAAAACGGTAATATCCTGGTTCTGGAACGGGCCTGGGCCGGTCTCCAGTATCCCATTGTCATCAGTCTCCGTGAGGTGAAAATATGGGAATGCGACAGCCGGCAACGGTGTCCGGTCAAGGACCTTGCCGTGCTTTCCAGCGCCGAGGGATGGTATATGGATAACTTCGAAGGCATAACCCATTACCGTGACGACCGCTACCTGATGGTCAGCGACGACAACCGCAGCAGCCTGCAGAGTACGATTCTGGTCTTCTTCTCCCTGTTGCCGGAATCGGCCGGGCCTCAGCGGGAAGAGGGCCGACACCCCTGAAGATGTTCGACGACCTGGAGACAACGCTTCAGCGGGGCGAGCTCCCCGATCCCGTCTTTCTGCGGGGACGTTTCCGGGCGGCGCTTACCAAAAAGCTGGCGGTGGTGAAATTGCCCGCCGCCTTCTGGAGCGGGGATCCGAAGATCAATCCGCGCAGCGACCACCTGCTGTGGGCGGCCCTGCTGCTGGCCGATCGCGAGGGAGTATCGCTTGTGAGTTCCGTGATAGCCGCCGAGATCGCCGAAAAATCCCCGGGCGACGACCTGGAGCAGCTCCTGGACGAGCGGATTTCGCGCTATACTCAATCCCTCCTTGCCCTGGCCCCGTCCCGGGAGTTCAGGGAGGAGCTGGCCCGCAGCTTTTCCGCCCTGCTCACATGAGGATGGCGTCCTCGTAGCTTCCCGTCCTTACCCTGGCTCCCGGCCAGACCACGCAGCGTTTCAGCCGCGCACCCGGGGAAATTTCCGCCCCCCTGCCGATGCAGACCCAATCCTGCAGACGTACTCCTGCTCCGATTTCGGCCCCATGGAGGCCGAAGAGGGGAAAGCCGTTTTTTTGCGCCGCTGGAATCCGGGCCGTAAAGGGCAGGGAGATGCGTTTGTGGAGCAGGTCGCCGTGCAGTTCCAGGTAGTCGGCCGGGGTGCCGATGTCGCGCCAGAAGACGGTGCCGGGTCCGGAATCGATCCGCAGGGCGGCAATGGTTTCGCCTGTGTCGATGAGCTGTCTGTAAAGGTCGATGATATTGTGAAAACCGTGGGGAGGAATGAGGTGCAGCACCCGGGGATCCAGCACATGGATGCCGGTGAAGGCCAGAATTTCTCCCCGGCGTGCTGTTTCCGCCGCGGTGACGCCAAAGGCGCGGACCCGGTTGTCGCGGACCAGGACGTTGTTGAAGCGGGGATAGTGGTGGAGCACCATGGTTACCGCATGGGGGTGGGCCAGGTGAAAGTCGTAGACAGCGGCCAGATCCACCGTGTGGACGATATCGCCGTTCATCACCAATAGCGGTCTTGCGGCGCACCAGGACAGTGCCCGCCTGAGGGAACCGCCGGTGCCGAGGATGCGGGTTTCCGCCTGAAAGGTGATGGCGGGATCGCCTGCCACCTGCCGGGCCACCTGTTTTTGCAGATGGTGACCGTTTACCAGAATTTCGGCACCGCCGGCGCGGCGTACCTGGTCGATGAGCAGCGTCAGCAGCGGCCGGTCCAGGATGGGGAAAAGCGGTTTGGGACGTCTGAGGCTGTATGGCCTGAGCCGGGTGCCGAAACCGGCGGCAAGGATCATGGTTTTCATAGCTGGGACAGGGTAATGGCTGCAAGGTTTGGCTTGCGCCGGGCTGCAATGATCGACTAGACTACTCTCTTTCGGGAGGCAACGTCAAATGAATACCATCGGCAGGAAAGAATGATCGTCTTACTTGATTACGGCGCCGGCAACGTGCGCTCGGTGATAAATGCCATTGAAAAGGCAGGGGGAAGCGTGGGCATCGTTTCCTCCCCGGAAGATATCCTCTCGGCGCAGCAACTGGTTTTTCCCGGAGTCGGCAGCTTCGGCAACATGATTCATATTCTGCGTCGGAAGGGATATCTGGAGCCGCTGCGGCAATATCTGCAAAGCGGTCGCCATTTTCTCGGCATCTGCCTGGGACTCCAGGCCCTTTTCGAGGGCAGTGACGAGGCCCCGGACATGCCGGGACTGGGAATCATCAGGGGGAGAATCAAGCGGTTCGACACCGAGCTGGCCGTTCCCCATATCGGCTGGAACGGCATCAGGGCCCGGCAGCCCTCCCGGCTGTTTCAGGGCCTGGAAGGTGATGAAAAATTCTACTTTGTCCATTCCTATCATGTGACCACGGACGAGGATTCCGCCGTGCTCACCACCACGGATTACGGCTACGAATTCGTCAGCAGTATCCAGCGGGACAATATTCTCGCCACCCAGTTTCATCCCGAAAAATCAGGCGAGACCGGATTGCTGGTGCTGCGGAATTTTCTTGAGAGCACCGGGGAAAAGGTAACCCTTGCCCCGCGAACCCGCCCCACCCGGCTGGCCAAGCGCATCATCGCCTGTCTCGATGTCCGCGCCAATGACCAGGGTGACCTCGTGGTCACCAAGGGTGATCAGTACGATGTCCGCGAAGAGGGTAATGTCCGCAATCTCGGCAAACCGGTGGAGCTGGCCGGCCGTTACTACAGGCAGGGCGCCGATGAGATCACCTTCCTCAACATCACCGGCTTTCGCGATTTTCCCCTCAAGGATATGCCCATGCTTCAGGTGCTCAAGCAGACTTCCAGAAACGTCTTCGTGCCGTTGACCATCGGTGGCGGTATCCGCGATTATGTGGACAAGGACGGCAAGCGCTCTTCAGCCCTGGAAGTGGCGGCGGAGTATTTCCGCTCTGGGGCGGACAAGATCTCCATCGGCAGCGATGCCGTGCTCATTGCCGAAGAGGTGCTCCGCAGCGGCCGGGCCACGGGCATGAGCTCCATCGAAACCATTGCCCGGGTTTACGGCAGCCAGGCCGTGGTCGTTTCCGTGGATCCCCGGCGCGTCTATGTCTCCTCGCCCGACGAGGTTCCCCACCGGGTAATTCCCACGGCCGTACCCGGGCCAAACGGGGAGAGGTTTTGCTGGTACCAATGCACCATCAGGGGGGGCAGGGAAGGGAGGGACCTGGATGCCATCACCCTGGCCCGGATCTGCGAACAACTGGGAGCCGGAGAGATTCTGCTCAACTGTATCGACCGCGACGGCACCAACTCCGGCTTTGATCTGGAACTGATCAATGGGGTCAAAGGGGCGGTGACCATTCCGGTTATTGCCTCTTCCGGGGCGGGATCAGCCCACCATTTTCTCGAGGTCTTTACCGGGACCCGGGCGGAATCCGCCCTGGCCGCCGGTATATTTCATCGAAACGAGGTGCCCATTGGGATGGTGAAGGAATATCTGACCGGCAAGGTGGAGATCAGAAAGATCAGCGGTGCCGGTGATCAATAGCGAATCAGTAGCTGATATGTTTTCTGAGGCGTGGCCCCAGGAAGGTGGTCACCGCCAGGGGCAGCCTGGGCCAGACCCGTTCGAAAACACGGCGGCGCAAAGAGCGTGAATGGTCCGCCTCCACCGTTTTTCCACCTTTAAGAAAAACGGAATGCCATTCCAGGCTGCCGGGCCTGGCACCCCACTGGTATTTGAAGCGGTAGGTGCCGGAGTTGAGAGTCGATCTGCCGAAATCGAAGTCGCGGTGGCCGTGGTCACATGAAAACCTGAGGAGATTCCAATAGAGCAACATGCCGGCGGCCAGGCGGTTATAGCGGCGCAGGGTCGAGGCCCAGGGGACCGAGATCCTGTTACCCATGATCAGTACAATGGCGCACCCGATGGTGCGGCCGTCGAATTTCACCAGGCCGAGCCGGCTGTTTTCACCATAGGCCCTGAGGACCGCCGCAAACCACTCCCTGGAGTGAACGGGAGAGCCCAGTTCCCGCATATTCTCACTGAAAACGGCGTAGAATTCGTCAACGGCGCCATCACCCTCACCCCACTGAAAAACAACCCCGTTTTTACTGGCCTTGCGAATCTGGCTGCGCAGCTTGGATTTAAAGGATGCCATCAGCGTTTCCGATGAGTCCGGCAGGCTCAGGAACATCCGTACCTTGTCGCAGGAATCCCGGGAGATGAGGGAGCTGCTGTATTTGCTTTTCTGCATCTGTCCCCGCAGGTGGAGTTTTTCAACTCCCAGGGTTCGTCCCAGATCCACGGCCGCCGCCAGCAGGCGGTCGCCGACGGTTTCGTCATCGGCCAGGCAGTTGCCGACATCGCAGTAGGCAAGGGCGGTCAATTCGCTGACCAGGGTTGGAAAGCGCAGGTAAATAAGCGGCAGCACCCCGACGAAATCACCATCATTTTCGGCAATGATATAGTATGCCTTTTGCCCGTACGCTTCCTCAACCGCATTTCGCCAGGCAAAGAGATGGTAAGGCCAGGAATCGGGATGAGCACGTACATAGGCATCCCATTGTTTCTGATCCGTTTTCCCGGCAAATCGAATCGTAGTCATAGATCTACAATTATTGGTATTCCTTGCATTTTCCGGTGGCGGTCAGGGAGGAATGCCAGGGAGAAACCGTGTTTAAATGTGAGTAAGGATGAGAATTACCGATTATCAGTAAGTTAGACATTCGGTGAAATAAAAAATTTATATCGTTATTCTCAAATGTTATCATTTTTTCTCCGACCATAGCAAATTATTTTTCGATGAAAAACAGCGGGAAAATCCCATTTTTCAGGAAAAATAGAAAGTAATTTCATATTTCCGGAATGTTTTGCCGGAAAATCCGTTTTTTTGGTTTTCTGCAGGCGGTTTCAAGCGGTGCTGAGACCTCCCTGGGGTTTTCCTGCCGTTCAGCAAATCCGGGCACGAGTGGATTCAACCTGCCTGCGGTCCGGTCGTCTTCACAAACTCCCTCTCCCGGGGTCCCTGGCTGCAGGGTATGGTTTGTCCCGGCTGTATGATGATCAGACGGCGATACCGGCCCTCGGGCGGCTTACTTTTTGACACCGCTTCTCCCCTGTGCTAGTGTCAGCTGGGACGTGGATATCCCCCGGATCCGCAGAGGGCGGAAACCGGCGGCAGAATGGGACGGTGCCGGAGAGTTGATGGAGGAGCATGAGAAATATATGTCGCTTGCCTTGGAGCAGGCGGAAAGGGCCCTGGCCGAAGGCGAGTTTCCGGTGGGATGCGTTATGGTCGCCGCAGGCTCGGTGGTGGCCGGTGGTCGGCGGATCAACAGTCACGGCAACGCGGCCAATGAACTCGATCATGCCGAGATCGTCACCCTGCGGCGGCTGCTGAAAGAAAGACCCGGCTTTTCCTGTTCCGGCCTCACCGTGTACTCCACCATGGAACCGTGTCTCATGTGTTATTCCACCCTGCTGCTTAACGGCGTGCGTCGTTTTGTCTTCGCCTATGAGGATGTGATGGGCGGCGGCACCAATCTGCCGCTTTATCTGTTGAGCGATCTCTATTTCAGGATGCGCGTCGAGCTGGTATCCTCGGTCCTCAGAGCTGAAAGCCTGGAGCTGTTCAAACGCTTTTTTCGCCGGCATGATTACTGGCGGGACAGTCTCCTGGCCCGATATACAATGGAGCAGAAGCCATGAGCAACAACCCGGTATCCTCGCGCTTTAAGACCGTGGGTTTCAAGCCCGGCGAACGTAACGTCTTTTTGCACCTGCTGACCGGTTGCAATCTTTCCTGTCGTCACTGCTATATCAACCCCAGGGAACACGGCAACACCATGCTCTCCCTGGAAACAGCCTCCGACTGGCTGCGACTGTTCGCCGATCCGGAGCAGGAGACAAATCTCATCCTGCTCGGCGGTGAGCCCACCATGCACCCGGAACTGCCGGCGGTGATCCGTAAGGCCCGGCAACTACGCTACAGCTCCATTACCGTTGATTCCAACGGCTACCTCTTCCATGATCTGCTGGAGCGGATCACCCCCGGGGAACTGGATATGCTGAGCTTCAGCCTGGACGGGCCGGAAGCCGAGGTCAACGACGCCATCCGGGGGGAAGGTGTTTTCAAGGTCTGCACCGCCAATCTGCAGAAGGCGGTGGCGCTGGGATTCAGAGTGAGTGTCATCTATACCGTCAGCAGCCGGAACATTCACCGGCTCAGGGGAATGCCCGCCCTGCTCAGCGATTTCGGGGTGGACCGTTTTTTTATTCAGGTGATCGGTCTCCGGGGCAGGTCCGCCGCCGACGGCGACCAGGGCGAGGCGGGACCCCAGGTCAGTCCGGATGAGTGGCTTCGGGTGGTGCCGGAGGTGGCTGCCGAAGCCGCCGGACTGGGAATCAACGTCGTCTTTCCCAAGGTTTTTCTGGAGGAGGACGAGGAGTTTCTCTGTGCCGGCAATGTGGCGGAAAATTATTTCATCTTTCCCAACGGCAGGGTCTACCGTTGTCCCCTCTGCGAGGACTACCCCGTCCACAGTCTGACAATCAGGCAAGGACGGCTGCTGAAAAATCCCGGACTCACCGAGGATCGGTTTTTTCGTCTCACTATTCCGGAAGGGTGTGTTATGAATAAATTATTGCAGCCGGACAACCTGGAGTATGATATGCGGGGCCGTCCCCTCCACCGTATTGCCTGTTGCCTTCTTAAACAGGAACTTGTACCATAAATCCGTAAGCGGATGCGGTCGCCCGTGAGCGCTTACAGCAAAGAGGCCCTTTATACCGCCGGGTTGTATAACCCCTGTGACTGGTTCATAAATCCGGGTTCTACGGCATTCCCGGCCGCGATTTATTGGGATTATGCTCAAAAATAAGGTATGATTTCAGGTGAAATCGTCATCTGTTCCATGTAGATTCAACCAAGGCCGGAAAGGAGGAAAAGAATGCAAAAAAATCAGTTATTTTCAGCACAGATTACCTCAGGGATAGTTATTCTGCTCATCATCTCCCTGGTTTCCATATTCATGTCGAGCCCTTCGGTGGGTGTTTTCGGGGCGCTCAGTCAACTCGTTGTCGGTATCTATTCCCTGGTGAAGTTCATCATCGGCCTGGTGCTGGGGATTGCCTTTTGCATCGCCTTTTTTATCGGGCTCTGGTTTGCGATCATGTACTTTGTGGCTCCGGACGAGGTGGGATCCATGTATGACCAGCTCCGCGAACGGCTAGGGGAACTGTTTGCCCCGGCCACCCGGCAGATCAACGCCAGGGTGGGAAACCGCAAGGCTGCATCCGGAGATGATGCCGCCCCGGCAACCGATGAGCTGGCCCGCGAGATCCAGGCGCTGCGCCAGGATCTTGATGCGGCCCGTCAGACCATCAAGGAGCTGCAGGCCGCCAAACAGGAGTGATTTTTGCCCTGTCCGGTTGCATAATCCACCGAACGCTATGATCCGGTCCAGCGGGCGCGCCGCCTGGCGATCCTTGGCGCGCCCGGTGTCGTCCGGCCGGCCCGGGGAAGTGCAGCCGATTATCTCACATCCGGTCCAGTGCGTTGCCAAGCCTGAACAACCATATCAGCCGCAAACTCGATTTCCCGGATAACCTCACCGCGCAGACCCTGTTCGGCGACCTCAACAGGAATATCCACACCGTTGAGCAGGGCGCCGGTGTCACCATTCACGTCCGCGGCAACAGCCTCCGGATAACAGGTCGCAATCATGCGGTGATTCTTGCCGAATCACTGCTGCTGCAGCTTTACGATCTCATCCGCGGCGGCTATCCGGTCTTTACGCCGGATATCGCCTTCGGCCTGCAGATCCTCAAGTCGTCACCCCGGGCGGTGCTCCGGGATATCTTTCTTGACAAGGTCTATATCACCTCCCGGGACAGGATTGTCTCTCCCAAGAGTCTCAACCAGAAAAAGTATATCGAGGCCATCCGGCGGCATGATATTGTCTTCGGCATCGGTCCGGCCGGAACCGGCAAGACCTATCTCGCCGTGGCCATGGCCATCTCGGCCCTTGCCGCCGGCCGGGTACGCTCCATTATCCTTGCCCGTCCGGCTGTGGAGGCCGGTGAAAACCTGGGATTTCTGCCCGGGGATATGGCCCAGAAAGTGGACCCCTATCTGCGACCACTCCACGATGCCCTCAACGATATCCTCGGTCAGGAAAAGAACCGGGAGTACCTGGAGCGCAATATCGTCGAGATTGCCCCCCTGGCCTTCATGCGCGGCCGCACCCTCAACAACGCCTTTGTCATCCTTGACGAGGCCCAGAACACCACCAGGGAACAGATGATGATGTTCCTGACCAGGATCGGTTTCGATTCCAAGGCGGTCATCACCGGTGATATTACCCAGATCGACCTGCCAGGTTCCAAACGGTCGGGACTGGTGGAGGCCAAGCGGATTCTCGGCCGGGTCAAGGGCATCGGCTTCTGCCGCTTCTCCAATGCCGACGTTGTCCGTCATCCCCTGGTCCAGGAGATCATCAAGGCCTACGAGCGGGACCAGCAGGACCGGAAAACGGCGCCATCCGCCGGAAAGGGGTAACCGTTTTCATCATGGTGGTTCAGCTCATCTCCCGTTTGCCCCTTTCCCGTTCCGGTGTATCCGTCGCCCTGCTGCGCTCACGGGCGCGACAGCTGCTTCGTCTCTGTGACCGCGCCGATCACGCCCTGGGTGTCGTTTTGGTGGATGATGCCGAAATGCGAAATTTCAACCGGGACTATCGTCACCGGGATTCCCCCACCAATGTCCTGGCCTTCCCCGGTCCTTCCGGCGGGGAACTGCCCGCGGTCATCAGCGGCGAGACCCCGCAGCTGGGCGACATTATCATTTCCATTGACACGGCCCGGCGGGAGGCGGTAGAACAGGGACAGTCCCTTCATGAGCGGCTCACCGTGCTGATGATCCACGGCCTGGTCCATCTCCTCGGCCTTGATCATGAACGATCCGAGCGGGAGGCGCTCCTCATGGAGGCACGGGAGAAAGAGCTTCGGCAACAACTACAGGAGAACAGGAGAGGAAAAATGGCTCATCTTGCCGTGAATGTGGATCATGTGGCCACTGTCCGGGAGGCGCGGGGTATTGCGGAACCCGATCCGGTCCAGGCAGCCGGTATCTGCGAATTGGCCGGGGCCGCGGGAATTGTCGTCCACCTGCGTGAAGATCGCCGCCATATTCAGGATCGGGACGTGCAACTGCTGCGACAGACGGTGAAGACCAGGCTGAACCTGGAAATGGCAACCGCGCCGGAAATCATCGACATCGCCCTTGCGGTGAGACCGAATATGGTCACCCTGGTGCCGGAAAAACGGCAGGAACTCTCCACCGAAGGCGGGCTGGATGTCATCGGCAACCGCCGCAAGGTGGAAGAGACCATCCAACGGATGACGGATGCCTCCATCCCGGTCAGTCTCTTTGTGGATCCTGATATGGACCAGATCGACGCCTCCCGGGATGCGGGTGCCACCTTTGTGGAAATTCACACCGGTCGCTACTGCGAGGCCCCGCCGGGGGAGGAGCGGGACCGGGAGTTCACGTCTATTGCCCAATGTGCTGAACATGCCTTTGAGCAGGGGTTGCGGGTCAACGCCGGCCATGGGCTGGATTATCGCACCACCCGGCGGATTGCCGCTCTGGACACCATTGAGGAACTCAGCATCGGCCATGCGATCATCAGCCGTGCCGTCTATGTGGGGCTTGAACGGGCGGTGCGTGAAATGCTGGATATCATCCGCCACAGCCGGGATTTTCCCGGCTAGTCGGTTCTTCCGGGCGGTGGGGCGTCTTTTTCGAGGGCGCGGAAAAGGATGGCTGCAACTGTTTTTGTGCAACCACTTGCAGGGCTTGCAACCCGGTGCCCGGCTCAGGAGTTGAGATCCCGTTCAATGGCCTTGATCTGGTCATGCTCGCCGAGAACGACGAGGATATCGCCGGGCTGGATGACGGTTTCCGGCCTGGGATTGAAGAGCATCTTGCCCTGCCGACGCTTGATGGCAACCACGATCACGTCATACTTTTTTCTCAGTCCGGAGTTGACCAGGGTCTTGCCTGCAAAGGTGGCCTGCTCGCTCACCAGCAGTTCTTCCAGGCGCAGACCCAGCTCACCGGCGTGCATGGTGAGGTCGATGAAGTCGATGACAGTGGGCCTGACAATGAGCTGGGCCATACGGCGGGCGCCGATGTAGTAGGGGGATATCACCTTGCTGGCACCGGCCCGCATGAGCTTGGTATCGACCCCGGGAGCGCCGCTGGATCTGGCAAGGATAAAGAGGTTGCGGTTTAATCCCCGGGAGGAGAGGGTGATGTAGAGGTTGTCGGCATCGGAGCCGACAACGGCGATCAGGCCCCGGGCCTTTTCGATCCCGGCCTGCAGCAGCACACTGTCGTCAGAGGCATCGCCTTCCAGAATCAGGTAGCCCTTCTGCCTGACATTCTTGATGCTTTCCGGGTGATTTTCAATCACCGTGAAAGGGCGCTTGTTTTCCTCGAGCAGTTCACAGATGACCTGGCCGATTCTCCCAAAGCCGCAGATAATGTAGTGATCCTTTAACCTGGCGACGTGCTGACTCATCTTTCTCTTCTCCAGTATATCCTTCAGGCCTCCCTCCACCATTGATTCGGTAATTTTGCCCACCGAATAGAGCACGAAGCCCACACCGGTAAAGGCCAAAAAGGAGGTGAAGACCTTGCCTGCCGGATGGTTGGGGACGATATCACCGTATCCCACCGTGGTGACGGTAATGATGGTCAGGTACATGCTCTCCCAGAAACCCCTGCCTTCAAAGATCACATAACCGCAGGTCCCCATGAGCAGTACCAGTATAAAGAGCAGAACGGTGGTGATGATTTTGCGGAAGGGCATGCCGGGATCGTATTGGTTGGGTGCCGGAATCGGCGGGGGAGCCTGATCATTCAGGTTTCCCACCCTTTCAGGTGGGCGCCTGGCGGCAATATAATGTATCCGCCCCTATTCTGCCACAGAAACACGGGGCTGCCGTCACTTACAATTGACAAAGGTCCGGCGGAAGGGTACATTTGCACGCGAAAATACCAATGAGCCCGGGTGGCGGAACTGGTAGACGCAAGGGACTTAAAATCCCTCGGAGCTTGTCTCTGTGCGAGTTCGATTCTCGCCCCGGGCACCACGAAAACACAGGGCCGGCACCTTCGTTGTCGGAAGGTGCCGGCCCTTTTCTTTTATATCCGCTGTCGCAGCCTGCCATGATCGGAGAAATCATTGCCATCGGTGATGAGCTGACCACCGGACGTATTCTCAACACCACCAGCGGTTTCGCCGCCCGTGAGCTCTTTCTGGCCGGATATGAGATCCGGGCCATGCACACCATCGGCGACCGGGAAGATCTCATCGGCGAACTGTTACGCCGCGCCATCGGTCGGGTGGATTTTGTTATCGTGACCGGGGGCCTGGGATCCACCTCCGATGATCTGACCAACGAGGCGGTGTTCTCCGCCCTGAAACGTCCGCCCACCTTTTATCCCGAGGTCTTTGGGGAAATCCGCAACAGTCCGCGGCACCGGCAGGGTGATGGCGGACCCGATCTTGAAAAGATGGCCTGGCTGCCCCGGGGATCGGAGGTGTTGAACAGTCGCGCAAAAATGGCGGGATATCTGCTGATTCATGACGATACCCCGGTGTTTTTTCTCCCCGGCGTTCCCCATCAGATGAAGGAGCTGCTGCTGGAACAGGTACTGCCCCGTTTGGCGGCATGGCCCGCCAATAACCGGCCCCAGGTGCGGCAGCGGGTTTTCAAGGTGTTTGGGATCAACGAAAACGAGGTCAACCGGCGTCTTCTGGCCATTGAACGGAGTGATTGCTGCAGGATCGGCTACTATCCGGTGGATT
The DNA here is from genome assembly GCA_964446115.1 of uncultured Desulfobulbia bacterium. GTDB lineage: Bacteria > Desulfobacterota > Desulfobulbia > Desulfobulbales > Desulfobulbaceae > CAYUNE01. Next base: position 94,821 of record CAYUNE010000031.1, on the reverse strand, counting down.
CCGAGGTGCATGTCAGTCTCACCGTGTTCGGAAAAGAGGTGGAGACGGCCGAGCTACGCTTCGATGAGGTCGGCCGGCGGATCGAGGAAGCCCTTGGAACCTATTGCTACGGCCGGGATGAAGACACCATGGCCTCGGTGGTGGGAGATGCGCTGCGGCGCCGCGCAAAGACTCTGGCCACCGCCGAGTCATGCACCGGCGGCCTCATGGGCTCCTGTATCACCGGGACACCGGGGAGCTCGGAGTGGTATCTGGGCGGGGCCATCAGTTACAGCAACGATCTCAAGGAACACTTTGTCCAGGTACCCCATGATCTGCTGGTCACCCACGGTGCGGTCAGCGCCCCTGTGGCCCGGGCCATGGCCGGGGGCATTGTCCGTGCCACCGGGGCGGATATCGGCATCGGCATTACCGGCATTGCCGGTCCCGGCGGCGGAACAGCGGAAAAGCCCGTGGGCACTGTCCACATGGGACTTGCCCACGGCCGGGAAATTACCCATCACCACTTCCACTTCTCCGGCAACCGGTACCGCATCCGGCACATATCCGCCCAGACCGCCCTTGACCTCGTACGTCGCCTTTTCCTGTAAGAAAGGGCGCCGCCTCCTTTTTCGTCCCCTGAATCCCGAAAAAAAAAGAGCAGGCCGGCGGCCTGCTCTTTTGGGAATATTTGGCGTCCCCAACCGGATTTGAACCGGTGTCGCCAGCGTGAAAGGCTGGTGTCCTGGACCTGACTAGACGATGGGGACGTGAAGAGACGCAGTGGTGGTGGGTCGTGCGCGGCTCGAACGCGCGACTCTCTGCTTAAAAGGCAGATACTCTACCAGCTGAGTTAACGACCCCCACGAGAGATACGTTTTTTAATGTTTATTTCCGTCTCTGTCAACAAAATATCGTGGCGAAAGCAATTTTCTTGTTGCTGCTGGCCATGTCTGATATGGTGCAAAATTCAATACCTGTATTGGGAATCGTCCGGGAAGTCCGCGAACGGTTCTTGCCCAGGAGCAGAGGCGGACCCGGAAAGGTTTTTCCGGTTGCTTTCCGCTGTTTTTATCCATTGATACATAACGGGACAGATCCATGGGATTGCTTTCCGGTTCAATTTCCTACGTGCGTTTTACGGTCGAAGGTACGCTCCCGGAGTCGTTTTGGGACTTTGTCGCCGACCGGGTGGCCTCTTTTTCCTTTCGGGACATCGATGATACCCTGGATGAGTATTCCATAGGCTGGGTGTCGGTGAAAAACATGTTTGACGCGGACTTTGCCTATGCCTCCTATGCAGCTGGTGATTACGTGGTGCTGACAATGCGGGTCGATGAACGCAAGGTCTCGCCCGCCGTGCTGAAGAAATTCGTACTCAAGGAGGAGGAGCGCTTGAAGAGGGAGAAGCAGGTCCCCAGGCTGGGCCGCAGGCTGCGGACGGAAATCCGGGAAAGGGTGGAGGCGGAGCTGATCAGAAAGGCGTCGCCGGTACCGGCACTCTATGACCTCTACTGGAATCTGGCCGACTCCACCCTGTTTTTTTTCAGCACCAACAAGAAGGCGATTGGTCTCCTGGAGGACCTGTTCAAGGATACCTTTGATATGTCGCTCCTGCTGCAGATTCCCTACCTGACGGCGGCCCGCCTGTTGCGGGGCGAGGCGGTTGCGCAGCTGGAGCAACTGCAGCCGGCCGTCCTTATCTGAAATCAGCCGGGAGAAAAAACAGTGGACCTTGTTGATCTGATAGAGGAAAAACGCTTTCTGGGCCAGGAATTTCTCGCCTGGCTCTGGTTCAAGAGCGAGGAGCGGGGCGGCAGCGTGGAGTTACCCGGCCGCGGCGATGTGCTGGTTGTTTTCGAAAAGCACATGCTGCTTGAGTATGGCGAGGGCGACAGCAACGAGAAGGTGATCTGCCGCGGCCTGCAGACCGAACTTGTAGAGGCGCGCACCGGCGTTGCCCTTGGCAAAAAGCCGGAACAGTGCCGCATACGTCTGGCATGGGGGGATCATGAGTTTAGCGTGACATTGACCGCCACCACCATGGAGTTCCGCAATGTCCGCCTGCCCAGGACCGTAGCCGCCGCCGATGAAGCGGATGATCCGGATGCGGTGGAGGGCATGATCCTGGAGCGCATCGCCCTCATCGAGGAGGTGACCGGCCTGGTCAATGATCTCTTTCGCGCCTTTCTGGAGATCCGCGTCGGCGGTGATTGGCCCGGGGAGCTGCGCCGGGTACGGCAATGGGCTGCGCAGGCGGGAAAGATGACTGAAAGTGGTGCCGGCGGCTGAAGGAAAACCGTTGCCGGCCGAGTGCGATGTGAAGGGTTACGGAGAACGTGTCATGGAGTTTGAAACCGTTATCGGGCTGGAGATTCACGCCCAGATGAAAACCAGGTCCAAGATTTTCTGCGGCTGTTCCACCGGATTCGGGGCAGAGCCCAACACCCAGGTCTGCCCGGTCTGCCTGGGCATGCCCGGAGTCCTGCCGGTGCTCAACCGCCGGGTGGTGGAGTTCGGCATCAAGCTGGCCCTGGCCACCGATTCCACCATCAACACCACCAACCGCTTTGCCCGCAAAAATTACTTTTATCCGGACCTGCCCAAGGGCTACCAGATATCCCAGTTCGAACTGCCGCTGGCCGAGCACGGCAGTCTGGAGATTGAGACCGAGGGAGGGCGGAAGAGAATCGGCATCACCCGGATTCACATGGAAGAAGATGCCGGCAAACTGGTGCATGACGAGCGCGAGCCCAGGAGCTACGTGGATCTCAACCGCACCGGCACGCCGTTGCTGGAGATCGTCAGCGAGCCGGATATCCGCTCACCCGGGGAGGCGTCTGCCTATCTGAAGAAACTGCATGCCATTGTCCGCTACCTCGATATCTGTGACGGCAACATGCAGGAGGGCAGTTTCCGCTGTGATGCCAACATCTCCCTGCGGCCCGCAGGCGAAAAGGAGTTCGGCACCCGTACCGAGCTCAAGAACATGAACTCGTTTAAAAACGTGCAGCTGGCCCTGGAGTATGAGGTGCGCCGCCAGCGCGACATCCTCCTTGACCGGGGCGAGGTGGTGCAGCAGACCCTGCTCTGGAATCCGGAGAAAAACCGTACCGAGCCCATGCGCGGCAAGGAGGAGGCCCACGATTACCGTTACTTTCCGGACCCGGACCTGGTGCCGGTGGTGATCGACGATGCCTGGATCCAGCGGGTGCGGGAGGAGCTGCCCGAGCTGCCGGATGCCCGGCGGCAGCGTTTTCTCGCCGACTTTTCCCTCTCGGACTATGACGCTGAAATTCTCACCGCCTCCCGCAGCCTGGCCGATTACTTCGAGGCGGCCCTGCGCCGTTTTGACAAGCCCAAGAAATTGGCCAACTGGATCGGCACCGAACTGCTGCGTGAATATGGCCCCGAGGCAATCGACAGGTGTCCGGTCAAGCCCGAACAACTGGGCGAGCTGCTGGCCCTGGTGGACAAGGGTACCATTTCCGGCAAGATCGCCAAGAAAATCTTTCCGGAGATGCTGGCAACCGGCGCCGACCCCGAGGGGTTGGTACGGGAAAAAGGGCTTGTCCAGATGAGCGACGAGGGGGAGCTGCTGGCCCTGGTCCGGGAGATTATCAGCGCCAATCCGGCCCAGGCGCAACAGTTTCGCGACGGCAAGACCAAGGTCATCGGCTTTTTCGTCGGCCAGCTCATGAAAAAGACCCGGGGTCAGGCCAACCCGCAGCTTGCCAACAAGCTGTTCCGGCAGGAACTCTAGGACCCTTACTCGTCCGCCAGGATATCGCGGACCACCGCCGCCACCTCCGGGGCCGGATCTTCGGTCATGGTGCGGACGAGGGCCATGGCCTCGGAGCCGCCGATGAGGGCGAGGACGCTGACCGCCTCGCCCCGAACCCAGGGGGTTGGATGTTTCAGGGCTGCGGCCAGCGATGGTATGGCCAGGCCCACCTCTCCGGGCCGTTCCTCCACCAGGTATTCGAACAGCACGGAAACCCCCAGCCGTACGGCAAAACGTTCATCTTTCAGCAAATCTCCCACCCACTGGTAATAGCGGGTTTCCTGCTTGAACATGGCCACGATGTTTTCCACGTGGCCCATTTCCAGAAAATCAGCGATGACCCGGAGAAGTTCCCGGTCACTGACCTCGCCGCTTCCGACCTTGTTGTTCATTGTCTCTGATCTCCTTCACTGCCTGCAACCGGCATAGCTCCGTTTCCCTTTTTCCTGCCGCATCTTGGCATATTTTTTGTTGCCTGTCACCCGGGAAGCAATGACAAGGGGGCGCAACCGTTCAACGGTGAGGGTGCAGACCCCATATTCCTCTTCCACAAGCCCCTGGAGCACATAGGGTCGGCCCGTGATCAGCAGGTGGGCGTAGCGGCGGTATACCCGGGGGAAAAAGGTGGTTTCCAGCAAGCCGGTTTCATCTTCGAAGGTGAGAAATTCCATAACTTCACCGGTCTTGGTGGAGATCAGCTTGCCGGTGATGAGCAGGCCGACGAAGGTGATGCGTCGAGCCCGGTGACGGCTGATTTCCCGGGCACGGACACGGTTGGCCGGTTTGGCGGGACAGAGAGCCAGGGGATGGCTGGAACAGAGAAATCCCAGGATCCGGTACTGTTGCCGCAGCCGTTCCCGCGGCTTGTCGGGCGGCAGCCTGGGGGCCGGAGGCAGGGCAACGGGAAAGAGGGGGGACTGGTTCCGGGTTGCGGCCAGGGCGCGGAACCGGGCATATTCCCACAGCAGGACGGAGCGAGCGGTTGGTTGACCGAGCCGGTCCAGGGCACCGGCGTGAATCAGGGCCCGGCACTGGTCATCCGGAGGCTGCACCCGCCGGAAAAAATCCACTGCCGAGGAGAAGGGAAGACGTTTTCGTTCGTCGATGATGCGGCGACAAAGTTCTCCGGAAAGATGTGCGATCGCCATCAGCCCCACCCGGATGGTGCGATCGCGACCCTGCCAGCGGATATCGCTGCGGTTGACGCATGGGGGCAAGATGCGCAGCCCCAGGCGTCTGGCCTCGGAGACATAGGCGAAGGTGGAATAGTAGCCGCCCTGATTGGAGATGACCGCGGCCATGAACTCGGCGGGGAAACGGGTCTTCAGATAGGCTGCCTGGAACGAGACCCGGGCGTAGGAGGCGGAGTGGGGCTTGCAGAAGGAATAGCCGTCGAAGCTCATCATCATCCGCCAGAGCTGTTTTCGGGTGGCGGTATCCACGCCCCGCGCCGCGCAACCGGCATCGAATTCCCGGCGATAGTCGCGTAGCCGCCTTTCCCGGTCCTTTTTGGAGATCACCTTGCGCAGACCGTCGGCCCGGGCATGGGAGAACCCGGCCATGACCACCGCCACCCGCGCCACATCCTCCTGGTAGACCATGAGACCGAAGGTCTCGTCCAGCACGCCTGCCAGCCGGGGATGGAGGTGTTTCCAGGCGCCGCCGTGCAAACGTCGCACATATTCACGGATATAGTCGTTGGCGGCCGGTCGGATGATGGATGACTGCAGCACCAGCTGTTCAAAGTCGCCGCAGCCGGCCTTTTGCTGCAGCAAACGCATGGCCGGGCTTTCGATGTAGAAGCAGCCCATGGTGCGGCCCGCGGCCACGGCCCCTTTTGTGGCGGGGTCTTCTTCCGGTCTCCAGCGGGATTCGTCGAAACCGCGGCCGTTTTTCCGGATGGAGGCGATACAGTCCCGGATGACGCCCAGACTCCGGTTACCGAGCAGGTCGATCTTGACCAGGCCCGCCTCTTCGGCGCCGTCCTTGTCCCACTGGATAATGGGGATCCCCTTGGCAGCCGGTTCCACCGGCACGTAATCGCTCACCGGGCGCGGGGTGATAACCACGCCGCCCGGATGCACCGAGAGGTGGCGGGGGAGACCGGTGAGCCGGGTAGCCAGGTGAATGATCCGCGGCCAGGGAGCGGCCGGGGATTGGTGATCCAGGCCGGGAAGTTTTTTCATCCGGTGGAGCAGGGAAGAGGTGGCGTGGGTGTGGAACCGGGGAATTTTTTTGGTGATTCTGGAGATTTCCCCCGGTGGCAGGCCAAAGGCCCTGGCTGTTTCGCGGATTGCCATCCGCGGCTGGAAGCGGATGGTGGTGGAGACCATGGCGCTATGGTCGCCGTAGTGATCGAGCACCTGGGCCAGTATCCGGTCCCGTTCATCCCAGGCAAAGTCGATGTCGATATCCGGTGGATCGCGGCGGCCGGGATTGAGAAAACGTTCGAAGTAGAGGTTGTGCCGCAGGGGGCAGATATTGGTGATTCCCAGGCAGTAGGCCACCAGCGAGGCGGCCCCGGAGCCGCGGCCGCAGATGCGCACCGTTTGCTCCCGGCCCTGTTCCGGATCCAGGGCGCGGGCGACGATATCTCGCACCACGAGGAAGTAGGAGGAAAATCCCATGGAGTCGATTATCCCCAGTTCGTGATCCAGGCGGCGGCGCACCGTTGCGGGCAGCGGCACACCGTAACGGCGCCGGGCGCCCCGGTGGGCGGCGCGGCGCAGAAAAGGGCCCGCCCGTTCCCCTGCCACCCGCCACGGGGGCATGACAATGCCGAAATCAGGGCCGGTGAAGGTGCAGCGGGAGGCGATTTCGCAGCTGGCCGGGATCACCTCGGGCCAGACGGCAAAGCGCCGGGTGTAGGTGGCCGCATCTTCCAGGGCAGCGGGGGGAGCGGATGGGGACCAACGACGGCCGGGGGGCTGGAAGCGGCTGTTGGTGTCGATGGCCCGCAGGAGATGCAGCAGGGGCAGCTCGTCATGGTGGGCCATGACCGATGCCGGTACCGGGGTTGCGACGAGGCCCTTTTTTCCGGCCCAGTGTCGCAAACGCCTCCCCGCCTGGGTGGGACGGTTGCCCAGGTCGAGGGCGAGGTCCAGCCCGGCCGCCAGCAGTGGGCGTGCTGTTTCCCGGGAGCGGGCAAGGATCAGCAGGCCGGTGCCATGGGTTATGAGTTCCCGGGTCAGGGAAAAAGTCTCCTTACGGGCCGCACTGGTTCGCCGCCGGCTGATCAGGCGGCAGAGGTTGGCATAGCCTTCGGCGTTTTTGACCAGGCAGAGTACCGACTCCGGTCTGTGCGGGGAGGTCACCTCAGCACCGATCAGCGGACGCAGCCGATATCGCCGGCAGGCGGCGAGAAAATCCGGCAGGCCCATGAGGGAGTCGCGGTCCGTGAGGGCCAGGCCCGGATAGCCGAGGTGAGCGGCCCGGGCGCAGAGGGCCTCGGGTGAGGCCGTGGCCTCCATGAGGGAGTAGTGGGAGCGCACCCCCAGGGGAAACATGGGCGCGATCGCGGAGGGAGGACGGGAGAGGGCGGTCATGACACACCTGTGGTGCCTGCGGAGCCCAGGCCGATGGCATCGCCGCCGTAGCGGCGGCGCACCAGGTCCATGGCCCGGAGAATTTTTTGCTCCCGGCGTTGCTTGTCGGAGGTGAGCCGGAAGAGAGTCTGTTGCGGCGAGCGGGGCAGTAAACGGTCGCAGATCAGGATACAGCAACGGATGCGGATGCGGCGCCGGAGGGCACGGGTGAGCGCGGTTGCGGCCAGGCGGCGCAGGACAAAATCGTTGTCCGTGCCGTTTTTCACCGTTGCCTGACGGGTGATGCTGCGGCCGTCGCAGTGGATCAGCCGCACGCCGACCCGCCTGGAGAGTTGCTGCCGCTGCCTGAGAAGGGCGCCGATGTCATGGACCTGGCGGCAGAGAACGGCCCGGAGAGCTGCGGGATCGTCGGTATCGGTGTGGAACCGGTGGGAGCGGATGATACGATTGTCGGCGCCTTTCTCAGGTTGCACCGGGGTTTCGTCCAGGCCGCGGCCGGCGCAATAGAGAAAATCGGCGCGGCGCTGGAAGATGATCCGCAACTGGCCGCGGCTCAGTTGCGCCAGCTGGCCGATCCGCTCCAGGTTGAATTCGGCCAGCCGGCGGATTTCATTGTCCCGCAGGCCGGGCAGCAGACCCAGGGGCAGCGGTGCCAGAAAGGCGCGTTCATCTCCCGGATCAACGATATATTCACCCAGGGGCCGCACCAGGCGCGAGGCGGCCTTGGCAACCAGTTTGTTGGTGGCCAGGGTCCAGATCGGTTCCAGTTCCAGGTCCCGGAGCAGACGCCGTCGCAGATGATGGGCAATGTCCCGGGCCGGGCCGAAGAGACGGCTGCTGCCGCTGACATCGAGGAAGAGGTGGCCGTCGTCGGGGCCCGGTTCGACCAGGGGGGTGTATGTTGCCGCCCGCTGTGCCACGGCGCGCATGACCCGCCGGTAGAGCAGCGGTTGCGGGGCCACGATGCGGGCCCGGCGGCAGTAGCGGCGTGCCCTTTCCAGGGGCATGCCCTTGCGCACCCCGTCCAGGTAGGCCTCCTCGCTCATGTCGTGGACCAGGGTCCGGGCCGCTGCCACGGGGGCGACAATGACGGGAACGCGCCGCAGGCTACGGTCCTGCAGACGTTCCACGGCCACGGCAAAATCGGTGAAATTGAGATGGATGATGGAACGATTGCGCATGGGTTGCCTCTTGCCCTTCGTCCATGGCCAGTTTTCCCGTTATGGACCGAAGGCGCCGGCATCGGCGCGGATTACACCGATCACCTTGCCCTGGATGAGAATGTCGGCAAGGCAGTAGCGCCCGGGCGGGTAGAGATCGTTCTCCGGCCGGAGTTCTATCTGGTCGCCTTCCCGGAAAAATCGCTTGACCGTGGCCTCCTCCCCCTGGATGAGTACGGCGACGATTTCGCCGTTTTCCGCGTACCGGCGTGGTCGGCAGATTACCAGGTCGTTGTCGAGGATACCGGCGCCCTGCATGGAGTCGCCCTGGATGCGTAGACAGAAGAGGTTGTCGCCGGGGAAGAGGGTGGCGTCCACCAGTACGGAGCCGTCATATTCCTGCTGGGCATAGATGGGCAACCCGGCGGTGATGCGGCCGACGATGGGAACACTTTTCTGCGACGGCGGCCTGTCTGCGGCCGGTTGCGGTGGGAGAATGCGGATGGAGCGGCTGTAGCGACCCTGCCGGGCGATGATCCCCTTTTTTTCCAGCTGGCCGATCAGCTGGGCCACAGCCGTGTGGCTTATTCCCAGATCGGCGGCCGCCTGCCGCAGGCTGGGAGCCCGGCCATGGTCGTGCAGATAATGTCGCAGGTAATCAAAAAAATGGTGCTGTCTGTCGGTGAGGTCCATGTTTCCGCCTAAATGTATATTTACATTCCAGGATACTGCGGTACCCGGGAAATGTCAATATACATTTAGGCGGGGGAGGGGGAGTTCGTTATTATACTCAGGCGCAGGATTCCTGAAAGAGCTCGGCGGCTTCCAGGGGATTTTCCGCCTTGTAGAGCATGAGGGTGCGCAGGAGCTCACAGGTATCGTAGCTGATATCGAGAAAGCGGAGACCCACGCCCTTGCGGTCCACCCGGGCGACGTTGGAGATGAAGTCGATGGGATTTTTCCAGCCCTTCAGATGCACCCGGCAGCGCTCGTTGACCTCGATGCCGGAAACACCTTCCACAAAGATGCCGCTGAGGCTCATATCCTTGACGTTGTTGATGGTTCTGCCGCTTTTGGTGAAGGTCAGGTCGGCGACGACACCTTTCAGTCGTACCCGCAGATTGCGTCTGTTTTCTCGCATGATATTACCTCTTTGTCCCAGGTGGAGATAAGCAGCGGGGATGTGTAATGCCCCGGTCTCGTTCCATCCGTCATCTCCGACGAATATCGCTGTTCTTCTTTTCGGCGGCTGCCGTTTTTTTCCATAGCGGAAAGTGGAGAGGGACAGGGTGGTGAGGCGGGGGATCGGGGGGAGGGCGGCCGCTAGCGGGGCGTGCAAAAAAAAAGGCCCCGCACGGGGCGGGGCCGGGATTCTACGCTGAACTCCGGAGGGGATAATCAATCCCATCGGAGATGCTGTGCGGATGAATCAGAGCTGCTCGACATTGTCGGCGGCGGGACCTTTGGGGCCGTCGACCACATCGAACTGCACCCGGGCGCCTTCGTCGAGGGATTTGTATCCTTCCGCCTTGATGGCAGAGTAGTGGACAAAAATGTCGTCGCCGTCGTCTTGAGAAATAAAGCCATAACCTTTTGAGGAATTAAACCATTTTACTGTACCTTCAGCCACTTTTCCGTACTCCTTTGTACTTGATTCCCCGCGGGAACCATTTAACATTTGGCCTGATTCGGAAGAGAATGAGACCGGTATCACCGTCCGCCGTTGATTGAAAAAAAAACCGCACTTTCCAATGTAGAGATCGTGCGGTCAACTTAAATGTATGTATTTTTTCAAGCTCCTGACAGACACTACGTATATTTTCCTTTATAATACATCGGAGTGGGGAAAGCAAATCTTTAATATTTATTTTGGTCGGCCCCTTTTTTTATCTTCCAGTTTCTGCCAGGTGTCATAGAGGGCCGCCGTCTTCTTTTCCACCTCCGCCAGTTGAAGCCAGCATTGCTCCAGTTTTTCGGGATTTGCGGCGATCCGCGGGTCGGTCATGCGGGTGCGGATGCGATCCGCTTCCTCCTCGGCGGCGAGGATGGATTCCTCCATGCCGTCGTAGAGTCGCTGGTCCAGGTAGGAGAGTTTTCCCGGTTTCGGGGATTTTTTCCTTGGTTTTTTTCTTCCGGAATCGTGGGCCGTTTGTCTCTGTCGGCCCTGTTTCCTGCTGGTGGCGGCGAGCCACTGGCGGTAATCGGCATAGTATTCGACACCGCCGTTGCCGTCAAATCCGAGAATGCGGTGGGTGAGGCGGTCCAGGAGGTAGCGGTCGTGGGTGACCAGGACCAGGGCCCCGGGAAAACTGAGCAGACTTTCCTCCAGCACCTCCAGGGAGGGAATGTCAAGATCGTTGGTGGGTTCGTCCAGGAGCAGGATGTCCGCCGGCCGGCGGATGAGGTCGGCCAGGCGCACCCGGGCCCGTTCACCGCCGGAGAGTTTGCCCAAGGGCGTTTCCAGCTGATCGTTTTCAAAGAGAAAGCGCCGGGCCCAACCGTTGACATGGATGCCTCGGCCGCGGTAGACGACGCTGTCGCCCTCCGGGGCCAGGGCGCGCCGCAGGGTGATGTCCGCAGGAAGTTGTTGCCGCTGCTGGGCGAAGTAGACGATTCGCAGGTTTCGGGCCACGCGGATCGTCCCGCTGTCCGGTCGCAAATCATCCTCTCCGCCGGCCGCGGCCAGCAGTCGCATCAGGGTTGTTTTTCCGCAGCCGTTGCCGCCCATAAGACCCAGGCGGCTGCCCGGTGTCAGGGTGATATCCAGGTTACTGAAAAGGGGGCGGCGGTCGTACCCCTTGGTGAGGCCGCGGGCCTCCAGCAGTTTTCTGGTCTTGCGGCCGGTGGACTCGAAGTCCATCCGGATGGTGCCGGCGGCACGGTTTCTCCGCCGGACGTCGGCGAGTTGTTTGTGCAGTTCATGGGCGGCCTCGATGCGGGATCTGGCCTTGCCGGTGCGGGCCTTGGGGCCGCGCTGCAGCCATTCGTTTTCGCGTCGGCTCCGGTTGGCCAGCCGTTGTTCCTCCCGGAGCCGGCTTTCCAGGAATTCTGTTCTCTTTTCCACAAAACGGTCATACCCGCCGGTGACCCGCAGGTAGCCCCGGGGATAGACCTGCGACAGCTCGATGATCTGATCGGCCACATGTTCGAGGAAGGTGCGGTCGTGGCTGACAATGACGCAGGCCTTTGGACTTTCCGGGAGTCTGCCGGTGAGTAGTTTTTCCAGCCGGAGAATGGAGGCGATATCCAGATGGTTGGTGGGCTCGTCCATGAGAAGGAGATCCGGCCGGCAGACCAGGGCCCGGCAGATGGCAAGCATCTTTCGCCGGCCGCCGGAAAGGGAATCCACCCGGCATTGAGGATCGTTGAATCCGGCCCGGTTGAGGAGAGCGTTGACCCGGGCATACTGCTGCGCCTCCATAGGTCCCAGGGTCTCCATTGCCTGGGCGAGAACGGTGCCGACGCGGGCGTCGTCCGCAAAGGAGCTGTCCTGCTCCAGATAGGAACAGCGCAGGTGCTTTTGGCGCGTCACCGTGCCGTTATCGGGAGGGGTGAGACCGGCGAGGATTTTGAGAAAGGTGGATTTTCCCGAACCGTTGGGACCGGTGAGACCCAGCCGTTCACCGGGATGGATGGTGAAGTCGATACCGCTGAACAACGGTCTGGCACCAAAGGACTTGGACAGGGATTTGCAACTGAGCAGGGCGGACATTTCTCCGGTCTGGTTGATGGCTGAGATGGGGGCGAATGGTAATGAAAAAGGGCGAAACACCGCAAAAAGTGATATTTTTCTGTGTTTCGTCAAGAGTTCGCTTGCAATCACTTAATGACTGCAGGTATAGGTAAACACCCGGGGAGCTAGCAGCCGGTTGCCGTAACCGGTCCCGGTTTCCCGGTCCTGCGGGTGATTGCCGCAGGCGGCCGTCGTCCCCGGAAAGCCTCCGGTGGAAAACCGATCCGCCGGGAGAAAATGTAGGACAAAACAACGGTGAATGCAAATATGAAGTCGCCGGAAGTGAGAAAAGACCCCGGCCGGCCCCGGTGGTTCTCGATGGCAGTGACGGGTTGGCCGAGGGTTTTGCTGATTTTCGTGGTTGCGGTGATCATGGTATCCTCCAGCGCCCACGGACTCACCATCGGAGAGGAGCGCAAGGTGGGCGAAAAGCTCCTGTACATGGTGCGTAAACAGTTCAGGCTTTTCGACGATCCCGACATCGCTCAGTATCTCAACCGGCTTGGCGCCGAGATTTTAGAGGTTGCCGGGCCCTCATACTACCGGTATCACTTTTTTCTCATCAAGGAAAAGGAGTTCAACGCCTTTGCCGCCCCCTCCGGGCTTGTCTTCCTCTTTTCCGGTCTGGTGGAGACCATGGGAAGCGAAGATGAGCTGGTGAGCGTCATGGCCCATGAGGTGGGCCATGTCATCAGTCGCCACCTTGCCTCCCGTCTGGAAAAGAACCGCAAGATCGGCATCGGCACCATGGCCCTGGCCCTGGGCAGCCTGGCCGTGGGTAATCCCGCCCTTTCCCAGGGGCTGCTGGCAGGCAGCCTGGCCGCCGGTCAGACCCTGAGCCTGCGCTTCAGCCGTCTGGACGAAGAAGAGGCGGACCGGCTCTCCTTTTCCTGGATGCGGGCCATGCACCGCAACCCCCGTGCCATGGAGGGGATGCTGCGCACCATGCGCCGGGTTGTTCGTTACCGCATGGGCGGCGAGGTGCCTCCCTATCTGCTCACCCACCCCGAACCCGAGGCCCGGCTTTTTTATGTTCAGTCTCTGCTTGATCTCGACGATAAGCAGCATGAGCCCGGCTACTATCGTGTGACCGATGACTTCGATTTCCTGCGGATGAAATATCGTTTGCTGGCGGAGATCAAGGACGCCCCGGAGCTCAGAAAGTATTATGCCGCGCTGCTGTCGTCACCCAATGGTGATGATCTGCACAGGAGCATGGCTCGTTACGGCCAGGCCCTGATGTATGCCGGAGAACTGCGGGCCCAACGGGCTGTGCAGCTGCTTGAGCAGGTTCGGGCCGAGCTGCCGGGACATGGCATTCTGCTGGCGGACGAGGGCCGGATTCTACTGCAAAGCGGTGATACGGACCGGGCGCTGGACCTGCTTTCCCGGGCGCGGCAACAGGACGGGACCGATCTCTATACCGCCTTTCACCTTGCCCGCGCCCTGGTGAAAAAAAACAGACTTGCCCGGGCCGAGGAGCTCTACCTGGAGGTTGCTGCGGGCATGCCACGGTATTCGCGGGTTTACTTTGAGCTCGGCAGGGTCCGCTCCTCCCTGGGACGCACTGCCGCAGGCCATCTTGCCCTGGCGCAGTATCACCTCTATGAGGGCAGAATGGAGCAGGCGAAACGGTTTCTGGAGCGGGTCATGGATGATCACGCCGCCCCGGCCGCGGTGACCGCCAAGGCGGAAGAGATAATGGAAAAGATCAGAGAATTGGAAAAAGAGGGATGAATTGCGTGACCATGCTTGTTTTCCCTGTTTCCAAACTTTTTGGAACTATTTGTCTATCTCGATGAAAAAGCATATTTTTTGCGCGATCTTTTTGGGCGTTTTCCCGCTTGCGTCTTATGATGCCGGCCTTGCGGCGACCTATGTCGCAGGTCATGAAGTCGCCCGCGAGGATGTCCTGCGTTCCATCCCGGTGGAGTACATCGATGCGGCGCGAACCGGGTTGCACATCGCCTATCAGCATACCTCCCACGGTACCCACGTCACCCGCGGCATGCTCGGGCTGGCCGGCTACAAGCCCGGCGACGATCTCCTCTTCGGGGTCAAGTTCACCAGCATGGGACGGCCCACCGCATCCAGCGGCACGGAGGGCGACGGTCTGCTCGACTTCCACGATTTTGCCATCAACACCTGGCCCTATAACCGCAATGTTCCCGACGCCTCGGATCTCAGCGTCCATGAGACCGCATTCGTGGAGCTCACCGCCAACTACCTTGATGATCCCGCCAACCGTGATATCAATGTGGTGATGTGGTCCTGGTGCAACATTGCCGGGCGTGATGTGGCCGGCAACTATCTGCCGGGCATGCAGAGCCTCATCGACCGCTACGGCCCCAACGGCAGCAAGCTCCTCTCCGGGGAACGCGCGGTGCCGGTCACCTTTATTTTCATGACCGGTCATCCGAACCAGAACAATAACGAGGGAGACGGCAAGCCCGGAGACCAGGCGGAAATCATCACCGAATACTGTCGGACCCATGGGTATTTCTGCCTCGATTACTACAGTATCGATACCCATGACCTGGAGGGCAACTCCTGGCCGGATGCCGGTGATGACGGCAACTCTTCCACAGGGGGTGATTTTTACCGCAACTGGCAGGACGAACATCTTCTGGGAACCGACTGGTTTGAGAACCGGAGACCCATGGACGGCAGGGTTGTGTACGGTGCCCACAACAGCCAGCACATCACCGCCAATCGCAAGGCCTATGCCATGTGGTGGATCCTGGCGCGAATTGCCGGCTGGGACCCCGATGCGGACCCCGATGCCATTGATGGGGCATCTGAAACCGCGGAACCCGTCCTGGAACCCGGCGAAGATGACCGGGGTGACCGACCGGACGAAGGAGAGAGTGTCGAGTCGAATCCACCGGGGGACGAAGATTCCCTTCTCCGGGAGCCGCCGGAGGAAACCGATGAGAGCGGGAACCGGGATCCTGCCGGGGATATCTCCAGTTCCGACACGGACGATGCGTCGGTTGCGGATCCCGGGGCCGAAGCCGGGGAGGAGCCGCCCCTGACGGATGATGGCGGCAACGATTCTTTGCTCCCTTTGCAGGACGATGACGCTGAAGCCGGTGAGCCGCCGGCTCCGGGGCCGGATGATGAAACCGACGGGCGGACCGGTATTGAAGCCGGTGACGACGATGATGATGGCGCCCCTTTTGTTGATGATCCCGAAACAGAGGTATCCGGTAATGAGAATGGCGGGGAAGCGGAAAGTGACGACCAGACGGGGTCGGTGCCGCTGATACCTGCCTCCCCGGTGGCCGATCCGCCCGTGGATGAGGGGGATCCGGCAACAGTCGCTGACCCCGATATTCCGGCCGCGGATGAGATAGTTGTTACCCCTTTCCCCGAAAACCCCAATCCTGATCCTGATTCCGGTTTCAGTCGCGACCCCAATTCTGATTCTGATCCTGATCCGGAGGCCGATGGAGCCCTTGCCGGTTCTTCCCGGCAACCGGTACCGACCGGTATCCTGGAGCTCACAACGCACCTATACGCCCTACCCGCAGTCAGGCGCTGATTTCCCTCCATTATTTTTCCGGCACATTCCTTGCTTGTTGATAGCGGCCCGTGGATACGCAGGCTGTCTGCGACTGGTCACCTGCGGGCGAAAATGAAGGATCCCTCCAGCCGGCGGGAAGCCGGCCGGAGGAGGGTCCCGGTTCACTCTGAAATCAACACAGGGAGGTGGTGTCGTGAAATATCATATCGGCTGTTTGGTCGTCATCGGGATGTTTTTCCTTATAAATTCAGCCGGAGCCGGACCCATCGACTGCAACGAACATGGATCGCCGGGGAGGCGGGTCTGTGAAGAGCGGGAGAGGGTTATTGAGCATCAGGAGGAATTTTCCGAAAAGGTGATCACCTATGAGCTGGAAAAGATCGAAGCGGCCACCGAAGCGGCTCCCAGCCCGGTTGCCGCCACCGCGGGCAGCGGGGACCGGCAGGAGAGGCGGGCCGGAAACGGCCGCCCGGTTGCAAACCGGGGGAGCCGGAGGGAAAGCGGTCGCTTTCTCTCCTGTGTCAGCCGGGAGGACTACAACCGGATCAGCCGGATGATCCGCAACGGCCGCAGCGGCACCACCGGCAATCCCTACTTCGATACCCTGGTGGGACGGGGTAGCCTGCGCCGGGGATCCGAGGGAATATGGGTCGGCGATCGGCTGGCACCGGTGTGCCCCGAGGGGAGCGGGGAACGGGCGGCCGGTCACGCTGAGGGGGCGCTCGCGGCGGCACGGGGAAGCGGTGGCAATCTCCAGGATCTTTTCGCCACTCCCGCCGAGACCGACACCTTCAGGCTGGTGCCGGTCGAGTCGACCCGGGCCTGGACCGAAACCTGGTACGAGACGGTGATCGAGCAGTTCTGCTGGTGGGTGCCGGATGACGCCATCATCGATCCCGTCACCATGGAGCCCCTTTCATCCGCCGAGGGCACGAGCGGTCCGGACGACGGGTCCGGAGATCCGACACCCGAACCTGCAACCATGCTGCTTTTCGGGTCGATCATGGCATTTCTGCCGGCGGTGAGGAAGCGATATCGGAAATAGGTATTGATCACAGCTGCCAAGATCCCGTGACCGATGACGGCCGACGGCGGCGACACTCTCGGCAGGGGCCGCACCAATTACATTTCGCGGCGGTAATTACATTACAAAATTGAAAGGCGGAGCCGGAAAAGCGGATGTCCCTTGCGGGTCATCCGCTTTTTTTGTCTTTTCTTTTGGTTGATCATTGGAGTATGGTGTGGCACACCATGGTTAGAAAGCAGTGTGAAATCATTCTCATCGCCGCCATGGCCGCCAACCGGGTGATCGGTCGCGACAACCGTATTCCCTGGAACATCCCCGGCGAGCAGCATCACTTCCGCAAGGTTACCTGGGGACACCCCCTGATCATGGGAAGAAAGACCTGGGAATCAATCGGCCATCCCCTGCCCGGGCGCAGGAACATCGTGGTCACACGTGATGCGGCCTACAGTGCCCCGGGCGCCGAGACGGCCCCTTCCCTGGCCGCCGCCCTGGAACGGTGCAGTCACCTGGAAAAGGTCTTTGTCATCGGTGGTGGCCGGATCTATGAGCAGGCCTTGCCCCAGGCCCATACACTCATCCTTACCATCCTCGCCCGCCCGGTCGCAGGTGATGTCAGGTTTCCGGAATTTTCCGAAAACGGTGATTTTCAGCTGGTGAGTTCCGTGAGTGTCCATGGGGCGGAAAAATACGTTATCAATACCTACCGGCGTACCGGGGTCAGCCGTTTTTTTCAAGCTGACCCCTGATCCAGCCCTTGCGGATATAGTATTGTTGACCGCTGTCGGCCCATTTTGCGCAGCTGTGTCCGGCGAGTACCCGTGGCTTTTCCGCATCCCGGCGTCCGGTTTCCCGCACCAGTACCCGGCAAAAACCGCTTTCCACGTCACCCACCCGGTAAAACTCGCAACTCAGACATATCTTTTCCATGATATCGCCCCGTTCTGATCACTGTTGACATGTTTTCAAAGACGAAAATCATACACCTTTCGGTCGCACTTGACACCTGTTTTTGCATCAACACCCGGCGTTGATGCCGCCGTCCTGTAGAATGTGCCGCAAAACACCAAGTTACCTTTTCTACAATATATTGTCTAATTTGTTGTTGATAGGCACTATATGTTGTGGTATAGAGGAATCCCGCCGTTGATTCCCCCCGACGACACCGGAGAAGAAGAGAACCCTTACGAAGAAAGAAAAGGAAGCGACCGATGACCGCCAAATTGCCGAAACAGCAACTCACCGAGACCGCCGAAACCGTCCTCAACCGCCGTTATTATCTTAAGGATGATCAGGGGCGCCCCCTGGAGAACTGGGAATCACTCTGCCGCCGGGTGGCGGATGCCATTGCCCTGGTTGATCGCGAGCGGGATGATTATGAGCAACTGCGGGAAGATTTTTTCACCATGATCTACAGGCTCGATTTTTTGCCCAATTCCCCCTGCCTGATGAATGCGGGCACGGACCTGGGGCAGCTTTCGGCCTGTTTCGTCTTGCCCATCGAGGATTCCATGGACGGCATCTTCACCTCGATCCGTAACGGTGCCCTGGTTCACAAGACCGGCGGTGGTACCGGCTACTCCTTTTCACGGCTGCGGCCCAAGAACTCCGCCGTCCAGTCCACCCAGGGGGTGGCCAGTGGCCCCCTCAGTTTTGCCGCGGTTTTCGACGCCGCCACCGAAACCATCAAACAGGGCGGCAAGCGGCGCGGCGCCAACATGGGAGTGCTCAAAGTCGATCATCCCGATATCATGGAATTTATCACGGCCAAGCAGGATCAGACCCGATTCACCAACTTCAACTTCAGCGTGGCCGTCACCGACGCCTTCATGGAGGCGGTGGAACATGATCAGGAATATGACCTGGTGGATCCCTCCAACGGCAACGTCGTCGATAGCCTCAGCGCCCGCATGGTTTTTGATAAGATCATCGACCTGGCCTGGCATAACGGCGAACCGGGGGTGCTCTTCATCGATGCCGCCAACCGTGCCAACACCACCCCGCAGCTGGGGGAGTTCGAGGCAACCAATCCCTGCGGCGAGCAGTGGCTCCTGCCGTATGAGAGCTGCAACCTGGGCTCCATCAACCTCGGCCGTTTTGTCGAGGATGGCCGGGTTGATCGTGAACGGCTGGCCGCCACCGTGCAGCTCGCCACCCGTTTTCTGGACAATGTCATCGACTGCAACCGTTTTCCCATTCCGGAGATCAGGGAGATGACCATGAAGACCCGCAAGATCGGACTGGGCATCATGGGAATGCACGACATGCTCCTTGAACTGGAACTTCCCTATGATACCCGGGAGGGACGCCGGGCCGCCGCCGGGGTCATGCAGTTTATCCGCAACGAGGCGGAAAAGACCTCCATTGCCCTGGCCGCGGAAAAAGGGGCGTTTCCTGCCTATGACCCCGAGTTCAACGATTATCCTGCCCGGCGCAATGCCGCTCTCACCTCCATTCAGCCCACCGGTACGGTCTCGATGATTGCCGACTGCGCCAGTGGGTGCGAACCCTATTTTTCCATTGTCATGGTCAAGAACGTCATGGACGGCGACCGGTTGCTGCTGGTCAACCGCCATTTCGAGGCCGTGGCCCGGCGCGAGGGATTCTACTCCGAGGAGATGATGGCCAAGGTGGCGGACAGCGGTACGGTTGTCGGCCATCCGGAGATCCCGGCCAAGTGGCAGCAGATCTTTAAATCCGCTCAGGATATTTCGCCGGAGAATCACATCAGGATGCAGGGCGCCCTGCAAAACAGCGGCGTGGACAGTTCCATCAGCAAGACCATCAACCTGCCGGCGGATGCCACCAGGGACGATGTGCGCCTGGCCTACCTGCTGGGATTCAAACTCGGCTGCAAGGGTCTCACCGTCTATCGCGACGGCTCCCGCGACTCCCAGGTACTCTCTTCGGGAAGTACGGAAGACGACCGGACCGCGGTGGTCGGCGCCCAGGGGCTGGTGCGCAAGAAAAAGCTGCCGGATGTGCTCAGCGCCAAGCGTTATCGGCTGAAAGATGCCAATGAAAACACCATCTATCTCATCGTCTGCTTTGACGACAATGAAAATCCCATGGAGGTCTTTGCCAAGTTTCCCTTCGACAACCGGGTGGATCTCAAGGACAAGTCCACCATGTGGACCACCACCTGCCGCCTGGTCTCCCTGGCGCTCAGGTATCAGATTCCCATGGACGAGGTCATCAAACAACTGGATCGTTCCAGTGGCCATATGCTTGATCTCCCGGCCCAGCTCGGCAAGTTGCTCAAGTCCTTCATGGCCGCCACCCATCACGGCTTTGCCAGCACCTGTCCCGAATGCAGCGGCAAGCTCATCTTCGAGGAAGGCTGCGAGGTCTGCCATGAGTGCGGCTATTCCAAGTGTTCATAGGCTGGAGCAAACACAGCGGCAGCGGCGAACGGATACCGTCGGGGAGGAACCGTCATGATGAAAATAGGAAGAAATGATCTCTGCCCCTGCGGCAGCGGCAGGAAGTATAAACACTGCTGCCTCATCGGCAGCCAGAGCGGCGTACTGCCGGAAGAACCCCGGCCGCGGCGGGTGTCGCTTGTGGAGGAGAGCCGGAAAATTCTGCGGGCCGCCGCCGGGTACCGGGAAAAGCTGTATGTACTGGGCGTCTTCATCCTTTTTGCCGACGCCGCCGGCGATGCCTGGCTCCTGGAGGTCTCGGACGCTGATGCGGTGCAGCTTGCCCGCGCCGGAGAGCCGCTGGAGGTGCTGATCGACGAAACCCCGGAGACCATCGAGATCGATTGGAGCCACCGTTTCGTTGTCAGGGGCAGGGAACTCCACGTCATCTCCCATGACGACGGTGGGGAGCTTCTTCTGGAAAAGGCGCCGACGGCGCGGATCAGCGCCGCAATCCGCAGGATCAGGAAGCGTTATCCCCGGGAGCTGCTTGACCGGGTCCACGCCGCCGGGGTGAACCGTTGACTTTCCGGCCGCTTTTTCGTCTAATAGAAGAAGTGATGTGATGTTTTTGTCTCAGCCTTGTAACCGGTCACAGGGTATGTAAACCCGCGGTATATCCTGCTTGCAAACTGTAATTGGTCAACAGTGCCGCCATGCCAAGACGTCTTTTTGCCGTAGTGCCGCTGCTCTCAGTCATGGGCCTGCTCTTTTTTCTCTCCCATCATCCCGGGGACGCCTTTTCCCTGCCCGATATCGTCAATCTTGACAAATTGCTGCACTGCCTGGCCTACGGCGTGCTGGCCGCCACCGCGCTTTTTGCCGTTGATCCGGATTACCGTTGCCGCCGTCCCCTGGCCAGTTGTATCGGCGTTGTACTCTTCTGTCTGCTGTACGGTATCAGCGACGAAATTCACCAATCCTTTATTCCCGGTCGCATGCCCAGTTGCTGGGATATCCTTGCCGATGTGATCGGAGCCCTGCTCACCGTAACGCTCTGGTTCAATCAGCGCCGGAGGTTCGCAAGAATCGCCCTATGAAATACCGGTTTCAGATCGGTGTCGGCCTGATTCTCATCTTTTTCTGCGGCCTGTCCGCGGTCATCATCTACATGTACGAAAAAAAGTTTTTTGAGGATGAGCTCCTGAAAAAAACCGAACTGGTGATGGCCTCGGTGGAATCGGCCCGCGGTTACATCCGTGAGGTGCTCAGGCCGCGCATGTACGAGGTGCTGGATGGTGACCGTTTCGTTATCGAGGCCATGTCCACCTCCTTTGCCACCCGGGTGATCATGGACCGCTTCAAGGAAAAGGTTCCCCTGTTCACCTATCGCCGTGTTGCCATCGACGCCCGCAATCCCGATTTTGAGGCCAACGAGCTGGAACGCAAGATGATCACCTATTTCCGGGAAAAACCCGAGGAAGAGGAGTGGTTCGGCACGGTGCGGCGTAACGAAGAGCGCTATTTCATGCGTTTTAAACCGGTTGTTTTTCGTCATTCCTGTCTGCATTGCCACGGAACTCCCCAGGAGGCTCCGGCCGCCATTGTCGAGAAATATGGTGATACCCGGGGATTTTTCCGCCATGAGGACGAGATCGGCGGGGTGCAGAGTATCGGCATTCCGGCGGAGATCGGTTTTGCGGAGATCCGCCAGGTGGCGTTCCAGATCTTCAGCCTGGTGGTGGTCATCGTCCTCTTTCTCTACCTTTTCATCTGGCTCTTTTTCGACCGTCTCATTGTCCGCAACTTCCGTGACCTGCTGGGACTCTTCCGGGACAGCCTCACCGACGAGAAGGGCAGCAGGCTCTACAAGCTGGCGGCATCAAAGGATGAGATGCATGAACTGGTAGCGGCGGGTCGGCTGGTGGCCGAGCACCTCACCGACAGCCGCAACCGGCTCGAGGAATATGCCGGCAACCTGGAGTCCATGGTTGCCGAACGCACCGAGGCCCTGGAGCTATCCCAGGAGCGGTTGCGGCGCCAGGTCACCATGCGCAATCGCGAGTTGCACCTGCTCAACACCATCGCCGAACTCATCACCGGCGCCGTCCGCCTCGACGACCTGCTGCCGGCGTTTCTGCACGAGGCGCTCAAGGTGATTCCGGCCGGTGGCGCCGGCATCTATCTCTTTCACCGTGAAAAGATGGTCCTTGAGCTCAAATGTGATGAGAACGGCATCGATCTTGAGCCGGAACTGGCCCTGGATGATGACTGGCAGGAATTTCTCGAAAATGACGCCCAGGACAGGGGAACGGCCCCACCGCAGTTTTGCGGCAAGATCAGTCTGATCGGGGGGGAGGACGAGCGGTTCGTCAGTTTGCGGGTGCCGCTCTGCTGTCGCAACCGGGTGCTGGGGGCCATGATTTTCTCGGGAATCGATCTCCACTATCTCTGCGACGCCCTGCACGAGCTCCTCCTTTCCATGGGGCGACAGATCGGCATTACCCTGGAAAGCCTGCAGAACATCACCCGGCTGCGGCTGAGCAAGGAACTGCTGCAGTCGGTGTTCGAAGGGATCACCGATCCGGTGGTGCTGCTCGGTTCGGGAAACACCATCCGCATGGTCAACAGCGCCTTTCTCAGCCGCTACGGCCTTGAGCTCGACGATGTGGTGGGGCGGGAGATCTCCACCCTGGCGGTGAAGGGGCCCTGTCCCTTCCATTACTGTGCCGATCAGTTGCGGGCCGGGATTACCGAACCGGTCTCCAGCGAGATGAAACTCTCAGACGGTTCGATCTTTGAAATGTCCTTTTATCCCATTGCCCGGGAGGATGACGATCGCCGGGGTGTTGTCTGCTTTGCCCGCGACGTCACCGCCCACCGGGAGGTGGAGAGGCGGATACGACAGACCGACCGGCTGGTGGCCCTGGGCCAGCTTGCCGCGGGTGTTGCCCATGAGATCAACAATCCCCTGGGTGTGATTCTCTGCTACACCGATATTATCAAGGGGGAGACCATTCGCGGTAACGGCGGAGAGGGACGGGTGGCCGAGGATATCTCGGTGATCGAGCGCCACGCCCGCAACTGCCAGCGCATTGTCGCCGACCTGCTCAACTTCGCCCGCAGCCATGGATCGGAAAAACATCCGGTGCATGCAGGCGAGATGATCCGCGAGGTGGAGTCCATGCTGGGGCAGCAACTGTTGATGAACGACATCCGGCTTTCCCTGGACCTGGCGGATGATCTGCCCCCCTGCCTCATGGACGGCGAGCGGATGAAGCAGGTGGTTGTCAACCTGGTGATGAATGGATTTCAGGCAATGGAGGGGGCGGGCGAGATCAGGATCAGCACCGGCAAGACCGGGGACGGCGGTATCCGCATCGTTGTCGAGGATAACGGGCCCGGCATCGACAAGGAAATCCTGCCGAAAATTTTCGACCCCTTTTTCACAACCAAGGATCCGGGCGAGGGAACGGGGTTGGGGCTGTCGGTGAGCTATGGTATCGTCCAGGAACATAACGGCGAAATCCTGGTGGAAAGCGAGCCGGGCCGCGGAGCCCGTTTCATTATTACCCTGCCCTGCGGCGACGGATAGCTCGCTCCCCTTAACTTGCGGTTACCCCGGCGATGCCGGACAAAGCCTACTTCTGCTGGCATGTTTTGCCCGGTTTTGTATAGTGGGATTTTCAGGAAGAAGATCGAATCCGCCGCGGTCACGGCATTCAGTAACCGGTAACGATTATCTCCGCAGGTCCCGGGCATGGAAGCTGATTCACATTGTGACGACACCTGGAACGGCAAGGAACGACGCATCGCCTCCCATGACAGGCGGCGCATCTCCGATCGCCGTACCCAGGCCGAACGCCGTCGCGACAGCCGCACCGAGGCGGTTTTGCCCCGGCGTTCCCTGCGATGTATCCTGCGGACCCTGCTCAACGCCCGGTTGGGCGTCGATCGCCGCAAGGGCGACCGGCGGCGGCTGCACGATCGTCGCAGCCGGGAACTGCGTTCCATTCTCACGCCGGAAGAATTGGCCGATCTCCTGGCTCCCCTCGGCCGAGCCGCAGGCGACCGGCCTGATCATCCCGCCGAAGAGTAGGCCGTTGATCGGCCCCAAGCCTTGAAAAAAAAACTTGTTCCCATCAAAACCCTGCAGAATGTTCACGGGGTACAGCTGCCCGCGGGCCTCAACTTTATTCAGCTGGTGGTCACCGGCCCTCCCGGTGCCGGTAAGACCTATTATATCAACAAGATCCACGGCTGGCCCAACGAGGGCTATCTGGACCTGACCCGCAAGGGCTGGTGGAAGGACAGGACCCTGGTTTTCCGACCCCGGGAGATCCATCTCGGCCTGCCCTTTAAGGGAATCCGCGAACCGCTGACCGTCTTTGACGAGGAATGGCTGGAGGCCCCCGAACCACCCGAACTTGAGCCGGAACGTATCAAGATTCCGCCCCTATCCAACCATTTTTTTCAATCCAACTGGCGGGAACGTTATATTTTCGAGTTTCTGTTGCCCAAGGCCCGCACCATCTTTGCCTATCGCAAAAAGCGGCGGAGCAAGGGTTATTTTCCGGTGGATGAAAATCTCTCTCTCAAGATGGTCAGGAGACAGTTGGCCGTCTACCGGCAGGTTGCCTATTATCTGCATCAACAGGGAATGCATGTCTACGTTCGCTTGAGCCTGGACAAGCCTCCTTACCGCTTTCTGGACGAAGAGGAGAGCCAGGTGCCGCGCTGGGCCACCGGCGGCTGTGATCTCAAGCCGGATCTCACCACCCCGGCAGGCTGGAAATGGCTGCTGCTCAGGCGCGATCCCCATAACTGGATCCAGCCGGGAGAGGAATGGCAGACCCTTCCCTGCGAGAGCCGCATCGCCTATGACGGCTATCCGTTCACCATTCGTTTCGGCACCAGAACCCTGCTCTTTTCCCCTGAGATCAGCTTCCGCAAAAAGAAACAGATCCTCAGTAAAAACTGGGTGGTCACCGATCCTGAGGGACAGGACACGGGCATGCGGGGATTCACCCTCATCCAGCGCCGGGAGTCGGTGATGATCGGCCGGGCCAACGATGATTATCACCAGCTCTTCCGCTTTCCCAAAAAGGTGGCCAAGCGGCATCTGCAGGTGGTGAATCTCAACGGTGATCTGGTGATCACCCCCCTGGACGACCGCAAACGGGTCGAGGTGAGGCGGGGAGATCATCCCGGGTATCATGCCCGCATAAGGGAGAAACGGCAGCGGATCATCAACCGTATCCGCAGCTTCTACGGCGGCGCGGTGCACCGGCTGCCCCCGGACGATGCCCTGCGGCAGATCCGCGAGGTCAACGCCATCCTGGCCGCAGAGCCCTTCCGGCCGAGAAACGCCGCTGGCCGGCCCGGCGCCCTGGTGGAACTTTTGGACACCGTGCAGGTGCTCGTCGTCGGCGACCTGCATGCCCGGGTCAACAACCTCCTGAAGATCCTCAGCGAAAACAAATTACTGCCCCGGCTGACCACGGGAGATGCATATCTGGTCATCCTGGGAGATGCCGTGCATCCCGAAGTGCCGGGGGAGATGGAGGATATGGAGAGTTCGGTGCTGATTATGGATCTGATCCTGCAATTGAAGCGGCGCTTTCCCCGCAACTTCTTTTACCTGCGCGGTAATCACGACAGCTTCAACCCGGGGATCAGCAAGGATGGAATTCCCCAGGGCATTTTGATGAAAAAGCGACTCATGGAACTGCGTGGCAGGGATTATGTGGATGAGATGGAGAGATTTCACGGCCTGCTTCCCTATATCGCCAAATCAAGCAGTTTTGTCGCCTGTCACGCCGCTCCTCCCTGGCGCAAGGTATCCCGCAAAAAGCTCATCAACCTGAAACCCGGCTCCAAAATCGCCCGGGAGCTGATTACCGGCCGCCTCAAACGTTCCAATTCCCTGGCGGGATATGGGGCCGGCGATGTGAAACGCTTTCGCAAGAGCCTGGACCTGCCCAAACACGCTCCCTTTATCGTTGGACACACCCCCTATGATTCCGACAGTACCCTGTGGAGGAATGTTCATCAGATCAAGGGACACCATGTCGTCTACAGCGGTCGCCCCGAAGGACCGGGGGCCTTTCTGCAGGTGAATAAAAAAATGATTCCCTTACGATTTTCCGCTGAACCTCTTATGGAAATAATCAACAAAATGGGGTAGAAGTAGGCTGTATTTTGCCCGTGGTTCACCATGGGACGCCATTTCCGTTTCTTTTAAGCTGGAGGTTTTCCATCCATGGCCATGATGACGACCAATCCCCTTGCGGGACTGTTGCGCAGTTCACCATTCAAGCCCATACAGGAACATATGCGCACGGTTTTTTCCTGCGTCTGCCTGCTGCCCGGTCTTTTTGACGCCCTCTATCAGGAAGACGGGGAACAGCTGCGGACAATCGCCGCTGATATCGCCGAGCTGGAGACCTCGGCAGATAAGATCAAAAGCGATCTGCGGCTGCACATGCCCAAAACCCTGTTTATGCCGGTGGCCCGCCGCGACCTGCTGGCGCTTCTGCGGGACCAGGATGCCATTGCCGATTCCGCAGAAAAAATCAGCCAGATTCTGACCAGTCGTGATATGGCCGTTCCGGCCGAGATCCGCCCCTTGCTTGACGAGCTCATTGAAGGAACCATGGAGGTCAGTTCCGAGGCAAAGTTGATCATCGAGGAGCTCGATGAACTGGTACAGGTGGGGTTCGGCGGCCGGGAGTATGAAAAGGTGATCGAGATGATCGCCGGGGTGCGCAAGAGCGAGCACAATATCGACGATATCCTCCATCGCACCAGGCGCACTCTGTTTTCGGTCGAGGATAGCCTGCCCCCGGTCTCCGCCGTTTTCTGGTATCAGGTAATCGAGATTATCGGCAACATCTCGGACCAGGCGGAGAACATCTCGGATCGTCTTTTACTGTTCTTGTCCAAATAGCAGGGGGAAAATATGGAAATAATCGCTGCCCAGGGAACGATTTTCGTTATTCTGGCCGTCATCTTCGGCCTCTATATGACATGGGGGGTAGGGGCCAACGACCTGGCCAATGCCATGGGAACCTCGGTGGGAGCCGGTGCGGTAAGTGTCAGGCAGGCCATCGGCATTGCCATTGTCTTCGAGTTTGCCGGCGCGGTCATTGCAGGCGGCAATGTGACCAAGACCATCCGAAAGGGGATCATCGATCCCACCTCCATCGTGGCCACGCCGGAAATCCTGGTCTATGGCATGCTTGCCGCCCTGCTGGCTGCGGCCATCTGGCTGATGATCGCCTCGGCCAAGGGCTGGCCGGTGTCCACCACCCATTCCATCATCGGCGCCCTGGTGGGATTTGGTATTGTCGGTATCGGCCCGGAGGCGGTGAACTGGGGCAAGATCGGCAAAGTGGTTGCCAGTTGGGTCATCTCACCGGCCATCGGCGGCACCATCTCCTTTCTGCTGGTGATGAGCACCCGCAAGCTGATTTTCAATGCCGAAAATCCGCTCAAAAGCGCCAAACGTTATGCCCCGGGCTATATTTTCCTGGTGGGATTCATCATCTCCCTGGTTACTCTCTTCAAGGGACTCAAGCACCTGCATATCCATTTGACGCCGCTACAGAGTCTGATGATCGCCGCGCTCATCGGCATGCTCACCGCGGCTATCGGCTGGTTTTTCATCCGTAGGGTCCGGGAGGATGTGGCGGCGGATCGGGATTTTCACTTTGCCAGTGTGGAAAAGGTCTTCACCCCGATGATGCTTTTTACCGCCTGTTCCATGGCCTTTGCCCACGGTTCCAATGACGTGGCCAACGGTATCGGTCCCCTGGCCGCGGTTATCAGTATTGTCGGCTCCGGCGGCGAGGTGATGCAGAAGTCGGAAATGCCGGTCTGGATTCTCCTGCTCGGCGGCACCGGCATTGTCACCGGTCTCATTACCCTGGGCTACCGGGTAATGCTCACCGTGGGCAAAAAGATTACCGAGCTCACCCCCTCCCGCGGTTTTTGCGCCGAGCTGGCCGCCGCCACCACCGTGGTGCTGGCCTCGCGCACCGGGTTGCCGGTCTCCACCACCCATATTCTCGTGGGTTCGGTATTGGGAGTCGGTCTGGCCCGCGGCATCGGTGCTCTGGACATGCGGGTGGTGATGAACATCATCATCTCCTGGCTGGTTACCCTGCCCGCCGGCGCCGTCCTTTCGATCCTCTTCTTTTTTTTCCTCAAGGGAATCTTCGGGTAGTAGACACCAGGCAGCCCCCGGCCAGGAAGATCCCGGTTGCAGCGGAAGTGGGGACCGGGACAAGATCACTCCTCCGGTCCCATCGTGTCTTGTGGCCGGATTCTTTTATATTTCCGTGATTCTTAAAGAATCTGGCTGAGAAAGAGTTTGGTGCGGTCCGACTGCGGGTTGGTGAAAAAGGAGTCGGGATCGTTTTCTTCGATAATCTCCCCGCCGTCCATGAAGATGATACGGTTGGCAACGGTCTTGGCAAAGCCCATCTCATGGGTGACGCAGAGCATGGTCATGCCTTCGTCGGCCAGGCTGACCATGACGTCGAGAACCTCCTTGATCATCTCAGGATCCAGGGCCGAGGTGGGCTCGTCGAAAAGCATGATCTTGGGATTCATGCAGAGGCTGCGGGCGATGGCCACCCGCTGCTGCTGCCCGCCCGAAAGCTGACCCGGGTACTTGTCCGCCTGCTCCGGAATCTTGACCCGCTCCAGGAAGTGCATGGCGATTTCCTCGGCCTCGCGCCGCGGTTTTTTTAGCACCCAGATGGGCGCCAGGCAGCAGTTTTCCAGGGCGGTGAGGTGGGGAAAAAGGTTGAACTGCTGGAAGACCATGCCGATATCCCGGCGGATTTTTTCGATATGTTTGAGATCGTCGGTGAGGGGAATACCGTCGATGATGATCTCGCCCTTCTGATGCTCCTCCAATCGGTTCATGCAGCGGATCAGGGTCGACTTGCCGCAACCCGAGGGTCCGCAGATGATGATCCGTTCCCCCCGTAATACCATAAGGTTGATATCCTTGAGGACATGGAAATCTCCATACCACTTGTGCATGGATTTGATCAGAATGGCGATTTCACCCCTTTCAGACGGGGAGAGCGAGGTGTGATTGCTCATGGTGTCGGGAAGCCTTTTTCAATGGATGATTTTTCGTTTTCCACGGGGCGGCGCCCAGCGGGGGCGGCCCCCTCTTTTGCTTATTTTTTTACCTGTTGACCTTATGTCCCGTGTGCAGCTTTTTTTCCAGGTATTGGCTGTAGCGTGACATGGAGAAGCAGAAGATCCAGAAGACAAGGGCGGCAAAGACATAGCCTTCCACCGCGAAACCCAGCCAGTTGGGATCGGTAAAGGCGGACTGGACCACTGCCAGAATATCGAAAAGGCCGATGATCAGTACCAGGGTCGTATCCTTGAACAGGGCGATGAAGGTGTTGACGATTCCCGGGATCACGGTCTTCAGTGCCTGGGGCAGGATAATGAGGGCCATGGACTGGTGATATTTGAGCCCCAGGGCATCGGCAGCCTCGTATTGACCCTTGGGCATGGCCTGTAATCCGCCGCGGATGACCTCGGCCATGTAGGCGGACTGGAAGAAAACGATACCCACCAGGGCCCTGATCAGCTTGTCGATCCGGATTCCCTCGGGCATGAAGATCGGCAGCATGACCGAGGACATGAAGAGAACGGTGATCAGCGGCACCCCCCGCCACAGCTCGATAAAGACCACGGAAACCGACCTGGCCACCGGCATGGAGGACTGGCGCCCCAGGGCGAGAATAATGCCGAAGGGCAGAGCGAAGAACATGCCGATGGTGGAGAGTATCAGAGTGAGCATCAGGCCGCCCCACTTGTAGGTTTCCACCACGGGTAGCCCGAAACCGCCGTAGAACAGGGCGTAGGCGACCAGGGGATAGCCGAGGATGGTAAAGGCAGCCACCCATGATTTTTTCGGGGTACGCTCGATGAGAAGGTAGGCCACCAGGGAGCCGAGCAGGAGAAAGGCGGCAATGGCCCGCCAGTATTCGGAACGAGGATAGAAGCCGAACATGAACTGCAGAAAGCGAACCTTGATGAAGACCCAGCAGGCGCCGTCGCCGCTGCAATCCGCCTTGCTGCTGCCGACCCAGTCGGCATTGATGAAGGCCCATTTCACCAGGGGCGGGACGGTGAGATAGAGGATGTAGAGCCCCAGCAGGGTAAAAAAGGTGTTGAGCGGTGATGACAGAAAATTCCGCCGTACCCAGGCGATGGGTCCCACCGTTGTACGGGGCGGCGGCAGGTCCGGATGTGGAGTGTGGACGGTCATTTAGTTTAACGCTCCTTTATCATGGAACGACTGTTGTACCAGTTCATGAACAGGGAAATGAGCAGGCTGATGGTCAGATAGACCGCCATGGTCATGGCGATAATCTCCATGGCCTGGCCGGTCTGGTTCAGGGTGGTGCCGGCGAACACCGCAACCAGGTCCGGATAGCCGATGGCCGTGGCCAGCGAGGAGTTTTTGGTGAGATTCAGATACTGGCTGGTGAGCTGGGGGATGATCACCCGCATGGCCTGGGGAATGACCACCAGCCGCAACACCTTGCCGGGTCGGAGTCCCAGGGCCGAAGCCGCTTCGGTCTGACCGTGGCTCACCGACAGTATGCCGGAGCGGACGATCTCGGCGATAAAGGTGGCGGTATAGATGGTGAGAGCCATGAGCAGGGCGGTGAGCTCCGGAATGATGGTGAGCCCGCCGCGGAAGTTGAAGCCTTTGAGCACCGGCAGATCCCATCCCAGAGGTGTGCCGGCTCCAAAGTAGGCGATGGTGGGCAGACCGGTCACAAGCGCCAGCGAGACGATGAGCACCGGGAACTGTTCCCCGGTGCGCTCCTGTCGTTTTTTTGCCCAGTAATACAAGGCGGGAAGAAAGAGCAGGCAGAAGAGAAGGGCGGCGGCCACCCAGCCGAAACCCGCCTCGAAAACCGGGCGCGGCAGGTAGAGGCCGCGGATGTTCAAAAACGCGGCCTGGCCGATGTGCAGGCTCTGTCTGGGCGCGGGCAGGGCACGCAGAACGGCAAAATACCAGAAAAAAATCTGTAGTAATAGCGGTATGTTGCGGAATGTTTCGATGTAGACGGCGGCAAGCCTTGAGATTAACCAGTTGGAGGAGAGCCGGGCCACGCCCATGGTGAAGCCGAGAATGGAGGCAAATATGATCCCCAGGCCCGAAACCAGGATCGTATTGAGCAGGCCGACGACAAATGTACGGCCGTAGGTGTAATTTTCGTTATAGGGGATGAGGTGCTGGATAATGCCGAATCCGGCCTTTTGCCTGAGAAAGGCCAGGCCGGTGGCGATACCGCGCTGCTCTAGGTTGTGGAGCGTGTTGCGACCGATGAAAAAGAAAAAGAGCAGCAGGGCCAGCGCCAGAAAAAGCTGGAAGATGACAGCCCGGTGACGGGCGTTGTTCCACCAGGGAGTGGAGCGTTTGGGTTGGGAATCGGCAGGCATTATGCGGAACTCTTATTTGCCTGCGGATCAGGTGGGAGTGAACGCACCTGATCCGCAGAAAAACAGAAAAAACCGGAACGCATGAACCATGCGTTCCGGTGGATTCGGCTCTTAAATGTCAGCGCAACGGCGGGGCATACTGGATGCCGCCGTCCTTCCACAGGGCGTTGAGACCACGCTTGATCTTCAGCGGCGATCCCATGCCGACGTTTTTCTCGAAAATTTCGCCGTAGTTCCCCACCTGTTTGATGATCTGGTAGGACCAGTCGTCGCTGAGCCCCAGGCCCTGCCCCTTGAGTCCTTCCAGACCCAGCAGACGGCGGATGGCCGGATTCTTGGAGTCCTTCATGGAGTCGATGTTTTTTGAGGTCACACCCAGTTCTTCGGCATTGACCATGGCGAAAAAGGTCCAGCGGACGATATTGAACCAGCCGTCATCCCCCTGGCGGACAACGGGGCCCAGGGGCTCCTTGGAGATGATTTCCGGCAGCAGAATAGCCTCTTCCGGTTTGGCAAGATGGGTGCGCAGGCCGTAGAGCTGTGACTGGTCCGAGGTGAGCACGTCGCACCGACCGGCCTCGAAACCCTTGATAGTCAGGTCATGGGTATCAAAGACAACGGCCTGGTATTTCATCTTGTTTTCGGTGAAGTAGTCGGCGAGATTGAGCTCGGTGGTGGTACCGGACTGGATGCAGATGGCGGCGCCGTCCAGCTCCTTGGCGCTCTTGACACCCAGTTTTTTGTTGACCATGAACCCCTGGCCGTCATAGTAATTGACGCCTGCAAAGTTGAGGCCCAGGGAGGTATCCCGGGTCTGGGTCCAGGTGGTGCCGCGTACCAGCACATCGATTTCACCCGACTGCAGGGCGGTGAAGCGCTCCTTGGCATTGAGCGGCGTGTACTTGACCTTGCCGGCGTCCCCCAGCACGGCGGCGGCCACGGCGCGACAGCCATCCACATCCAGGCCGGTCCAGTTTCCCTTCTCGTCAGGGGCAGAAAATCCGGGCAGGCCGGTTGAAACACCGCAGTTGAGAACCCCGCGTTTTTTGACATCATCCAGGGTTGAAGCGGTGGCGATGGATGCTGAAACCATTAAAAACAGGGCCACCTGTACCAGTGTTACTCTTTTCATGTCTCCTCCTTCTCGATTCGTTGTTTTGATGCAAGCGATCGCTTTATCCGGCAACTTCTTCCGTGTTGGCCGACTATTGTACCAAAATCAGGGAGATTGTCCATAAGAAACACCATCTTCCGGTCGTCCCCGGCTCCCGGGACGAATTTGGGCATCTTCCCGGGATTACGATGGAACAAAAGGGGGTGACACGGCCCGGCGTGGAGGTGACGGCGGTGGATTGTCCGGCTTTGCGAAAGGGCAAAAAAAAAATCCGGTTACCGGCGGGGCGCCGGTAACCGGATGCTGACTGTGCTGAAACAACCTTACACTTCTTCGACGGTGATCGCTCCCTCGGGGCAGACTTCCACGCAGGTCTCACATCCCAGGCATTCGTCCATTTCCACGGGTTCGGATTTGCCATCCACCAGCTCCAGAACTTCCGCCGGGCAGTTGTCGATGCACTCTTCACAGCCGGTACACTTGTCCTTGTCAACGGTTACTTCAAACATGATTTCCTCCACACAATTCTAGTTTATAAAATTTAGATGAATATTTTGTATTCTACCCATCCTTATTAACCAAACTCAAGTAAATCGTTTCAACCTTCTTGTCAATAACCTTTTTTCCCCGGCCGGGCCTCTCCGGGACAGGGAGATTGTTCCGGGATGAGAAGATGCGGAAATAAACGCCGATATCCGCACCCTTCTCCCTCATGTAAGGTTGCTGTCCAGTCACTGCAGGCGGTGATGGTGCCCGGCTGCCGGAGAGACGTCGCCACGGGATTGAGAAGGGGGTATCGGCTTACCATTTTCTTGAATATGCCCCGTGGATGGGGTAAATGGGTAATCCGGAGGAAATTTTGCGTGAAGTTTTGTAGCGGCAAAGAGGGTAATAGCGGAAGAAGGAGGGATGGGAGCAGATGCCGCAGTCGGAGAACGATATCGAAGCCTGTTACCGGCAGGCCGTTGAGTTGCATGGAAACGGGGAGTTTTCCAGGGCCCTGCGGCTCTATGAGCGCGTCCTCTCCCGTTTTCCCGATGCCTGCCCGGTTCTCTACAATTACGCCCTGGCCTGTTACGAACTCGGACGATTTGCCGAGGCGGCTGATGCCCTCCAACGGGCGGCGCAACGTGATGACGGCGACGCCGATATCCATTTCAACCTGGGCCTGGCCTACAAGCAGTGCGGCCGCTACGAGCGGGCCGTGAGCAGTTATCGTCGTGCCCTGGATTTATCTCCGGATGATGCGGATACCCTTTACAATCTGGGTTGCTGTTACCAGGAGTGGGGCAGGGATGAAAGGGCGGTGCTGATATATGAACGCCTGCTTGCCCTGAACCCGGGGCATGAATCGGCGCTCAACAACCTGGCATATCTCCGCCATCGCCGGGGTGACCGGCAACAGGCAAGGGCGCTCTACGGCCGCCTGCTTGCCTTGTGCCCTGATCATGCCGCGGCCCGCCACATGCTGGCCGCCCTTTCCGGTCGGGGGGAGGCTGCCCCGCCCCGGGAGTATATCCGTGACCTTTTCGACGACTACAGCGCAACATTCGACCACAACCTCCTGCAGAGGCTGGAGTACCGGGTACCGGATCTGTTGCGGGAGCTGCTGGATGAACAGCTGAAACTGTCCGCAACCAGCGGCCCGGTTGGGGGGCGTTTTTCCCGGGGCCTGGATCTGGGCTGCGGTACCGGGCTTGCCGGAGAGAGATTCCGGTCGCGCTGTGATTTTCTCGCCGGTGTGGATCTTTCGGCCGGCATGGTGTCGGCCGCGGCGGAGAAACAGCTCTACGACGAGCTGCACACCGGTGATGTCGTCGATTTTCTCGCCGCTGGTGGGCGGTTCTATGATCTTTTGCTGGCCGCCGATCTCTTCACCTATCTGGGGGATCTTACCCCCCTGCTGCAGGCGGCTGCCCTGCGGGCCCGCAGGGGTGCTCTTTTCTGTTTTTCCACCGAACATCACAGCGGGGAGGGCTGGCGCCTCGGAGCCACCGGCCGGTATGCCCACTGTCCGGCGTATATCACCGCGGTTCTGGAGAAGACGGGATGGCTTCCGCAGAGGTCCAGGCGGGAGCGTCTTCGCAAAGAGGGCGGCTCCTGGGTAACCGGTGATATCTACCTGGCCATCCGGGCGGCGTGAAGCCGGTTGCCGGTTTCCCTTCTCACTCCCGGTTCCGGCCCGTGCGGATTCTTCTGATGAGATCGCTTGTGGAGATGTCCGGCAACAGGTCGATGATCTCTATGCTGCCGCCACGCCGGGTGACATGCTCTCCCCCGGCCACTTCCGCTGCAGAATAATCACCGCCTTTGACCAGAATATCGGGTTGCAGCCGGCGGTACAGTTCTGCGGGCGTATCCTCACTGAAAGAAACCACCCAGTCCACGCACTTGAGACCGGCAAGCAGCGCCATCCGCCGATTAAGTGGATTGATGGGGCGGTTCTCACCCTTTAGCCTGGCCACCGAATCATCGCTGTTGACCGCCACTACCAGACGATCGCCCAGTTGGCGGGCCTGTTGCAGACAACTGAGATGGCCGGCGTGGAGAAGATCGAAACAGCCGTTGGTCATGACGATTTTTTCTCCCCGGCTGCGGGCCTGCCGCATTATCTCCTCCAGGGCGGCCGCGTCGACGATACCGTATTGCATGGTTGCAGGCTCCAGTATGGCCCGGTGCAGTTCCGCGGGGGTGACGGTTGCGGTTCCCAGTTTGGCGACCACCAGGCTGGCCGCCAGATTGGCCATGGTCACCGCTTCCTCCAGGGATGCCCCGGCGGTCAGCATGAGTCCGGTGGTTCCCACCACCGTATCGCCGGCGCCGGTGACATCAAAGACCTCCCGGGTATGGGCGGGGAGGTGAAATGGAGCTCTTTCGCGCTGAAAAAGGGACATGCCCGCCGCCCCCCTGGTAACGAGGAGGGCGTCGAGCTGCAGGTGGCGGCGTAGTTTTTCTCCCCTGGTATCCAGTTCTTTACCGGTGAGACAGGGGCCGGATACGTTTTCGAACTCGGCAAGGTTGGGTGTGAGCAGGGTGGCACCCTGATATTTTTCAAAGTCGGTTCCCTTGGGGTCGATGATCACCGGTTTCCGGAGATTGCGTGCCGGGCGGATGAACCGGGTGATTTCGCTCAGGGTGCCCTTGTTGTAATCGGAGAGGATCACCAGGTCGGCGTCATCCAGCAGTCGCCGGTAGGAGGCGAGCAATTCCCTTTTATCCACCGGTGCGAAGCTCTCCTCGAAGTCAAGACGGATCATCTGCTGTCGTTGGGCGATGATGCGCAGTTTCTGGCAGGTGGAGTACTCCCGGGTCCTGTGCAGATGCGCGGCTATGCCGGCATCCTCAAGCAGGCCCTCAAGCAGACACCCGTTTTCATCATCGCCGATGATTCCCAGCAGGTGGACCTTGCCGCCCAGGGCGGCGATGTTGCGGGCCACGTTACCGGCCCCTCCGGCCCGATGTTCGTCACCGTGGACATGCACCACCGGCACCGGCGCCTCCGGAGATATTCGACGGCTGTCACCGTACCAGGAACGGTCCAGCATCAGGTCGCCGACAACAATAATCCGGGAGTGACTGAAATCTGGAAGCGAAATGGTCATCTCCCCTTTCCTTGCGCCTTCTTTTCAAGTAGCTCGCACCACCAGTGAATAATGAGGATATGGGCCTCCTGGATCCGGGCTGTCACGCTGCTGGGAACAATGACGGCAAGCTCTGCTAGGCGGGCGAGTTCATGGCCCGACGAGCCGGTGAGGCCGATGGTGTGGATGTTCATCATCCGGGCTGTTTCAACCGCCCGGATGATGTTGATACTGGTGCCGGAGGTGGAGATGGCCAACAGACAGTCGCCCGCGGCTCCGATCCCCTCCAGCTGCCGCGAGAAAACCGTATCAAAGCCAAAGTCGTTGCTGTGGGCGGTGAGAACCGAGGTATCGGTGGTGAGGGCAACGGCGGAAAGGGGATGGCGCCTGTTCCGGTACCGTACCATCAGTTCGGTGGCCATGTGCTGGCAATCGGCGGCGCTGCCGCCGTTGCCGCAGAGAAGGATTTTATTCCCCGCGTCGAGGCAGCGGGACAAAAGCGCCCCGGCCTTTTCAATGGCCTCGCCCTGGTGGAGAAGAGCCTTGATAACTCGCCGGTGTTCCTGGAGGGTTGTCGCAAGAGAGGTCATGGGCTCACTGGAGGAGGTTTTTGACAAATTCATGGAGATTGCTGTGAACGGCAACTGAGGATGGCAGCTTTCCCTTTTCCAGGGTCCGTCGTCCCTTGCCTGTCAAGACCAGGGCAAAGCGCATCCCGGCCCGGGTGGCGGCCTGGTAATCGGTGAGTGAATCGCCGACCATGGTCGTCTCCCCTGGGGGCGTGGCAAAGTGGCGGCAGATTTCAAGCAGCATGCCCGGTTGTGGTTTCCGGCAGCCGCAGCCTTCTTCGGGACCGTGGGGACAAAAGGTGAGATAATCAATGCGCCCGCCCCGCTGCCGCAGCAGGTTCCGCATCTTATCATGCATCAGATCCAGGGCCTGCCGATCAAAGAGGCCGCGGGCTATGCCCGACTGGTTGGTAGCCACTCCAATCCGGTAGCCGGCCCGTGCCAGGAGGGCAATGGCCGCAAGGCTTGCAGGAAGGGGAACCCATTCCTCCGGAGATCTGATATAGGAGTCCGAATCTTGGTTGATGACGCCGTCGCGGTCGAGGATGATGAGTTTCATCTCCGTCTCATCCGGAGCCCTGCAGCAACCCCGTGCTTTCCGTCCGTCCGGATTGGAGCGGGCCTGCCCACGGCGTGTCCTGTCCCTTTTCCGAATTGATGATTTTTTTCATCTAGCAATTGATTGTTCGTAAAAAAACCATGGGATAGCTGTTTGACTTTCGTAGATTTTCCATCATATAATGAAGTACATCAACCACTAGCAGGGCGGCAGCGCGATTGGCTGGTTGGGCACATGCCGCCTGAATCGTGAATGATGAACGGTGAAATTGTTGTCAGTAAATATGTATTATATCCACAAGGATGATCCAAATGTCCGATGAGTCGGCCCTGCAGAGCAGGTTTCATTCCAGCCGGAGCGCCAAGGTGTACGGCAGGTCCAATTTCTGGTTCGTGGTCTTTGTCGATGCCTGTCTGGTGGTCGCT
This sequence comes from uncultured Desulfobulbia bacterium, assembly GCA_964446115.1. Lineage (GTDB taxonomy): Bacteria > Desulfobacterota > Desulfobulbia > Desulfobulbales > Desulfobulbaceae > CAYUNE01. Next base: position 56,967 of record CAYUNE010000031.1, on the reverse strand, counting down.
TCACTGGTTCTCAGTTACCTGCTCCGCTTTGACGGCATTCCCTCCGAATACCGGCGGCAGCTTCTCTTTCTTCTCCCCGGTTTTGTTGTCACCAAGTTGTTGATCTTCTATTATTTCAACCTCTACAAGGGCATGTGGCGCTATACCAGCACTTTCGACATGCTCAATGTGCTCAAGGCGGTGCTGCTCTCCTCGGCAGTGGTCATTTTTTTCCTGTTCATGTTCACCCGGTTCGAGGGAATCTCACGCTCCCTGCTCATCCTTGACGCAATCTTGAGTTTTGGATTCATTGCCGGCCATCGGGTTGTGATCCGTTTTGTCTGTCAGTATGTGGATGACCCCCGGGAGCTTTTTACCTATTTTTTGAAAAAAAAGAAACCAAACAATAAGACCAGGCTCTTACTGGTTGGCGCCGGCAACACGGCGGAAAAGATTTTGCGCGAGGTCAAGGAGAATAAGCGGGCCCCCTATGTCGTAGTCGGCATGGTTGATGACTATGAGGCCAAGCAGGGAGCGGAAATCCACGGGGTGCCGGTGATCGGCTCCCTGGATGATTTGCCCCATGCCGTGGAGCTGACGGATGCCCATGAGCTGCTCATCGCCATCCCCACCGCCACCAGAAAGGAGATGGACAGAATCATCTCGCTCTGCAAATCCACCGGACTGCCCTACAAGATCCTGCCCGGTCTCCATGAACTCATCGACGGCAAGGTTTCCCTCCATTCCATCCGCGAGGTGGATTACAAGGACCTCCTGGGTCGTCCCGTGGTCCGGCTTGAGCAGGATGCCATCGGTGGCTACCTGAGCGGTAAGACCGTGCTGGTGACCGGCGGAGGCGGTTCCATCGGCTCGGAACTCTGCAGGCAGATCATGAAGTTTGACCCGGCAAAACTCATCATCCTCGATGCCGGAGAAGAAAATCTCTACAACATCCAGATGGAACTTCTCCATGACCACGGTTTCAAGAATTGCCTGGCGGTCCTGGCCAAGATACAGGACCGAGAGCTCCTGGAGGAGATTTTTGCCTGCCATCGGCCCTCGGTGGTTTTCCATGCCGCCGCCTACAAGCATGTCCCCCTGGTGGAGAGGAATCCATGGGAGGCGGTGTTCAACAATATCTTCGCGGTGCGCAACGTCATCGAGGCCTCCATCCAGTACGGAGTCGAACGTTTTGTTCTGGTCTCCACCGACAAGGCGGTGCGCCCCACCAATGTCATGGGGGCCTCGAAACGCCTCACCGAGTTGCTGATGCTCGCCTACAGTAGAGATAATTGCGACCAGCAGCCCGATTCCGGGGATTCGAATGCAGACCATGCCCCCAAGAGCAGTCGCAGCAGCAGGCAGGCTCACCGGACCACCTTCATGGCCGTGCGTTTCGGCAATGTCCTGGGATCATCGGGATCGGTAATACCTCTGTTCAAGAGGCAGATCGAGCAGGGGGGGCCGGTTACGGTAACCGATCCGGATATCACCCGTTTCTTCATGTCCATCGAAGAGGCATCCCAGCTCATTCTCCAGGCGGGAGCCATGGGCGAGGGCGGGGAGATCTTCATCCTGGAGATGGGCACCCCGGTAAAGATTGTCCAGATGGCCGAAGAGCTCATCAGGATGTCGGGCAAGGAGCCTGGGGTGGATATCGAGATCAAGTTCACCGGTCTGCGACCGGGTGAAAAACTCTATGAAGAGCTGATCACCGAGGGCGAGGGGATCGTTGCCACCAGTCATGAAAAGATTGTTGTGCTGCGGGGGGACGGCTATCCCTATTCCAAACTGCGGGAACCGCTCAGTCGGCTTGCCCGCTTGGCCAAGGCCCATGATGCCAGGGGCATCAAGGAAACCCTCAAGGAGCTCATCCCCGAGTATTCTCCCGATCTGGACGCCGACGCCGTTACCCAGGGTGAAGCAGCGATGGCGTCGGTGCGCTGACAGGCTGTTCGGCCTTTACTTCTTTCTCGGCCCCTGTCGGTCCCGGCCGCTCTTTTGCCTTTCCGGAAACCAAAAAAGAAAAGGCGGATCCTGCGATCCGCCTTTTTGGTAAAAGATGCCGGTAGATTACGTTAATCTTCAAACTCGCATTTATTTCCCTCACACTCGACATTGGCGACCAGGAACTTGGCCTTGAAGCCGTTCTTTTTCAGTTCCTGTGCGGCCATGTCCGCCCGGGCTCCGGTGGTGCAGTGGACATAGATCATCTTGTCCTTGGGAAGTTCACCCATGCGGGCCCCGATTTCATCCAGGGGAATGGCAATGGAATTTTTCAGCTTGCCTGCCGCTGCCTCGTCCTTGGTACGGACGTCGAGGATGACCACGTTGGGATCCTTGCCCGCTGCCGCCTTCTTGAAGTCGGCCAGGCTCACCTCGCCCTTGCCGAGCTTGCGTTTCCAGTTGATTTCGGTGACAATGGGATCCTTGGTCAGTTTACCACCGTTCTTGATCCAGCCCTGGAACATACCGGGAACCAGGGAGACCTTCTTGAATCCCTCCTCGCGCAGATCGGCAAGAGCCTCCATGGCCTCTTCCCGGTTATCGCTGTACAGGACGATGGGCGCCTTGGTGGGGAAATCATCGATCCTGTCATCCAGCGTGGCGTAGGGAATGGTGACCGAGCGGGGAATGCGACCCAGTTTCGATTTTTTCTCGGAGCGCAGATCCACCAGGATAATGTTACCCTTTTCAACAAAGCCCTTTGAGGCGCAGGTGGGTAATCCGGCCTTGTTCCAGGCGGGTTGACCCTGCAGAAAGACGCGAACGTTGGTATATCCCAATTTCTTCGCCAGACCGGCGTTTTTGGTGGACATACCTCAGGTGGGGCCTCCACAGTAGAAGACAATGGGCATGTTCTTGTCCTTGGGCAGCACGGCCGCCTTTTCCTTTTTCAGCTTGGCAACGGGGATCGAAACGGCACCGGGAATATGGCCGGCTGCATAGCGCTTTGCCGGCCGGGCGTCGGCCAGAAAGAGAGGCTCACCCTTGTCGAGGAGGGCCTTCAGTTCCTTGACCTTGATCTCGGTGACGCCCTTTGGAAGCTTGGCAAGTTTTGGTTTGACGTTGACCGCATAGAGATCCTTGCCGCGTTTTTCAAAGGTGATGATGGCGGCGTGGCCTTTTTTGGCGTGTTCGATTCCCTTGGTTTTGTCATCGAATTTGACCATCATGGTCTTGGCCTTATCACCCTTGCCCACCTTGATGGAGATGGATTTGGCCTTATTGGATTTACCGACGATTTTGCCCTTCAGGACATTGCCGGCCTTTTTCTGGGCAGCCGGGGCCTTGGCCTGGGCTGCAGTTGCCGCGGCCGGTTTCTTTGCCGTATCCTTCAAGGCGGCGCTGTCTTGAGTACACCCATATGTGAGCAGCGAAAACATCAGACATAGGGGTAAGAGTTTCAGTAACGTTTTTTTCATCGAGACCTCCTTTTGCTTTGGTTACGGATTCAGTCGGCGACCACGTTTACATATAGTATAACCTTGAAAGAATACTTATGGAGAATTGTATCAATAATAATGATTGAACGATCATTCATTTGGAGTGTATTATTACTACCGGTATTTGATAAGCGGGTCAAGATAAATTGCCGGACGGGGATCGCTTTCGGCTGCAATGCTTCGGCGTCCGAAAATATCAGCACCCTTATACTAATTATAACATATGGGAAAGAATGGAAAAGGTAAAAATAACAGTTGAAGGGGCCACAGTGGACTTTACTGCGGCAAAAAAGATTGCCGCGGTGGTGGCGGCCCAGGAAAATGAGTTCTCTTCTCTTGTCTCCTGGTGTGATAATGTAAAAAAAGTGCATTCACCCCAGTGTTTGAAATGTGAAATAGAGGGTGAACCCGGATGGGAGGTTTTCGGACGCAATCATGAGGGGCGCTTGCGCATCAGTTTCAACGACGATCTTTTCGTCTTCATCCACAGCTAGGCCTGCGGCTACTCCATCCGCCGGCAGCCGTCCTTAAGCCGGCGCCATTTATCTTCGAGTTTCCGGGCGGAAACCGGTTGCGCCGTACCCAGCTCCGGGGCGAAAATCGAGAGGCGAAACTCCTCAAACATGAGTCGATACTCTTCAAGGTGTCGTCGGCAGGAAGGAGTCCGGGCGGTTTCGGAAAAATTTTTTAGGCGATCCCGGTGGACGACGAGCCGACGCATTTTGGCCTCATCCTTGGCAGGAGAATACTCCGCCCGTTCCATACGGATCTCCAGTCCCCGGAGGTAACGGTCGGTGTGGGCCAATCGCTCATAACTGCTGCTGGTGAGGAAATCGGCGGGCAGGATTTCGTCTAGGTGCCGCCGGTAGCATTGGAAACGTTCCGCCTGGAAATGGCGATGTTTTTTTGCCGAGTCGCGGAAACGGGACATGGTCTCCAGCACCCGTCGTCGGGCGGCGAGGATCCCGCTGATGCGCTCAAGCCTTGCAATGCTTAAGCTGAGCAGGCCCTGCTCTCGGATTTTTTCCACCCGCCGTTCAAATGTCCGCCGATCAACCACGGCCGGCTCCGGCGAGGTCAGGGCAAAGATATCGTCCAGGATATAGTTTGCCAGCAGCGAGGCTGTCCGGTTGCTCTCTTTCAGAGATCCAAGCAGGAGCCAGGAGGCGGAATGCAGCCTGATCTCCCTTGCACACTCCCGCAGGAGCATTTTTTTCTGCCGTGGAAATTGCCGGAGATAGAGGCGGCGGAGGCCCCGGCGGGCGTGGTCACGATACTCCTCAATGTTTTCAACATAGCGTAGATCCACCTGTCCGGGATGGGTTGCGGCCACCAGGATGGGGGTAAAGATCCGGGGTGCTCCTCCTGACGGGTCGGCCAGGCTGATGCTTTTCCGGATTCGGTCCAGATCGGCGACGGAAATATCCTCTTTTTCCCACCGGCCCGGCCCGGAGGGTCTGCCGGCCCCGTCCTTCCCGCTGCCGGACGACTGCCGGGACATGGAGCCGGTCATGTCCCGGAACGATCTGAAGCATCCCACCGTCTTGCCGGCAGCGTCAACCACCCGGAAGCGGAATTTCAGGTGGGGGGGGAGGGCATCCACCTTCCAGTCCCCTCGTTTAATGGCAACGTGGTACAGTTTGAATATTGCCTTTTCAAGGGCCTGGTAAAGGGAACCCCGACCGGTGTCCAGGCTGTCGAGCAGGGTGTCCACGCTCTGCGGGATGGGAACCAGCGACCGTCGCAGCTTTTTCGGCAGGCTCCTGAGCAGCAGGGTAATCTTTTCCGGCAAAAGACCGGGGACCAGCCATTCGAAGATCCGGTGGTCAAGGCCGGCAACCAGATGGACGGGAATGACGACCGTTACGCCGTCGGCTTCATGTCCCGGTTGAAAGAGGTATTCGAGCCTGAAGGTATATTTTTTTTCCGGCACTTGCAGGTATTCCGGATAATCGAACAGGTGCCGCTGATCATGATGCCGGCGGCGGATGTCCTCAAGGCTCATGAGCAAGTAGTCGTCACCGCCGTGTTTTTCAATATCGGCCTGCAGGGAGGCGCGGTCAACGACATCGCTTCCCAGCCGCTGGTCGTAGAGGGCGGCCAGATGCATGTCGTCGGGTGCCAGGCCGCGGCGGCGTATCCTCTCCTCCAGATCTGTCATCTCCTTGAGACGTTGCCGGTTCGTCTTCAGAAAACGGTATCGTCCGCCGAGGCCGCCGTTGATAAGAGCGGTGTGGATAAAAATCGAGCGGGCTTCTTTGCGGTTTGCCTTGGTGGTCCGGGCGTAATCGACCCTTCTGCCGCTGACAATGGGCAACCCATAGAGCGTCACCCGTTCCATGGCCATGACCCTGCCGCTCTTTTTGTCCCAGCGGGGATCGGACCAGCTGCGACGACAAAGGGGACCGCCGAGGCCTTCCAGCCACTCCGGATCGACAGCGGCACACAGCCGGGCAAAGAGTCGCGAGGTTTCCACAAACGAGGCGGCGACGATCCAGTCGCTTCCCTGGTTGAAAAGGGCGGAGCCCGGAAAGATCATTACCTCCCGATCGCCGCTGATGCGGTAGATGTTCTTTTTCTTCCGCAGGCCGATGTTGCGCAGAAAGCCGCTGGTCACGGCCCGGTGGACGGCATCGGCCGGGGCGGGTCGTCGGTTGTCGGTGAAGGATTTTTCCCGCTTCAGGGCAAGGTGGAGTTGGTCATGGATATCGATCCATTCCCGCATGCGCTGCCAGGAGAGGAAGTGACTCCGGCAGAAGCGGCGCAGAGCTCCGCCGGAGCGGTTATTGCCGGCGCCCATGGGGCCGGCTTGCCAGATTGCCAGCAGGCTGAGAAAATCGGATCCTGATGCGGCAAAGCGGGCATGGGCCCTGTCCGCCTTTTCTTCCCGTTCCGCCGGCCGGATGCGCGGATCCCGGCAGGCCAGGGCCGCGACGATGACCTTGCACTCCCGCAGCGCCCCCAGGTGACGGGCCTCGATGAGGATGCGCGACAGGCAGGGGTCAAGCGGCAATCGGGCCATGATTTTTCCATATTTTGTCAGGCTGTTTTGCGGGGTCAGAGCTTTCAGTTCCCTGAGCAGGCCATAGGCGTCGCTGATTGCCCGTGACGCGGGTGGATCCATGAAGGGAAATTTTCGCGGATCCCCCAGTCGCAGGTGAATCATCCGCAGGATGACCTCGGCCAGATTGGCCCTTTTGATCTCCGGCTGGGTGTATTCGGCGCGTCTTAGGTAATCCTCTTCACCGAACAACCGGATGCAGACACCTGGTCCGGTGCGGCCGCACCGGCCGGCGCGTTGATCGCAGCTTGCCCGGGAAATGCGCGACACCCGCAGGCTGGTGGTTTTGGCCCTGGCGTTATAGCGGGAGATGCGTGCCAGGCCCGTGTCCACCACGTAGCGAATACCTGGAATGGTGACCGATGTCTCCGCCACATTGGTGGCCACGATCACCTTGCGTTTCTTTCCGGGAAGGAAGACCCGGCGTTGGTCTCCGGTCTGCAGCCGGCCAAACAGCGGCAGGGTCAGAACGGTATCCTCTTCTTCCCGGAGCAGGTCTAGGGTTTCGCGGATGTCTCTTTCCGTGGGCATGAAAACCAGGATGTCACCGCCGGGAGCGGCCAGCAGTTTTTTTACCTCGGTCACGGCTCGTTCCACGTAGCCGTCGCCCTCGTCGTCATCGTCGCCGGCCGGCCGGTATCGGATGGTAATGGGATGGGTGCGGCCTGTTACCTCGATTACCGGGGCCTTGTCGAAATGGGTAGCGAATTTTTCCGTATCAATGGTTGCCGAGGAAATGATCAGTTTCAGGTCGCGGCGTTGCCGCAGCAGTCGGGTGAGGTAGCCGATCAGAAAATCGATGTTGAGGCTGCGTTCATGGGCTTCGTCGAGAATGATGGTGTCATAGGCGTCCAGCCGGGGCGAGGAGGCGGTTTCCGCCAGCAAAATGCCGTCGGTCATGAACTGGATCCTGGTTTTATCCGAGGTGTGATCCGCAAAGCGTATCCGGTAGCCCACCAGCCAGCGCTCCTTGATTTCGGAGGCCAGTCGTTCGGCAACGGTGATCGCGGCAAGACGGCGTGGCTGGGTGCAGCCGATGCGTCGCTGCCGTCCCCGGCCGGCCTCCAGACACATTTTCGGCAGCTGAGTTGTCTTGCCTGAGCCGGTGTCACCGGCAACGATGGTTACCTGGTGGCGGCGGACGGCGTTGATGATTTCTTCCCTCCGGCTGCTGATGGGCAGCGACGCCGGATAGTTCAGTTTCATTTGCTCTCTTTCCTGGATAATCAAATTTTTCTCATGTACAATCAACTGTGAAGGGCGAATACCTCTCCCCGGCCGCACGGCTATCGGGCCGGAGAGAGTCCATCTCTATTAACACAAGAGGTACGCGTAATGCAGAAAATCCGCAAGGCGGTTATTCCCGTAGCCGGGCTTGGTACCCGTTTCCTGCCGGCAACCAAGGCGATTCCCAAGGAGATGCTGACCATCGTCGACCGGCCCACCATCCAGTATATCGTCGAGGAGGTGGTGGCCTCGGGCATCGAACAGGTGATCTTTATTACCAGTGAAGGCAAGTCCGCCATCGAAAACCATTTTGACTATGATTATGAGCTGGATACCGTATTGAGAAAAAAAAACAAGACCAGAATGCAGGAGGAACTCAATGTCATCTCCAACCTCATCGACATAGTCTCCGTCCGCCAGAAAAAGCCCCTGGGTCTGGGGCATGCGATTCTCATGGCCCGCAAGGTGGTGGGAGACGAACCTTTCCTGGTGCTCCTGGGCGATGACCTGGTACTCAGCGAAACCCCCTGCAGCAAGCAGATGATTTCCCTGTTCGAGGATGTGCAGGAATCCATTGTCGCCGTCCAGCGGGTGCCCCTTGATCAAACCTATCAGTATGGTATAGTGGACGGCGAACCCAACGGCAGGAACCGGACTATCCGGGTATCCACCCTGGTGGAGAAACCCGAACCCGGCACCATGGATTCCGACCTTGCCATTATCGGTCGTTATATTCTCATGCCCGAGGTCTTCGACTATCTGGAGCAGACCGAGCCCGGTCACGGCGGGGAAATCCAGCTCACCGACGCCCTCCATGCCCTGCGCAACAAGCGCGGCATGTACGCCTACGAGTTTGAGGGAACCCGCTATGATGCCGGAGACAAATTGGGCTATCTCAAGGCAATTATCGATTTCGGTCTCTGTCATCCGGAACTGGGCGACGCCTTCCGGCGGCACCTGCACAGCGTGGCCCGGAAACTGTAGGGGAAGCCATTTTACGTGAACCATGACCCTGTTTGAGGTTGCGGTCGCCGCACCTCTTTCCCATACCCTCACCTATGCAGCACCGGAAATAGGCGATATCCCACCGGTTGCCGGTATGCGGGTTCTGGTTCCCCTGGGCCGGCAGCTGGTGACCGGTTACGTGCTCGGTGGGGCCGTTCACGAGGAAGATGAACAGGAATATACCATCAGGCCCATTGTCGAGGTCCTGGACTCCCATCCCCTTTTTCCCGAAAATCTCATTCCCTTCTACCGCTGGATCGCCGACTATTATCATCATCCCATCGGCGAGGTGATCCGCACGGCGCTGCCCGGCGGTCTCACCATCCGTTCCGGCCACCGTATCGTACTCACGGATAGCGGTGGTCCGGAGATTGCCCGCTTCATCGACGAGAAAGAGAAAAAAGGGCAGCGCTTTGAAAGCTGGCTGCGGGATCTGCTGGACAGGGGAGAGCTGTCTCCCGCCGTGTTCCGCAGGATCTGTCGACGGTCGGCCAACCGGAGGCTGTTGAAAAAATGGCAAAAGCAGGGATATCTCGTCCTCGAGCCCCAGGTGATCGGCGCCGCCACCGGGGCCCGCTACGAGACCTGTGTCCGGCCGACCGCTGCAGAAAAGAAATGCCGCAGAATTCTGGAGACGCGGGAGCAGGTCAATGCCGCGACCACAAAAACCCTGGATGCGCTCTTTACACTCTGCGACGGAACGGAGGCGGTGGCCAGAAAGGAGCTCACCCGGGAGTATCGCAATGCCGCCAGTGGCCTGCGACAGTTGGCGGATCTCGGCCTGGTCACCATGGAAGAACGCCGGGTCTACCGCAATCCCTTTGGTGAAAGATATGACCATTTCACCGTCCCCGAGACCCTGACAGCGGAACAGGAACAGGTCCTGGCCTCTATCCTTCCCGCAGTCGAGAGCCGTTCCTATCGGCCGTTTCTCTTGCACGGCATCACCGGCAGCGGCAAGACCGAGGTCTATCTGCGCGCCGCTGCCCGGGCCCTGGAGCTGGGACGCTCCGTTTTGGTGCTGGTGCCCGAAATCGCCCTGGCCACCCAGCTGGAATCTCATTTTCTCTCCCGCTTCGGGGAACAAACCGCGGTGCTGCACAGCGCCTTGTCGGCCGGAGAACGTTTTGACCAGTGGCAACGGATTGTCTCCGGCGAAGCGTTGATTGTTATCGGCGCCAGGTCGGCGGTGTTTGCCCCACTGGCGGATCCGGGTCTGATTGTCGTTGACGAGGAACATGAGAGTGCCTACAAGCAGGATGGCGGTCTGCGGTACAACGGCCGCGATCTCGCCATATTGCGGGCCCGGCAGGCGGGTTGTCCGGTGGTGCTCGGCTCCGCCACTCCATCGGTGACCAGTTACTTTCATGCCCGTCACAAGAAGTACGGCCTGCTCACCATGACCCGGCGCATTGCCGACCGTCGCCTCCCCACGGTGGAGATCATCGACCTCAACCGGGATAAAACCGACTCCTCCTTCCGGTTTTTCACCAAGACCTTGCTGGCCGCCATCCACGACAATCTGGCCTTGGGGCATCAGACCCTGCTCTTCGTCAACCGCCGGGGGTATGCCGGCTTCATGCTCTGCCGTGACTGCGGTCATATTATCCAGTGCCGCCATTGCCGGGTCTCTCTTACCCATCACCGCGGGCGGGATGCCCTGGTCTGCCATTACTGCGGCTACACGGCAAGGACGGATATTACCTGTCCCCAGTGCCGTTCCGGTCGCATCATCGGTCTCGGCGTGGGATCCGAACGGATTGAAGAGGAGATCAGGCGTCATGTGCCCCGGGCCCGCGTCGCCAGACTCGACAGCGATACAACGGTGAACCGCAAAGAGTATCTGCGGATACTCAAGGCGGTGCGGCAGCAGGAGGTGGACATCCTGGTGGGAACCCAGATGATTGCCAAGGGATTGCATTTTCCCCATATGACCCTGGTGGGGATTGTCTGGGCCGACAGTGGCCTGGGGATCCCGGATTTCCGCGCCTCGGAGCGCACCTTTCAGCTCCTGGCCCAGGTGACCGGTCGGGCCGGACGGGGAAAGAGCCCGGGCCGGGTTCTGATCCAGACCCACCAGCCGGAACATTACACCATCAGATTCGCCCGGGAGCACGACTATGAATCCCTCTACCACCGGGAGATGGAGCAGCGGCGACAACTCCGTTATCCACCCTGTTCACGGCTGGTGAACATCCGGCTGAGCGGAGAAAGTGAAGCGGAGGTGGAAAGAGCGGCCCAGCGGACCGCCGCTTTTGTCAGAATCCTGGTGCGGGAACGGGCCCGGGGAAAGATCGACATCCTCGGACCGGCCCCGGCTCCCCTGGCCCGCATCAGAAATCGCAGCCGTTTCCAGCTCCTCTTGAAGAGTGAAAACCTGCCCCTGTTACATTCCGTCTGCTCCCGGATTCTGGAAAATTGCGCCGGGTTTTGCCGTTCAAACGAGGTGCGCCTGAGCCTGGATGTGGATCCCGAAAACATGATGTAGGGGTGGTTTCCCGGCCCGGCCGAAAAAGGCGAGCTGCCGCGGCCGCACCCGGATGAGATGAAAAGGCGGTTGCCCATTGATTCTCTTCCGGGTAGAGTTGCCCCATGTATCTGGCCCGCCGATTTGTCGACAACCATATCTCCTATTCCCTCTGTGAATCCTATCGCCGGGGCGGTGAGCTCCGCAGCCGCGTTCTGCTGGACCTGGGCGAGGATCCCCGCCGCTACATCATCTATCCCGGCGGCACCTCGTTTTATATCGACGAGATCATCGAAGAGCGGTTGAGCGGGCTCAACGTCCGGGTGGACCAGGATATCCTTGAAGAGCTCTTTTTCCCCTTTGTGGACCCTTACATCCGCACCAGGATAGCCCCGTTCATGGCGCGTCAGGATACCCGCCGGCGTCGGCCGGTGAGCAGCAGGGAGCGGGAACGCATTGGGCGGGAAACCCATCCCTTCGACCGCCGCCGTCTGCATTTTCTGCGTTGCGGCCGCACCGATCCCGGCCGGCTGCAGGGGTTTGTCTCTCCCCTGTTCCGGGTGCTGCTGGATAAATCCCGTGACGAGATCGAGCAGTACTTTCTTGCGCAAGAGGCAATTGTCAAGCCCAGGGAGTACCACCGCTACCTCTTTACCATATTCGACCTGCGGCAACATTTTTCCCGGGCAAGTGGCGGGATTTCCCCCCTGGCCCAGCCACGCCATGAGATAGATGAGGCCTTCCTGACCGAACTCTGCCGTCTCAACGCAGATGCGGAATTTTGGAGCGGCATGGAACGTCGCGACCGGTTACCGGGGTATCTGGTCCGCTACCTGGTGATGTATTTCGATTACTCTTTTCCTCCTCCCGGCCGCGGCCCGTTTCTCGGTGATTTTTCACGCAGAGGCCGTCGTCCGGCGTCCTCCGGCCGTCCGGTTTCTCCTGATGAGGCCGGCACCATTTTCGGGGTTTCCGCCGGCAGACTTGCGGCCATGAACCGCCGGGAACTCACCAGGCTCTATCGGCGCCGCGCCCATGAGCTTCATCCGGACAAGGGCGGCGACAATGAGCAGTTCATCCGTTTAACCGCCGCCTATCACGCCTTGCTGCGGGGCAGGAGCTAGCCCGGTTCCCCGGTCGATCCATGGATTCCAATCCCGGCTCACCTCTCACCCCGGCGGCCGTTCTTCTTCCGGTATACCGGCGCCATCTGCCGCGTCTGCTCCTGGGTTTCGGCGCCTTGCTCGGGGTCGATTTTTTCCAGCTCATTATCCCGCGGCTGATCAAGCGAGGGGTTGATGGACTGGCCGCGGGCACCGTCACCCAAACAGGTCTGCTGCGGATTGGAACAATGATCTTGGCCGCGGCCCTGCTCATGACGATCCTGCGTTTTTTCTGGCGTTTTCTCATCATCGGTTTTTCCCGCATACTGGAACGGGATATCCGCGACCGGCTTTTTTCCCACCTCCTCACCCTGGACCGGGCATTTTTCGATCACCACACCACCGGTGATATCATGGCCCACGCCGCCAACGACCTCGGTGCCGTGCAAATGGCCTGCGGCATGGGAATGGTTGCTGCGGTGGACGCCATGGTCATTGCCGTGGCCGGCCTGGGTTTCATGCTCTATATCAGTCCCTCCCTCACCATGCTCGCCGTCTTGCCCATGCCGCTGCTGGCACTGTCCACCCGTCGGCTGGCCGGGCGGTTGCACCGGCGTTTCAACCGGGTGCAGGAACAGTTTTCCTTACTCACCGAGTTTGCCAGGGCCTCCATCACCGGTATCCGGCTTCTCAAGGTTTACACCATGGAGAAAGTACAACAACGCCGGTTCGACCGGCTGGGACGGGAATATATTCGCGGTAATCTGCGGGTGGCCGCCATCCAGGGAATGCTCTTTCCCGTTGCGGCCCTGGTGGGAAATCTCGGTATGCTGCTGGTTCTTTACTACGGCGGCCGCCTGGCCATTGAAGCACGGATTACCCTGGGGGATTTCGCCGCCTTTATGACCTATCTCACCATGCTGGTCTGGCCGATGATGGCAGTGGGCTGGGTTACCAATCTGGCCCAGCGCGGCATGACTTCGCTTGGGCGCATCGTGGCTCTGCTGCAGGCAAGTCCGAGTCTGCGGCAACCCCGGTCCCGGGCCGGGGAGAGCATTGGAGTATCCCGGGAGATTACCTTTTCCTGCCGCGGACTATCCTTTGCCTATGATGGCGATCAGGGCGAGGTGCTGCGTGACATTGATCTGGAAATCGGTCCCGGCGTTGTCGGCGTGGTGGGTCCGCCGGGTTCCGGTAAATCGACCCTGTGTCACTTGCTGGCCCGCCTCTATCCCATTCCCGACGCCATGCTGTTTATCAACGGTATCGATGTCAATACCATTGCCCCGGAGAGGGTCAGGGAGAAGATCGCCTACGTGGAGCAGGAGAGCTTTCTGTTTTCCGATACCATTGCCGCCAATATCCGTTTGGGAAACCCCGGCGCCGGTTTCCGGGAGATGGAGAAGGCTGCCCGCATTGCCGCCATCCATGATGAAATCATGGGCTTTACGGATGGCTACGAAGCGATTATTGGTGAACGGGGGGTCAACCTCTCCGGCGGCCAGCGTCAGCGTCTTGCCCTGGCCCGGGCCCTGCTCGCGGATCGGCCGGTTCTGCTCATCGACGATGCCCTGTCCGCCGTGGACATGGCCACCGAAAAACAGATCATCACCGCCCTTGCCGGGCATCTGCGCGACAAAACCGTGCTCCTGGTCTCCCATCGGTTATCCATGCTGCACGATGCCCATTGCATCGTCGTCCTGGATGACGGGAAAATCGTGGGCCAGGGGAGTCATCAGCAGTTGTTCAGGGAAAACAGCTATTACCGAAACATCGTCGAAAACCAGGGGCAAACCGGAGACGCCGACATGGAAACGGTGGGTAATTGATCACAGGTATGGCATCTTCACCCGTTCTCTTCCGGTCGCATAACGGGGCTATCGCGACCGGGAAAGAGCGTGCAGATCTGCGGCACCCGTGACCAGTTACGGTTTGCAAGTACGATATTCTGCGGGGTTGCATAGCCTGTGATCGGTTACAACGGTGGCTGAGGGGAAAAGGGGGAAATAAACGACCATGCGGAACTTCGGATATTTTGAAGATGATCAGATCGGCAGAGTGAGCGATTTGCGGCTCTGGAGACGCATTCTCGGCTTTACCGCCGCTCACCGGGTGGGGGTGGGGGGTGCCGTACTGCTCTCTATCCTGGTGACCGGGTCCACCCTGGCCCTGCCGGCCCTGATCCGCCACGGCATCGATCGCTATGTGGTTGCCGATCAGTTGTCGCTGCAGCTGCGCCTGGACGGCCTTGGCCGCACCGCGCTTGTTTTCGGTGTCTGTCTGCTCGTCTGCTTTGTGGCCAATTTCGCCCAGGTTCTGCTGCTGGAGTGGACCGGGCAGTCGGTGATGCATGATATACGGCACCGGCTTTTCGCCCACCTGCTGCGGTTGGATCTGGGCTTTTTCCACCGCCGTCCGGCCGGACGCTTGGTAACCAGGTTGACCAATGATATCCAGAATATGCATGAAATGTTCACCTCGGTGATGGTCACCCTGTTCAACGATCTGCTCAAACTCATGGGTATCGTGACGATCCTCTTTGTCATGAATCCCCGTCTGGCCCTGGTGATGTCCCTGTTTCTACCGGTCATGGTTGGTGTCACCCTGCTCTTTTCCCGCCTGGCCCGTGACGCCTATCGGGCCATCAGGGCGCAGCTGGCCTCGCTCAACAGCGCTTTGCAGGAGATGGTTTCCGGTATCACCGTGATTCAGCTTTATGGACGTCAGCGCCACTGGTTCCACCGGCTGGGTCGGCTCAACGCCGAATATCTGGCCGGGACCCTCAGGCAGATCAGGATTTTTGCCGCCTTCATGCCTCTGGCCGAATTGCTTTCCTCCGCAGCGATTGCACTCATCATCTGGTATGGCGGCCAGCGCATAATGGCCGGTCGGCTGACCATCGGGGAACTCATCGCCTTTCTTGCCTATATGCGGCTCTTTTTTCAGCCCATGCGGGAGCTTTCCCAGAAGTACTCCATCGTCCAGTCGGCCATGGCTTCGGCAGAACGTATTTTTCAGCTGCTTGATACCGGGCCGGCCGTGCTCCCGCCTCCCGCAACGGCGGCCCCTGGTCGTGCCCCTGTTTCCAGTGTGCGGCCGCACCCCGCGGAAAAGGGGGGGACAAAGGCGGGCCTGCCGGTAATGTTTGAGAATATCACCTTTGGGTATGATCCGCGGCATCCGGTGCTCCGCGATCTCACGCTGACGATCGGCGCCGGGGAGACCGTGGCCGTGGTGGGCCCGTCCGGTGCCGGAAAAACCACCCTCATCAATCTAGTTGAACGGTTGTACGATCCGCAGCAGGGCAGGGTGCTCCTGGACGGCGTCGACCTGCGGGAGATACCCCTGGCCCGGCTGCGCCGTGCCATCGGCCTGGTGACGCAGGATCTCGTCCTCATCTCCGGATCGATCTATGAAAACGTGGTCATGGATATGAAGGTGGAGCGGCAACGGGTCATGGAGGTTTTGCGGCAGGTTCACCTCGGCGCACTGGTGGAGCGCATGGAGAAGGGGCTGGAAACCAAGATCGGCGAGGGTGCCGGTCGGCTTTCGGTGGGACAAAAGCAACTCATCGCCTTTGCCCGGATTCTGATCCGCGATCCGCAGGTACTCATTCTCGATGAGGCCACGTCCAGTGTGGATACCGAGACCGAACTGCTCCTGGAGCAGGTGATCGGGCGGAGCCTGCGCGGTCGCACCTCCATCGTCATTGCCCACCGGCTCTCCACGGTGCGGCGGGCCCATCGAATCGTGGTTCTGGACAGGGGCCGGATCAGGGAGCAGGGCACCCACCGGCAACTGGTCGCCGGCAACGGCATCTATGCCTCTCTGCTGCGCTCCCATCGTCTCTTTTCCCGGGACCCGCACTTCCCCGTGGGCAACCGATCACAGGGTGTGTAACCCTGCGGCATATCATACTTCCTGACTGTAAATGGTCATGGGCGGCGCATCTTTACCACGCTCTCCTCCAGCCGCATAGCGGGCTATTGCGGTCGGGAGATGATGCTCCGCAACTCTGCCGTCATCCGTTGCGCCTTTTCCAGTTCGGCCGCACCGAGCCGGGTCGCCAGTGCATCCCGATCCAGGCGGGCATTGTCATAACCCTGTTCGGCGGCCAGGGTCCACCAGGCATAGGCAAGGATCGCATTGGGCTGCACGCCCTGGCCCCGGGCGTACATGCCGCCGAGATTCACCTGAGCCTCGCCGAACCCCCGCATGGCCGCCTTGGTGAACCAGGCGGCAGCCTGCCTGAAGTTCTGTTCCACCTCCCGTCCATGGTAGTAGTGAAAACCCAGTTCGCACTGGGCGATGACATGTCCCTGCTCAGCCGCCTTTCGGGTCCATCTGAGGGCCTCCTGTTGATCGCGCTCCACCCCTTTGCCGTGGCGATACATGAATGCCATACTGTTCTGGGCCTCGGCATGACCTTGCCGGGCTGCCTTCCGGTACCAGAAAACCGCTTTCCGGTTATCCTGGGTGACCCCGCCGCCCATGAAGTATCTGAACCCAAGTTCATACTGGGCCTGGGCATCCCCGGCCCCGGCTGCTGAGCGGATTTCATCAAGGGTTGCGGACCGGGCGGGCGAGGTTGCAGCCGGTCCCATGAGCAAGAAGGCCCAAAGGGCGAGAACGGTTCCAAGCCATATACCTTTACCGCTAAAACGTTGATCAAAAGAATCCCTGTTCATGGTCTCTCGTTTGCAAAAGTGAGTTGCTTGCCCCGGGGCGGTTGCCGTTCCACCGGGCTGACAAGACGGTAATTGGTCACAGGTACCGCATTCTCATATGATCTCTCCCGGCCGCTATATCCCCGTTATGCGGCCGGGAGAGATCGTGCAAATCTGCAGCATCTGTGACCAATTACAGTTTGGAAGTATGATATACCGCGGGGTTACATGTCCTGTGATCGGTTACACAAGACGGGTTGCGGATACCGTGACAGGGTATCACAGTCACAACATTTATGCCATGGTCATGCGGGAATGACGGGGTCGGCCGTTACCGGAAAAGTGAGAATCGATCGGGCGGATCAACGGAGAATGAGCAACGACGATCGTGTGGTTTCCAACAACCTGTCCACCATGGTGCGTGAAAAGATTTTTTTCAGCAGAGACTGCTGCCCTCCCATCCACAGGGCGACAATGGCCTCTTTTGACAAGCTGGTGACATAACTCTGCACTTCTTCGCTGTTGATCAGTTTGATCCAGGTGTTGATCTCCCGGTCGTTGTAATATTTGAGGAGGCTGACCATACGCTCTTCCAGGCGTCTTTCCTTACGGGCCTTTTTTTCTTTGACTCCGACGATTTTCAGCCCCGCATCGTGCAGGGTCACCATCTGGCTGACGAGCTCCATCGAATCCTGGCTGACCGCGGACTGGTCGAGAATGGTGACGAGCTGATTGGTTTTTTTCACCTGTTTTATCACCATGACGGAACAGGGGGCATCCTCGGCCACCCGCAATGGAACATTTAATTCACCGTCCCACTCGCAGCCGTCACCCTTGCCGCTGCATCCGAGGATGATCAGGTCGCTTTCCACCTCTCCGGCCACGTTTATGATCTGTTTTACCACTGAGCCGCTTCTTATTCTCAGGCTGAACTCCTTGATACCCCGGGATGTCATGAACCAGTCACCCGGCGCTCTGCTCCGGAACGATTCATCCTGGAAAGCAGCGTAGGGTGATTCGTCGGAAGCGAAATAGGTCGAGAAATCCTGCCGGTATCTGAGCAGGGTTGTCGCAACCGATTGCGCCGGTTGGTCCGATTTTTCCTGAACGGAGAGAAAAACGATATCCGCCAGGGTGTTTTCTGCCAGGCGGGCGACGTTCTTGATGATTTTTCTGCTGTACTCCCTTGTGTCCAGAGCAATGAGTATCTTCATGATATCTTCCTTATCTTTGCTGGGTTAGCGGGTGCGATGTAACTTGATTGTTTGAGCCGGTTACCGGAGCAGGAGGATGGATGCCAGTGAGTTTGCCAGGACGTGCATGCGCATGCTTTTTCTTTTGGGCAGGGTCGTGACCACCACGGCATATTCTTTCAGATATTCGCCGACCTGCTCCGGGGTGCCGGAGACAACCGTAATGTCGTCAATCTTTTTTTGTTTCTCCTTGAGCAGGTTTTCCGTGATTTTCAGGTGAATGCCGCCTTCACTCCTGTCCTGGAAGCGCAGTTCCCGGGCCTCGCTGAATTTGAAATAGACGATGTCAAAGCTGAAGCCGGAGTTTCCGAGCACCTCCATGCTTTTTTCCACCAGCAGGCGCGGGTCGACGCTGTCGGCGCAGAGCAGGGCGCATTTTTTGCTGATGGAAAGATTTTTAACAAGGAGTATGGGACAGGAAGTCTTGGTGTAGAGAGGTGAACTCAAAATCTGGAAAAACTGATCGGGATCCGCGGTTTTGAGATATCCCTCCACATAGAGCTCGTAGAGACCGTTGCGCAACTCATAGAGAATTTTTCTGTCCCGTTCTCCCACAAAGACTTTGGGGCGACCGGCCAGGGGGCAGGTAATATTTTCGGTGCGCAGCATGCGATTGACAAGCCGTTGGCCGCTGGCCGTAACCCCGTCCTCCCAGGCCCGCTGCACCCAGCCTCTGCCGACATGATCTTTCTCGTCCGGTTCTTCAACATGGATCAGATGGAGGGAGAGTTTGACAAATTTGTTCAAATAGTCGACAAAACGCAGGGCTATGCTGGAGGGCAGGTCCTCGTTGATATACAAAAGTGTTTTCAGCATGGTGTCACCTCACAGGGATGTTGGTTGTCTCACCTTTTTTTTATTTTGGCTTCCGCCTTGGCGATAACCTCGGCGATTTCCCCAAGTTTGAAGGGCTTGGCAAGAAAGTCGAAAACTCCCTTGGTGAAGGACTCTTTTGCCGTGGCCATGGTGGCAAAGCCGGTAATGACAATGACCTCGGTTTGCGGATACATCTCTTTCACCTCGGTGAGAAACTGCATGCCGTCGACTCCTTCCATCTTCAGATCGGTAATGACGATATCGAAGGGTTGTTCCCGCACCCTTGTCAAGGCTTCGCTGCTGGTTGTAAATGCTTCAACTTTATAGCCTTTTTTTTCCAATGACGGTTTAAGTCGTTTGCTGACAATGGGTTCGTCATCTAAGATGAGTATGCTGGTCCGATTATTTTCTTCCATGTTGTTCCTCCATTATGGTTTTGATCTCGTTGAAAAAGGTGTCTATGCTCTCGTCACTGATCATCCGGACGTCCAGTTGCCGGGTGAACCCAACCAGGAGACCCAGGAGAAACAGGCAATGGAGCATTCTGTTTCGATCCGTCCTTTTGAGTCTTGCCGTGACAATATCGCCGTGCACTTCACAGAGAAAATCGTTTGAAGAGAGGACTTTGGCCAGCAGACGCGTTCTGCGGGCCCGTCTGAGGGTTTCGGTCACCCCTCCGGAGAATCTGAAGTAGATGTGGTTATCAAGTATATTGTCCGATACATAGGCGTCGATGACCGTAAAATGGTAGCCAAGCCTGAAGTTGATGTTGGTGTATTCGGCCGAGACCACGGCGAGGTTTCTCCCCACCTCTTCCGGCGAGGTGCTGCGGGTGGGAGTTGTCCTGGTCAGGCTGGACATGAAACTGCTGAAATCCACCTTTGCCGGTGACATGTCCCAGATTCCCGGGCAGGACATGCCCCTGAGCAGCGCCTTCATGGGGACACTGGTGATCTGATCCGGTCTGATGCCCCTGTCATGTTCCCCTTCAATACCGCCGCCGACGTCGATGAGGATAAGGTCCAGGGGGTATTCCCATATCAATTTGCCTGCCTGGGTGTCCCGGTGATGGGCGTGATAGAAGTTGAGGTCGATAATGGTTTCAACCGCCTTTTCATGCACGAAACGCGTCAGGTCATGGAAAGTGCGGCACCCAAGGGGAGAAAAGTTGTCGGCGGCAGGATCGGTGAGGTTCAACGGTTCGATCTTTCTCAAAACCCGGCGCAGGAGGCGATATTCATACATCTCCTCAATGGGTTCTTCCTGCAGGCTGTAGTACTGCAGTTCCGGCACAATGCCCTTGTAAACCGTCAAACATTCGGTATCCAGGGTAATATCCCCGCCGTGGGGAATGAGTTCGGTGCCGTTTTTCGTATTAAACAGCGCCGGCACCCGGAATTCCCGGGCAACGGTTGCCAGATGTCCGGTGGTTGATCCCACATCGGTGATGAAGCCGGCGGCGCGATGGATAACCCGGGCCAGTTGCGGGGTTGCATAACGGGCAACAAGAATGCCCCCCATGGGGAAATCTTTCAGATCCCGTTCCTCGGTGAAAACCCATGCCGGGCCGGTGGCGATGCCTTCCATGGCTGCAATTCCCTTCTCCTTCAGCAGCAGCGGATATTTTCCCGCAATACCGGTGAGGTCACATGCTCGTGGGGCCCGTTCGTGCTGCAGTCGCAACTGCCGCGACTGCAGCACGATAATTCGATCATTCTGGTCCACGGCAAATTCGATATCCTGGGGACGTTTGAAATATTTTTCCAGCTGCATGCCGATTTTCGCCAGTTCCTGCAACTGTGTCGTTTTCAGACTCGATTCGGCCCGTTGCTCTTCCCT
This sequence comes from uncultured Desulfobulbia bacterium, assembly GCA_964446115.1. GTDB lineage: Bacteria > Desulfobacterota > Desulfobulbia > Desulfobulbales > Desulfobulbaceae > CAYUNE01. The sequence goes on along the minus strand of CAYUNE010000031.1, from coordinate 36,104 downwards.
GACGGCATCCACCCCGGTGCCGCCGCATCCCCTCAACACCATGTTTTCTTCTTTACGGACAATCTGAACCTCTCTGATCTCATAGGGGGGGCGGCGATCAAGGACAAAGAGATCGGTGGGGACTTCGCCCGAGACAATGGGCTCTCCCAATCCCCAGGCAGACGAGACGATCATGGTTTCCCGCTCGGGGTTCACGGGATCATAGGTGTAAAGGACCCCGCTGGACTTTGCCGGGATCATCAGCTGGCAGGCCACCGCCATCATGATTTCATGGGGCCTGAAATCCATCAGCAGCCGATATTCCATGGCTTCCGGGCTATAGAGACTGGCAATCACCTCTTTGTATGCCCGGGGTAGTTCCTCCAGGGGAATATTCAGACAGCTGCGGTACTGGCCGGCAAATGATGAAATTTCATCTTCCCCCAAGGCACTTGAACGTACGGCGAAGCAGGCACTATCTGCCTTGAGTTTTCTGCTGATTTGCCGTGCCGCCGCCAGCATTTCCTCCCTGAGGCGTGTCGGCACCTCTGCATCACGGATCAGTTGCTGGATTTGCCGTGCCGCCTCTTCAACGGGAATTTTCTTTTCCTGCCAGCGGGTCCGGATGGCGTCTATCGGGCCGGAGAGGTTGTTTTCTTCCAGATAGCGGCTGAACGCCGCGGTTGTTACGGCGAATCCCTCGGGAATTGAGAGGCCAAACCGGGAGCCGATTTCCGCAATATGACTGTTTTTACCGCCGACGGAATCGGTTACATTCCGGGTGATGGCATTGTAGGGCAGTATGAACTCGTTGACATGGGGGAGCATCTGCCCCTTGAGCAGTGCCTCGATTTCCTCCTCGATGCGGTGAAAGCTGGTGTAAAGGTCCGAATATTTCTGATCCGTCAGATGGTTGATGGTGACGATGAGCTGCCGGATGAGATCGGTGAGTTTTTGGCAGGTGTTCCGGATATACTGTTCATCAAAGATATAGTCGCCGCTGAGTTTATCGTTGGCATCGGCGATCAGGTCGAGAATCTGGTTATTGAGTTCAAGACTTTTTTTGAATTCCGCAAAGAGGATCTTAAACGGCACGGTTTCATGCCTGTTCCTTTTGAAGAATCGCTGTATGGAGGTCAAAAAACTCATCGTCTCTTGTTATTGCAGGAGATCCGGAAAGACTTCTCAGTGGGCGCCACCGCCGCCTTTGAACAGAGCGCCGATGATCAGGCCGGTGGCCACGGCGATAAATACAGCCATGATTCCGAACAACAGGGGACGACCAAAGGCCAGGGAGGCAATGGCCCGGGGGAGACCGGAAAGTACCAGGGTGAGATCCTTTGCAGCGCTTGCCGCAACGGCCCCGTCCTTGACGGCAAATGCCTCCACCCGATAGGTGTCGGCACCCATCTTCGGGGGAATTTTCAGAGTGGCGGAAAAATTTTTCCTCTTTTCCCCTGCGGGAGCATAGCTGACACTGCCGCGGTTGATACCGTAGACGCCTGATTTTTCCATCAGTTTTACATATTCGCCAAAGATGAACATTTTATCTGCGGATTCCGGCTCGATGGTGATTTCCCGGGCCAATGATTTGTAGCCGATACCCGACTGCGGCCCGGGAAATTCCGATGATGTCCCCTCCGGAGTGTAAATCTGGTAGACCGAGGGAACATTTTCAAGTTTCACATCGGCTTTGTTCATCCACAAGAGACCTGCCATCTTTCCCTTGAGCTTAAGCTCGACATCATGTTTCGGCCCGCTGAGAGTGAGCAGGAGATCGGCGTCCGTCGGCAGAGATCCCGTTACCTCGACTGTGGTGCCGTTGTAGAATGTGGAAATTTCGATTGTTGATGCGGCAAGCTCAAACCGGACCGTTTTTGACGCCGCCATGGACGGTTCCGGTCCCAGCAGGAAAGCGAGGAGCCATATACTTATTATATTTATTAATCGTTTCATTATCTTATCCTCCCGTTGCCTCTTCAATGCCCACCTTTGAGGGCAACCATGATTGCGGGTGTCATCAGCAAGCCGGCCATCATCTTGATACATACCAACAGGACAAGGGTTGCCAGCATGATCTTCAACTGATCAGCCTTGAGGCGCCTGGATACGGCGGTGCCGATCTGCGCCCCCACGGTGGAGCCGAGAAGGAGAAGGACCGCCAGGACAAAGTCGACCGTATGGTTGCTCCAGGCCTGCATGATCGTGACGTTGACACAGGTGAAGAGGATCTGGAAAAGGCTGGTGCCCACCACCACGTGCATGGGCATGCGAAGGAGGTACACCATAACCGGGACCATGATAAAACCGCCGCCCACACCCATTATTGCAGCAAGAACACCAACAAGAATCCCGAATCCCAGAGGCAGGAGCATGGAGATCTCGCATCCGGATTTTTCAAATGTATACTGAAACGGCAGTTTTTGGATGAAGGATTTTTCCTTTGCCGTCTTCTTGACCGGCTGTACCTGCCCGGCAGGGTTCTTTTTTTCACTTTTCAACCCCTGCAGGCTCTCCCAGAACATATAACCGCCGACCCCGCCGAGCATGATCACGTAGGTAACGGCAATGAGAAAGTCCGCATTGCCCATAGCCCGCAGGAGTTTGATCACCTGTACTCCGAGCGTGCCGCCGGCGATACCGCCGACCAGCAACATGGCACCCATCATAATGTCGACATTGCCAAGCCGCATGTGCGCCAGCGTTCCGGAGGTGGAGGCGCCGACGATCTGGTTTGAATCGGATGCCGCGGCAACGGTGGGAGGAATCCCGAACATCATCAGTAACGGAGTCATCAGAAAACCGCCCCCCACCCCGAAGATGCCGGAGAGTAGCCCCACAAATCCGCCCAGGCCGAGAATGAGAAAGATATTCACGCTGTTTCCCGCGATGGGTAAATACATGTGTATCATGACTTATGTGCCCCCTGCCTTGTCCGTTGATGGTCGCTACGTCGCTGAAAATCTCTTGCGCGGGTCGTTGTCTCCCTTTCTTTTTGCGATGGCCCGCCTCTTTTCCTCTCATGATCGGTTTGCATCTTTCCTCCTTCTTGTTTTCTTTTCCTGAAAAAACGGCCGGGCAGCCATTTGTGATTGATCACAACCACCGCATCTTTATTTAAATCCGCAGCATCTGCGACCAATGACGGTTTGCAACTAAGATATACCGCGGGGTTACATGCCCTGTGATCGGTTAGAGCCATTCCTGTTTTGTGATGCAGGGAAAACCGGGTAACGATCCTGGTGCCGGTTTGCCACCACCAATAGCAATGGCGATGCCCGAGGGGGAAATCCAGGGGAGAAAAGGAAGGAGATGATGGATAATATGTGGGAATTAAAAGAGAAAAAAATATATGAAATGATGTTTTCCCGGAAGAAAATCAGCGGGCGGGTTGTTTCAGAGAGGGTTGCGGCCTGTTCATGTTTCAGAATGAAACAAAAGGAGAATTTGTTGGATAATATTAAGGAATAAAAGGATAAATCTTGGGAACGGCGGCATGGGTTGTTTCAAACTGAAACCTGGATCGCCGCGGGTCTGGAAGGGGATGCCCTCCCAGCATTCCGTCCGGGAGAGATGTAAGCAAATCCGCAGACCTGTGAGCAATGACGGTTTGGCAGGAAGATATACCTCGGTCTTACATACCCGGCGATCGGTTACGAAATTTTTTGTCCGCCGGAGTCCCGCCGTCGCTACCGGACTTGCTGGCATCAAGGCCGTATTTCTTTACCCGTCGCCACAGGGTGGTGCGGGACATTCCCAGGATCCTGGCCGCTGCTTTGAGGTTGGCGCCGGTTTTGGCGATGACTTTGGCAATATGGCGTTTTTCTATTTCTTCCAGGGGCAGGAGGTTTTCGTTGTCCGGTCCCTGAAAGGTACGATGCCGCAGGGCGGCGGGGAGATCTTCGGGGGTCAGTTCTTCCCCCTCCGTCAGGGCCGCGGCATGTTGTATGATATTCTCCAGTTCCCTGACATTGCCGGGAAACTCATACTGCATGAGTATGTTCAGCGCCTCCAGTGAAATTCCCCTGATCCGTTTTGAAAACGCCTTGTTCGATTTTGCGATAAAGTGCCGGATGAGCGGTGGAATATCCTCTCGGCGTTCACAGAGCCTAGGCAAACGGATTGTCACCACGTTGAGGCGATAGTAGAGATCCTCACGAAAGGATCCCTGGTGGATAATCTGTTTGAGATTTTTGTTGGTAGCGGCGATGAAGCGGATGTCGAGATCGATGGATCGGGTTCCGCCCACCCTGAGTATCCGGCGCTCCTGGAGAACGTGGAGAAGTTTTACCTGCATGGTGAGTGGCATTTCGCCGATCTCATCAAGGAGCACGGTGCCGCCGGCTGCGGATTCCAGGAGGCCGATCTTGCAGGAATCGGCCCCGGTGAAGGCTCCCTTTTCATGGCCGAACAACTCGCTGCAGATCAGTTCCTCGGTGAAACCTCCGCAGTTGAAATAGACAAAGGGCGCATTTTTGCGCGGTCCCAGTTCATGGATGGCCCTGGCGGTCAGCTGCTTGCCGGTGCCGGTTTCCGCCTCGAGCAGGACATTGCAGTTGACCTGGGCAACCTTGGCAATGGTGGCGAAAATCGACCGCATGGCCCGACTGTTTCCGATAAAACCGGGCAGCAGGCTGTCCCGGTCCACCTGTGACCGCAGGTGAAGATTTTCCCGTTGCAGGGAGATCTTCTCGGCAGCCCGTTTGGCCATAAGGCAGATATCATGCCGACGACAGGGTTTTGTCAGATAATGGAAGGCCCCTTTTTTCGTCGCCCTGACCGCATTGTCGATGGTGCCGTAACCTGTGAGGATAATCACCTCGGTATCACGGTGAGCGGATTTGACATGGGAGAGAATATCCATTCCCCCCACATCGGGCAGGTGCAAGTCCAGAAAGATGACGTCAAAGGGGTGGCGCTCCATCTGTTGCAGGAAGGCCCGGCCGTTTTCGAAACTCTCCACCGCGTATCCTTCCTGTCGAAGGATACGGCTGGTCATCTTCAGCGCTGTTGCCTCGTCATCGATCACCGCAATTGAAATCATGTCCCGGCGCTCTCCATGTTCTCGTTGTCGTCATATGCCGGCAGGTAGACGGAAAAGGTGGTGCCGTGATCCACTTTGCTGGTCACCTCGATATAGCCGCCGTGCTTTTCGACGATCCCGTAGACAATGGCCAACCCCAGCCCGGTCCCCTTGCCCGCCTCCTTGGTTGTAAAAAACGGATCAAAAATACGGTCGAGGTTATCGGGGGAAATACCGGGACCGGTATCGTTGATGTCCACCCGCACGTATCCGTTGTCGGTTGCCCTTGCCCTGATGGAAATCCTGCCGAAATCGCCGATGGCCTGTTCCGCGTTGATGATCAGGTTGAGAAAGACCTGTTGCAGTTTTCTCAAGTCTCCGTTGATCCGCGGGAGTTGATCGGCAATATCCTTGTGAAGAGAAATTTTGTGGATCCGGAGTTCATTGGCGATGAGGTCTGTGGTTTTGTGGAGGACGAAATCGATGTACAACGGTTCCTTGTCCGAAGCCTGGGCCCGGGAAAAGTCAAGAAGGTTGCGCACGATTTTACTGGCGCGCTCGGTTTGCTCAATGATGTCCCGGAGAATTTCCCTACTCTCGGCTTCATCCATGGAATCGGCTTCTTCCAGGAGGATATCGGCCGACAGTGAGATGTTGTTGAGGGGATTGTTGATTTCGTGAGCGATGCCCGAGGAAAAGGTGCCGATGGAGGCCATTTTTTTCGATTGAATCAGCTGTTCCTGTTTCTGTTCCAGGGCCTCGACCATTTGATTGAAATTTTCTATGAGTCCGGAGACCTCATCCGGGGATGACCCCGGGGGCAGTTTGATGATGCGGAATTTTCCGGCGGCAAGGTTTTTGGTCGCTTGTTTCAGTATGGAAAGACGGTGAAGGATGTTACGCGTCTGGTGGAAGAAAATAATGGCCCCCACGCTGAACAGCGCCGCCGGCATGAATGTCAGCCAGAAGAGGATTTCCTTAAAGCCCTGACTGATATTTTTTCGATTCAACCGGGCCAGGAGAGAGGCATCGTCAATGAGTTTCTGGCCCAGCTTGCGGACCTGATGGCCCTTTTCGTTGCGGCTTTCCTTACAACCTTCCGAAGCGCACCACTGTTTGAAAATATCGGTGTACTCCAGGAAGTCCTGCTGCAGGGTGGACAACACGCGGAGTTCCTGCGGGGCTTCGGTGGAGGTTGTCCATTGTTTCAGCATGGTTCTGATCGTCTCCTGGGCCTGATTCGCCTCGGACACACTGTCGCTGTTGAGATGCAGCATGATGTTTTTTTCAAAACGGCGTAGTTCGAGGATACCGTTGAACAGGTCATCCACCTGTTCCATGGTGACAAGTTTGTTTTCCAGGGAAACAAACTGAAAACTGTACATGGAGACAAGGGCGATGAGCATGCAAATGGTGACGGCGCCCAGCATGAGGAGACGATGACGGATGGTGTAGGGATTGAACATCCATGGTGTTTTCATGGTTTTTCTCTCTGATAATGCAAAAATCACCCATTTTCGACCTCCATTTCTCTCTTTCATGTATCACTCTTGGCATGAGATTACAAACGGTAAGAGGTCGCGGTTCGCGGGAACGGAAAAGGAGGCTGGCCATTTGGCCGGTTTTTGTTTATAAAGAGGGCGGTCCCCCGGCTTTCATCCCCGTCACCCTGCGGGACAGGGCCCTGCCGGGGCAAATTTCGTTAGTCTTCCGGGTATATTCTTCAATGAAGCTACTGGTCACGCTCACAGGTCTTGTACTGATTCTTGAGGGGCTGCCCTATGTTGCCGGTCCCGAGGCCATGCAGGAGTGGCTGAAACGGTTGATCGAAATGAAACCGGAGCAGCTGCGTCTTGTCGGCATCATTGCCATGGGTATCGGTTTTTTCCTCTGTTTTGTGGCCCAGCGCACGGACCTGTTCGGATAGTCGGTTATGAGAAAACAGTCGAAACGGGAAATGATCGGCAGTGAAGGGCGGGTCCTTTTGGACACCCTGCGGCGTCTGCAGCGGCGGGGGGCCCATGAGCACTGTCTCAGGGTCATAAAAAAAACGCATCCAGCCGACCTGGCATGGGTGTTTCGTTCCCTCAATCCCGGCGAACGGGCCGATATCTTTCAGTTGATCGCCAAGGTCGACTTTGTCGGGGATTTTCTCAGTGAACTGGACGAGGCCATTATGCTGGAACTGGTGGCCGATCTCTCCCCCCGCTTTCTGGCCGATATCGTCACCGGAATGGCCCCGGATGATGCCGCCGACCTGCTTGAGGCCCTGCCCGAGGAGACTGCCCGGGAGATCCGCGCCCACATGGAGACCGAGGAGCGGCAGGAGGTGGAAGAGCTGCTCCAATATGATCCGGAAACCGCCGGTGGAATCATGTCGCCGGATTTCATGTATCTTGACGAGGATCTCTCCGTCCAGGAGGCCATCGAAAAGGTGCAGAAACGCAGCGAGGAGAAGGAGATGGTCTTCTATCTCTACATCACCCACGGCGACGGCCGGCTTTCCGGGGTCATGTCCCTGCGTGATCTGTTGCTCAATCCGCCCCACCGGCAGTTGAAAAATATCATGAATCCCGCCGTCATCACCGTGACCACCGACACCGACCAGGAAGAGGTAGCCCATGTTGCCTCCCAGTACAACCTCCTGGCCGTGCCGGTTGTCGACTCCACCTTCCGGCTGGTGGGAATCGTCACCGTCGACGATATCATCGATGTCATCCGGGAGGAGGCCACCGAGGATTTTCTGCAGATGGCCGGTGCCGGTAAGGATCGTGAAATTCTGCTCAAATCGACCATGGAAAGTGCCGTCATCCGGGCCCCATGGCTCTTTGCCTCTCTCCTTGGCGGGGTAGCCGCCATGATTATCATCTCCTCCTTTGAATCGGAGCTGAAACAGGTACTGGCCCTGGCCTCGTTCATCCCGGTGGTGATCGGCATGGGAGGCAATATCGCCACCCAGTCAAGTACCATCATTGTCCGGGGAATCGCCACCGGGCGGATCAACATTCAGGAGTTCATCAAGGTTGTGTTCAAGGAGTTTCAGGTGGGCATGATCCTCGGTACCGTCTACGGGATCCTGCTGGGAACGCTCGGCTGGCTGGGTTATTCCGATCCCGCCCGTCTGGGCCTGGTGGTCGGTTTTTCCGTCTTTTTCGTCATGATCATGGCCGCAACCGTGGGGACGCTGGTGCCCCTGGTGCTCAAGCGTTTCAATGTGGATGCCGCCGTGGCCACCGGACCCTTCGTCACCACCTCCATCGATATTCTCGGGGTCTATCTCTTTTTCATCGTTGCCAAAGTCCTCCTCAACATCTGATTTAATCCATGCGTTCCCCCTCCTCGTCTCGCGGTTTTTCGCTGCTGGTATTCACCCTTGTCGTGCTGCTGGGCCTTTCTCTTCTCTTCCAGGGACGCGGTCGCAGGGGCGGCCTGGACCCGGATGCCGAAAGCCGCGTGGTTACGGCCCGCGGCGACCTGGCCGAGGATGAAAAGAACACCATTGAAATTTTTCGCAGCGCCTCGCCCTCGGTGGTCTATATCACCAGTATCGCCCTGCGCCGCAACCTCTTCAGTCTCAATGTCTATGAAATTCCCCAGGGAACGGGATCCGGATTTATCTGGGACCGCAAGGGGCGTATCGTCACCAATTACCATGTCATCAGCGATGCCAACCGTCTGGAGGTGACCCTGGCCGATCACACCACCTGGAAGGCGGTGCTCGTGGGGGCTGCCCCGGATAAGGATCTGGCCGTCCTGCAGATCCGGGCTCCGGAGGAGAAACTGCGGCCCATTCCCGTGGGAGAATCCGATAACCTGCTGGTGGGCCAGAAGGTCTTTGCCATCGGTAACCCCTTTGGGCTTGATCAGACCATCACCGCCGGTATTGTCAGCGCCCTGGGTCGGGAGATTCAGTCGGTCACCGGACGGGCCATTCATAACGTCATCCAGACCGATGCCGCCATCAATCCCGGCAACTCCGGCGGGCCGCTGCTGGACAGTGCCGGGCGGCTTATCGGCGTTAATACGGCAATCTACAGCCCATCCGGGGCCAGTTCCGGAATCGGTTTCGCCGTGCCGGTGAGCGAGGTGAACCAGGTGGTGCCGCAGATCATCAGGCACGGGCGGCTGGTGAAGCCGAGTATCGGCGTCACCCTGGCCAACGAACAGCTGGCGCGCAATCTGGGAGTGGAGGGAGTGCTGGTCATCCAGGTCCTGCCCGGCAGCGGCGCGGCCAAGGCCGGACTCAAGGGCACCCGGCAGGTGGCCGGCGGCCTGATCCTCGGGGATGTGATCCAGGCCATCGACGGCCGCAAGATCCGCGATTACAACGAGATGCGTGATGAACTGGAGCGGTATCAGGTGGGTGACGAGGTGGTCCTGACCATTCAGCGGGGCGATCGCATCTTCGATGTAACGGTGGTCCTGGACGAGATGAGATAGGATTCTCGCTCAAGAAGGGTAACCGGTCACGGGGTATGTAACCCTGCGGTATATCATGCTGCCAAACTGTAATTGATCACCGGTGCTGCAGATTCACACGCTCTCCCCCGGCCGCTATAGCCCTGCGACCCGGGAGAGAGCGTGTGAAGTGCGGTGGTTGTGATCAATTACCTGTCGTCTGCGGCCGGGCCTGCTCTTCCAAGCCGTTTCTTTCTCTTTCTTGCCAGTTCGCGCATGTCCTGCGCTTCATCCGATTCGTCGACGATTTCCCGTCCGACGATTTCCTCGATAATATCCTCCAGGGTGATGACCCCGGTGACGGCGCCGTACTCATCGACGACCACAAAGAGGTGCTGGTGGCGTTCGAAGAACTCAATGAGCACCCGGTTGAGGGGCGCGGTTTCCGGGACAAAGTGGACCGGATGCATGAGGGCCGACAGGGGCAGGTCCATCTTTTCCTCAATGGCCGCCCTGAACACATCCTTGCTGAGGGCGACGCCGACAATGTTGTCGAAATCCTTGTCATAAAGCGGCACCCGGCTGTGTCTGGTCCATTTTTCCTGGGGCGCCATGGCCTCTTTTACCGTCATATCCTTGCGCAGGGCAAAGGTGACCGTGCGCGGCGTCATGACCTGACGGACGTTTTTTTTGCGTAACTGCAGGATATTGGTGATGACCATCTCCTGCTGCACCTCGATTTCACCGGACTCGCGGCTGAGCATGGCAATGGTCTGCAGTTCTTCGGCCGAGATGCGGTTCGATCTGGCGTCCTGGGGAATCAGCCGGGTAATGCTCATGCAGACCCAGATGATCGGTCGCAGGATAAAGACCAGTCCCTGCAGAGGTGCGGCGATGTAGGGCGCCAGGGGACGGCTGTAGACAACGCCCGCTGTTTTCGGCAGAATTTCCGACAGCAGGAGAATGGCCAGGGTGAAGAGGATGGAAAACCAGATGAGATTTCCTTCCCCGAAGATCGCCGCGGCAGAGGCGCCGGCCACGGCCGCGCCGATGGTGTGGGCGATGGTGTTGAGGGTGAGAATGGCGGTGATGGGCTGATCCACGTCCTGTTTGAGTTTTTTGAGTATGTGTGCCGCCTTGGCGTGTTTTCTGCCCATGAGCTCGATATGGCTCAGGCTCAGGGAATAGAGGGCGGCCTCCAGGACGCTGCAGAGGGCCGAAATCAGGATGGCCAGGCCTACGGCAAGGATGAATTGAAGTATCAAAACGGCTCCTTTGGGTCGAAGTAGAGGGGATTGGAGGGAAAGTATCCGCGAATCCTTGGCATTGTAGCGGAAATTGAGTATTTTGCAAAGCGGTGTGCCGATTCCGCCGGGAGCAGATGACGGCATATCGTCGACAGCAACCGGAAAGGTGAGGGAAGGAAATGATGATACGACTGACAAAGAGATCTCCGGCCGGATACAGAGGAGCCCTGCTTGCCTGTTTTCTGGAAGAGGGGAAAAAAAAGGAGATTGACGACCGGATTCCCGGGCTTGCCGACATTGTGCGCAAGGCGGAAAAACTGGGGGATTTTTCAGGCGGCAGGGATGAGAAGCTGCTCCTCTATCCGCCCTCCGACTCGCCGTCAACCGATCTTCCCGCCGCGGCCCGGTTGTTGCTCGTCGGTCTCGGTGAGTCCGGCAAAGAGCGAAGTGCGGAAAGGGAGAGGTTGCGGCAGGCGGCGGGCACCGTGGCCGGCGAGGCGGGTCGTCTTAAGGCGGATGAGGTGCTGGTGCTGTTGCCCGCTGTTTCGGAGCTGCCGGCGGACGAAATCGCCGCCTGCGTCACCGAGGGGCTCTTGCTCGGCAATTACCGCTTTACCAAGTACAAGAGCACCGGAAGAAAAGAGGATCTGCCCGCCCGGGTGGAGAGTTTTCTCCTGCATGGGGGGACTCTTTCGGCGTCGGCCCTCAAGCGGGGGATGGTTCGCGGCCGGATCGGTGCGGAGGCCGCCTGCAGAGCCCGGGACATGGCAAATGAGCCGGGAAACCGCTGGCGTCCCGGTGACTTCGCCCGTTTTGGCCGGGATATTGCCGCCGAATATTCGCTGGCCTGCCGCGTTCTTGAAAAAAAAGATATGCAACGACTGGGCATGGGGGGAATTCTCGGGGTAAACCAGGGCAGTGCCGAACCTCCGAAACTGGTGATCCTGGAATACGGCATCGATCCGAAAAAGCCCACGCTCATGCTGGTGGGCAAGGGGCTTACCTTTGACGCCGGCGGGATCAGCATCAAGCCGGCGGCGGGAATGGAGGAGATGAAGTATGACATGTGCGGCGGCGCGGCTGTGATTTCGGTGATGCGGGCCGTCGGCGAGGAAAGGCCCAGCGGCTGCAACGTCGTCGCCCTTGTTCCGGCAACGGAAAACCTGCCCGGCGGCCGGGCCCTGAAGCCGGGAGACATCATAACCCATTACGGCGGAATCACCTCGGAAATCGTTAATACCGACGCCGAGGGAAGGCTCATATTGGCCGATGCCCTGGCCTACGGTATAAAGCGTTACCGTCCTGATGCGGTCATTGATCTCGCCACCCTCACCGGAGCGGTGATTATCGGGCTGGGCCACCACCGTACCGGCCTGCTGGGCAATAACGACCGGCTGGCCGGGCGACTCATCGCCGCCGGCGACGCCAGCGGGGAACCTCTGTGGCGGCTTCCCCTGGGGCCGGAGTACACCAAGCAGCTCAAATCCGAAGTGGCGGATTTAAAAAACGTCGGCGGCCGGCCCGCCGGAACCATCACCGCCGCCTCGTATCTGGCCGAGTTTGTCGGCGATACTCCCTGGGTCCATCTTGATATTGCTGGAACCGCCTGGAATTTTACCGAAAAATCATATATCGCCAAGAAAGGACCATCCGGCACTGGCGTCCGCACCCTGCTGGAACTCATCCGCACCTGGAAACCCCTGGAGGCATCAGGGAAAGTTTGACTTTTGCCGGTGGCTCCAATACAATAGAATTATAAATCTTACCGGCAGGTTAAATGATAACAGCAGCTATTCCGTCACCCCTTTTTCCGGTGGCGGAGTATGAGAGAGGAGGGAGACATGCAACAGGCTGAAGGTATTACGGTAAGCAGGCAGATCATGGAAAGTCAACGTCTCCATCCGGAGGCGACCGGTGACCTCTCCGGTCTGCTCAGCGAGCTGATCGTTGCCGGCAAGATCATTGCCTCTGAGGTCAACATGGCCGGCCTGGCCGATATTCTCGGGCTTTCCGGGCGGACGAATATCCAGGGAGAAGAGGTGCAGAAACTCGATGAGTATGCCAACACCACCATCAAGCGACATATGGAGCGCTGCGGTTATATCTGCGTCATGGCCTCGGAAGAGGAGGATGACATCATCCCGGTGAAAGAGGGCTACGAGGGGAAGTATACCCTGGCATTCGACCCCCTGGACGGATCCTCCAACATTGATGTCAACGTCAGCATCGGCACGATCTTTGCCGTACACCGCCGGGTGAGCCAGTGGCGTCAGGGTACCCGTGCGGACCTGCTCCAGCGCGGCAGTTCCCTGGTGGCTGCCGGCTACATCATCTACGGCTCCAGCACCATGTTGGTCTACACCACCGGCGAGGGTGTGCACGGTTTCACCCTGGATCCCAGCGTCGGCGAGTTTTTCCTCTCGCATCCGGATATCCGTATTCCGGAAAAATGCAAGTATTACAGCATAAACGAGGCATATACCAATTACTGGTACGACTCCACCCGGGCCTATATCGACCACGTCAAGGAGATCGATCCCCAGGCGGGCAGGCCCTACAGCCTGCGCTATATCGGTTCCCTGGTGGCTGATTTCCATCGCAACCTCATCAGCGGCGGAATATTTCTCTACCCGCGGGATCGCAAGTCGGCGGACAAGCCCGAAGGCAAACTGCGGTTGCTCTACGAGGCCCAGCCCCTGGCCATGGTCGTGGAGCAGGCCGGCGGCCTGGCCATCACCGATGACGGCCGCAGAATTCTTGATATCGATCCCGTTGACCTGCACCAGCGGGTACCGCTGATCATCGGCAGTAAAGAGGCGGTGGAAACCGCGGCCACCTACTTCACCGGAGAGGATATCGGTTAAAATCCCCGTTGTTTTTCATGGTTTGTCCGCTGCTCTCACCTTTGCCTTGCGCAAGGATTTCCTGATCCGGCGGCGCAGGGTGCGACGATGTTTTTCCATTCCCGCCGTCAGGTAATAGAGGGTGGGCACCACCAGCAGGGTGAGGAAGGTTGCCGTTATCAGGCCGAAGATGACCACCACCGCCATGGAGCGCCACCACTGGCTCGATTCGCTCACCCAGGAGATGGTGAAGCTGTGGAAATCGAAGGAAACACCGGTGACCATGGGGACCAGGCCGAGGATGGTGGTGAGGGCGGTGAGGATCACCGGCCTGAGGCGGGTGGCGCCCGCCGCGATTACCGCCCGGTGCAGTTCCATTCCTCCGGCAAGGAGTTTGTTGGTATAGTCGATGAGGACGATGCCGTTGTTGACCACCACCCCGGCCAGTGAAATCACTCCCACCCCGGTCATAATGATGCCGAAGGGTTGACGGAAGAGCATCAGACCCAGAAAGGCGCCCCCCAGCGAGAGGATCACCGAGGTCATGATCAGAAAGGGCTGGATCACCGAGTTGAACTGGGTGACCAGCATGAGAAAGATCAGCAGCAGGGCCAGGAGAAAGGCCTTACCGAGAAAATCCTCCGACTCCTGCTGAAATTCGAATTCGCCGGTAAAGGTGATGCGATAGCCCGGCGGCAGATGGAATTCCCGCAGCATCTTTCCGGCTTCGGCCCGGGCCACCGGCCCCGGGATTCTGGTTTCGTCGACGTTGGCCTTCACCGTCACCACCCTGCGGTTGTCGATGCGGGTGATGTCCGACAGCGAGCCGCCGAACTCAACCGTTGCCAGGGTGGAAAGCGGCACCTGTATGCCGGCTGGCGTCGGAATCATCAACTCCCGCAGCACATCGATCACCTCGCGCTCCTTTTTGCTCAGCCGAACCGTGATATCGAAATCTTCATCTCCTTCCCGGAAACTGGAAACCTCCAGGCCGTTATAGGCCGCCTTGAGGGAAAATCCGATCATATCGGTGGTCAGGCCGAAAAGAGCGGCCCGCTGACGGTCGATGCGTACTCTGAGCGTTGGAGATCCCTGGGCATAGTCATCCCGGATATCCGTGAGATGGGGAAGGGTTGAGAGAACGGAGCGCACTCCCCGCGCCAGCTCTCCCAAAACCGTGAAGTTGTCACCGCTGATTTCGATATTGATCGGCGCTCCGGTGGGTGGCCCCTCCTCTTCCGTGGCCACGGTGATTTTGCCGCCGGCAATGGCCGCCACCCGTTCGCGGATTTCCTCCACGGTGCGGTGGGAGGAGCGTCTCCGCTCTTCCAGGTCCACAAAGCGGACCCCCACGGAGTTGGGGCTGTTGGGGTCAAAGGCCATACCGCCGCTTTTGGAGGCGATCGCCTTCATATAGACGGTCCGGACATTGGCAAGGTCGCTGGGGACCTCCCCATTTTTCCCCTGTATCGCCGCCTCGATGCGGCCAAGGATGGTGTCGATATAGTCAAGATCCGCGCCTTCCGGGGCTTCGAGATTGACGAACATGCCCTTTGGCTGGATGTCTGGGAAAAATTCCACCGGTTTTTCCAGCCCCACCGCCAGCATCCACCCCTGGAACATGATTATCAATACGCAGATACCCGCCAGCACCACGCTGATGGGGCGGGCCAGGGCAATGCTCAGAATCCGGGCGTAGAGGGTGAGCACGGTACCCCGGATTTCCACCGGCTGTTCCCCGGCTCCGGGCTCGCCGTCGGTCCTTGGGGCGGATGAGGAGGGCTTTGCCGGCCGGGAGCGGATCTTCATGAACAGCGACACCATGGCCGGATTGATCACCAGGGCAACGAAGAGGCTGGAGCTAAGGGTGATGATCAGGGTCAGGGGCAGGTATCCCATAAATTCGCCCATAATGCCGGGCCAGAAGAGCATGGGAGAAAACGCCCCAAGCGTGGTGAGGGTAGAGCCGATCACCGGCCAGGCGACCTCGGATGTGGCCTGCATGGCGGCCCGACGGCGGTCCGCCCCCTGCTCCATGAAGCGGTAACAGTTCTCGACGATGACAATGGCATTGTCTACCAGCATGCCAAGGGCCAGGGTGAGGCTGAAGAGCACCACCATGTTGAGGGTGATCCCCATGATGGAGAGCACAGTGAAGGAGATGAGCATGGAAAAGGGAATGGCCAGGCTGACCAGGATGGCGTTGCGGAGACCCATGACCGAGAAGATCACCAGCATGACCAGACAGAGGCCGGTGAGGATGTTGTTTTCCAGATCCGCGACCATATTCTTGATATCACGGGACTTGTCCAGAATTTTTGTCACTCCGACGGTGGCGGGCCAACCCGGGGCGAGATCGGAGATGACCCGGTCCACCGCCTCGCTGATGGCAATGATATTTTCCCCGGCCCGTTTTTTCACCGCCAGGGTAATGGCGGGCAGGGTGTTGAGACGGGCCCTGCTCCGGGCTTCCTTGAAGCCGTCGACGATGCGGGCCACATCCTTGAGGTAGATGGGCTGGCTGTTGCGGGTCTGGATAATCAGGTTTTCAATTTCCGACGGATTTTCGAATTCGCCGGGGATCCGCAGCTGATAGCGGCTGTGACCGAGGCGGAGAGCACCCCCCGAGGTGTTGGTGTTTTCGGCCGCCACCACCTGCTGCAGGGCGCCGAAGGTGAGGCCGTAATAGGCCAGTTTTTCCGGTAAGACCTCGATGCGGATTTCCCGTTCCAGGCCGCCGGCAACCTCCACCTCCAGGACTCCGGGAATGGCCTCGATTTCATCCTCCAGCCGGTCGCTGATGCGTTTGAGGCGCGGAAGTCCGCAGTCGCCGGAAAGGGAGAGGATAATAATGGGCATTTCAGCGAAGTTTACCTCGAAGACCGACGGATCTTCGTCCAGGTCGGCGGGCAGTGAGCCCATGGCCTCATCCACCTTGTCCTTCACGTCCTGGAGGGCCTGGTCGATATCGGTGCCGGTGACAAATTCCACATTAATGGATGAACTTCCCTGCGAACTCACCGAGCGGATTTTTTTGAGCCCGTCGAGGCCTTTGAGTTTTTTTTCGATCTCCATGGTCACCGCGGTTTCCATGTCGGCGGCGGAAACTCCCCGATAGCTGGTGGAGATGAAGACGTTGGGGATGGTGATGTCCGGATCGCTTTCCCGGGGCAGGGAGATATAGGAATAGACGCCGACGATGATAAGCAGTAGGGAGAGAACCAGGACCGGGACGGATTTGCGGACAGCGGTGTCGGAGATGATCATGGCCTGATTTCGTCCAGGCCGCCGAGTTCCCGCAGTACATGGATGGGGCGGCCGTTTTCCACACTGCGTTGGCCTTCGACCAGAACGCGGTCACCGGGATGCAGACCGCTTTTCACCAGGACTTTCCAGCCTTCGAGAAAGCCCGGTTCCACTTCCCGCCGTTGCGCCGTGCCGTCGATATCGAGGTAGACCAGGTGGCGACCCTGCTCGGAAATCACTGCGTGGAGGGGGAGAACCAGGGCGTCGGTCACCGTCTGTCTGACAATTTCCGCCCTGGCGAACATGCCCGGCAGAATTTTGCCGGCTGTGTTGTCCACTTCCAGTTCCAGGCGGTAGAGATGGGCCCGATCCTCGGGTGCCGGGGCCAGAAAGTGTTTGCGCCCCATCACCCTCAGGCTGCCCAGGGCCTTGATGGTCAGGCCGACTTCGTCGATGCCGGTAACCGCGGTCACGTCCGATTCCGGAATGCCGACCACGGCCTTGAGGCGATCGATTCTGACGATTTCGGCCACGGGGTCGCCGATTCCGACAAAGAGACCCGGTTTGGCGAACATCTTCTTGACCACCCCGGTCAACGGTGCCGTGATGGCGCAGCGAGAGAGCTGAAGTTCGCTGTTGTCCAGGTCGGCCCCGGCGGTGCGCAGGGAGGTTCCGGCGGCCTCGAGTTCCGCGACGGAGATCACGCCGTCACCGAACATGGTTTTTGCCCGTTCATGTTCGGCGGCGGCAAAGTCGAATGCCGCCCTGGCCCGGTCGCGGGCGATGCGGAAATCACCCTCCTCGATGCGGGCCAGCAGCGCCCCCTTGTCCACCCTCTCTCCTTCCCGGACCCGGACCATGTCGATGGTGCCGGCGACCCGGGCGGAGACGACGAGTTCCTCCCAGGCCTCCATTTCCGCCGGCAACCTGATCAGGTCGCGGATTGTTGTCGGGTGCATGGTCAGGACCACCACGTTCACCGGTGGACGTTCCGGGGCCGGCGTGTTTTCCCTTTCCCGCTGCAGCCGTTTTTTTTCTTCTCCCATGAGCAGTGCCAGCAGCACAATTACCAGCAGCAGAACTGCAACGAGAAGGCGAGGCAGGTTGCGTATGAAAAACCGGGCAGGGCCGCTGCGACCGGACTCCGGCCGGGGGGCATTACTCTTTTCCGCCATTGGCGTATTCCTGTTGTGGATACATCGGCACGTTTTTTTGGGCGGAAATACTGTACCGCTTTTCAGCGGGTTTCACAGCGTTAAATGTCAATGGGGCTGTTTTTCATTTTTTTGGAGCGCTCCGGAATCGTCCGCACCGCCCGGTCGTCTCCGCGCTCTTCCGGGCGGCATGGCCCGGAAAAGGGACAACCGGGCGGAGCCGTTCCGGCGGAAGTGGCGGTTTCCCGCTGAAAAAAAGCGGGGTTATGGCGGCAAGGGCTGAAATAACCCCGTGCGCTCCGGGACAAAGTGAAGTAAAGGGAAGACAAAAAATTGTGCAGCAGACCGCCATGACCGCCAGCCGCTCCTCTGAATCAATTCGCCTCAGCATTGTTTTTCTCAACTACAACCGTGTGGATGAGACGCGCCTGACATTGCAGATACTGAGGGAGTTGGCCGGAAAGCGTACCGATACCGAGATTTTCGCCGTGGACAACGGTTCAACGGACGGCACCGGCGACTACCTGCGGCGACAAAGCGATATCAACACCGTTCTCCTCCATGAAAATCTGGGAATTGCCGGATATAATCACGCCTTCAGGCAGGCGGCGGGCGAGTTTGTCCTGGTGCTGGACGATGATTCCTCCCCCGCGGATGCGGAGACGCTGGAGCTGTTGCTTGCCACCTTTGACTCCCATCCGCAGATTGGCCTGATCGCCTGCCATATCGAGAATCGGGACGGATCGCCGCAGTGGAGCTGGCACCTGCCGCCGGGGGGAGTTTTCGCACCGTCGCCCTTTTTTGTGGGCTGCGGCTTTGCCGTGCGACGCCGGCTCTTTGCCGAGATCGGCTGGTACCCGGAGGATTTTTTTCTCTACCAGAACGAGATCGACGTCTCTTTCAAGGTGAAACAGCGAAATTACAAGATATTTTATCATCCCCGCTGCCGGATTGTGCACCGCGGTGACCTTGCCGGTCGGCCCGGCAGGCGGCGGGTCTACTACCCGACCCGGAATACCATCTGGCTGATCAGGCGCTACTACCCCCGATCCCAGGCCGCCTACATGATCTTCTCCCGGCTGGTGATCGGCCTGATCCGCGCGCTCTACTTCCGGGAACCCCTCACCTATTGCCGGGCCGTGGCCGATGGTTTCGGCAAGGAGATCAGCAGGCAGGTGCTGTCGCCCCGCATAAGGGAGGAATCGCTCCCCTTCTGGAAGCAGAACAGTCTTTTCCATCAACTCTTGCAATCGGTATGAATCCTCTTCCCCGCATCCTTGTCATCATTGTCACCTGGAACAAGAAAGAGTATATCCTCAACCTGCTCGGATCGCTGGAGACACTCCAATATCCCAGCGGGAGGATCGATATCGTCGTGGTGGATAACGCCAGCGACGACGGCACCGTCAAGGCCGTGGAGGAGCGTTTTCCCCACGTTCACCTCATCGCCAATGGGGAAAATCTCGGGGGCTGCGGCGGCTTCAACACCGGACTGAGATGGGCCTTCAGCAGGCCGGCGGGCGAGTATGACTACCTCTGGCTGCTGGACAACGACGTCCTGGTCCACAAAAACTGCCTGGCCGCCCTGGTGACTATCCTGGAGGAAAACAGCGATGTGGCGGTTGCCGGTTCGACCATGATGCAGCTCACCGCGCCCTGGCGGATCAATGAAATGGGCGCCTTTGTGGACCGGGGCCGCGGCACCCTTTTTCTCAACCGCCACCGGCAGAAAGTTCCCCGTTTTCGCGGCAGGAGTGTCGACGAATTGCTGACCGCCGAGCTGGATCTGAGCCGGGAGCTTGAACACTGCCGGCCCTGGATGGATGTGGAATATGTGGCAGCCGCCTCTCTCCTGGTGCGGGCGGAGGTGGCCAGGGAGGCGGGACTCTGGGAGGATTTCTTTATCCATTTCGACGATGTGGAGTGGTGTCTGCGGATCGCTGCCATGGGACACCGCATCGCGGTTTCGGCCCGTTCCATTATCTGGCACCTGCCGGGCGAAGCCAAGGTGCCCACCTGGATCCTCTATTACGATAACCGCAACGTCCTCTATCTTCTCTCCCGGCACAGCGACGAGGCCGCGGTGAGGGGCACGCGCCGCTGGATTCTGAAAAAGGCCCTCTATTACACCCTGCTCGGGAAAACCGATCTGGCCGACCTCCTTGTCCAGGCGGTGCAGGATTTCGATGCCGGTCGCTGCGGCAAAAAGGAGATCCGGCTGGCCCCCTGCTACAGCGATTTTTCCCGGCTGGAGGAGATCCTGGCCGATCCCGCCATTTGCCGTATTCTGCTGCCCTGGACAGTGAACCTGCAGGCAGCCGGTCTGCAGTCCGTCTTTGTGGAGGCGATGCGGAAAAGACCCGAGCTGCGGGTGGATTACCTGCTGCCCGCTCCCCGGGTGAAAAACAGGCTCATCCGCCAGCTGCCTGGAAGTGTGCCGTGGCAACTGCATGGTTCGCCGCTGCTGCGGCTCTTTCATTATTTTCGCAGACGCGGTGACTATGATCTGGTTATCCAATCGGATTACCAACAGATTCTGCCGCTTTCCTGGCTGGGTAAAAAACTGCTCTTCGTCAACTACGAAAACATGAGCCTGCGGCAAGCGCCGCAAAAAAAAGAGATCCTCACCATGATCCGCACCCTGCGGCGATTGAGATGAAGTTCCGTTTTCCCGTTGTTCTGATTGCGCCCCATGAATGAGTTTGTCCTGGCTGCCCTGGTCTTTGCCGGGGCCATGCTCTCCACCCTGATCATCACGCCGCTGGTGAAGAGGTGGGCCGCCACCAAAAAGGTGTTTGATTATCCCTCCGCCCGCCGGGTCCACCGGGAGCTCATTCCCCGGGCAGGCGGCATTGCCCTGTTCATCGGCTTTCTCATCGCCTATATCTCCGCCCTGGCCTATGCCTCGGATGTCCTGGGCCTGGCGCTGTTCGACCGGCGACAGCTGTTCTTCCTCATCGGCGCACTTCTTGTCTTTCTCCTCGGTCTGGCCGACGATATCAGGCAGGTATCGGTGTGGACGAAACTCTTTTCCCAGGTCGGTATCGCCCTCATCGTCTGGTTCGGCGGTTTTCATGTGGAGCGTCTTTCCATCACCCTGCATGAGGGGCTGGTGCTCTCCTCCTGGATCTCCCTGGCCCTGACGGTCCTGTGGGTGGTGCTGCTCATCAACGCCATCAACATCATCGACGGTCTCGACGGCCTGGCCGCCGGCATCTGCCTCTTCGTGGCCATCACCCTGCTTTCCATGTGCATCCAGAAAGATGATCTGGTGCTGCTCATCGGTTTCAGCTCTCTGGCCGGCGCCTGTCTGGGTTTTCTGCGCTACAATTTCAACCCCGCCACCATCTTCATGGGAGACTGCGGCAGCTATCTGCTGGGATATATCCTGGCGGCGCTGACCATTCAGGGGGCCATGAAGAGTCACGCCACCGTGGCCCTGCTCATTCCCATCGTCGCCCTGGGGGTGCCGCTTCTGGATACCCTGCTGGCTCCGGTGCGACGTTTTTTCTACGGTCAGAAGATGTTTCGTCCGGACAGGAGCCATATCCACCACCGACTGCTGAATCTCGGCTACTCCCATCGCCGGGTGGTGCTGCTCATTTACGGCATGACGATTCTTCTCGGGGCCATTGCCCTGTTACTGGTCTTTTTCAAGGATCCGCGCGCCGCCTATATCCTGGTTCTGCCCGGAGTGCTCTTTTTTCTCACCATCAAAAAGCTGGGCTACCTGGAGTATATCGCCGCCGACAAGGTCTTCGGCTGGTTGCGCGATCTCACCGATGAGGCCGGGTTGACCCATGAACGGCGGAGTTTCATCAATATCCAGATGCGCATCGCCGGCTCCGGCTCGGTGGATGAGCTCTGGGAACATATCTGTACTGCACTGAAAAAATTGGACTTTGACATGGCGGAGTTTCACCTGCAACCGGGTTATTTTCCCGGTATCGACAAAACGGCCAGGGTCTGGCAGCTCCAGCCCGGTGAGAGGAAGTATGATCCCACCGGTGGTTGTCAGTTTAAGCTGGAAATGCCGTTGCTGGGAGTATCGTCCCGTAATTACGGTATTCTCTGGCTGGTAAAGGATCTCGGCAGGAGCGATATGAGTCATTACACCCTGAGACGGGTGGAGCATCTGCGCCGCGCCATCATCAGCGTTCTCGATACCCTGTCATGATCATCTTATCGTAACCACTTGTAAAAACCATTTAGTTACCAAAGAGTTATCGGTGAGTCGCCGCCGAGGAGCAGGGGAGTCAGGAGCGGTACCGGGGACAGGGAGGCCTCGAAGGCGCCGATGTCCCAGGCCGCATCCAGGCTGCGGTCGTGACCCCGCTGGTCAAAGGGGATATGGACCAGGGTTGCCCCCCGGTTGACGGCGGGACTGTTGTAGGGGAGAGCATGGGTCGGAGTGGAGCCGCCGTTGTCCCGCAGGGGAGCCAACAGGGGATCGCGGTTGCGGATATCGCCCTCCGCGGCTTTGGCAAGGCAGGTACCGTCACTGTCCAGGTTATGCCCCCGGGAGGTGATCTGACTCTCTGTCGTGCAGTTGCGGTTCCGGTTGTCGGCCAGCAGGGAATTGAGCAGGGTGAGGATACCGTTGTTTTTGATACCGCCGGCGGTTGGCGCCCGGTTTTCGGCCACCGTGCTCTGGATCAGGGAGAGGCTGCCGCGATTATCGATGCCGCCGCCTATAGCCGCATTGCCCCGGGCCTGGTTGGTGCTGACGGTGGTGTTGATGAGGGTGGCGTTGCCGTCATTGACGAGACCCGCGCCGGCGAGGGCGTGGTTGCCGCTGATGGTCGAGCCGGTGACCTGCAAATCGGCCCCATTGACGTTGGCTACGGCGCCGCCTGTGGAAGCGATGTTGTCGGCAATCACCGAGTCGTTTATGATGAGCGCGCCCCGGTTGCGGATGGCGCCGCCGGCCGGGAGTGATTCCGTGGAATGGGATAGATCGCCGTTGACAAGTGAAACCCCGGAAATGTCAACCGTAATGCGGGGATCGACGATATCAAGGATTCGGTCCCGGTGGTCGGCATCGATGAAGGTTTTGTCTGCGCCGGCACCGATGATTTTCAGGGAATCCCTGATGTCGTAGTCGCCGCTCCGGGCCTCGTCCTCGTCGCTGCCGGTAATGTCCATGCGAAAGGTTCCCGGCCCCAGCCGGATTTCATCCCCGCCGGGAAGGGCATTGGCCTCCTGAATCGCCGCCCGCAGGGTGCAGTGGGCAAGGACATAGGGAGGAGCAACGGTCAGATAGGCGACGCAGAGACCGTCGCCCGGTTCCAGGTCCGGGGCGTCCTGGTCGGAGTTGACCCGGAAGACGGCGGCTGCTGCCGGGACGGCCGGGACAAGGAGCAGGAGCAGGAGCGAAATGAGACGTTGGGAGAATATCATATTGAAACAAAAGACTTTTTGCACGGGCCTGCCCGCGTCTGATTGCTGATGGAAATACTATAGCCGTTTCCGCTGGGAATAACCAAACGAAATATCAACAGAGCATATGGACGGAGTGAACGGATGAAGAGGAATATGTCGCAGTGTTCCCGGTTGTTTTCCATCATTACCAGGCTGCGCGATCCCGAAGGGGGATGTCCATGGGATATCAAGCAGACGCCGGCAAGCATCAGGAAATATTTGCTGGAGGAGAGTCGCGAGCTGGCGGAGGCCATCGACAACGGCGATGAAAATCATATCCGCGAGGAGCTGGGAGATCTCTACTTCATCTTTGCCATGCTCTGCACCATGTATGAGGAGCGGGGCGCCTTTACCCTGGAGGAGGTCTGCGGCACCATCAGCGACAAGATGGTGCGTCGCCATCCCCATGTCTTTGGCGATGCGCGGGTGGGATCCCTGCGGGAAATGGAGGAGCAGTGGGAGGCGATCAAGAGGCAGGAGAAAAAAGGAAATTGATCGCAGCCGGCGCGGGCTCTTGCCCGAATCTCTTCCGGCTCCACGGGACGGATATGCACCCGGACCGGCAACCCTGTGCCCGGTTACCCAAAAAGAGGGGCCGCTGTCATTCCGGCATGGAAAAAGACGGAGTTGACATCTCATAAAGAGCGTTGTACAAATAAAAGTTTTGATTCAACTACCATAACCTCCTCGCTCTCAGCCGTTGGGATTGAAGCGAGGGCCAATTTTGACCAGGAGGAGGAAACCGCATGCGTCGTTACGAGACCACCTATATCCTGCGTCCGCATCTGGGCGAGGGAAAATTCACCGAAATCATCGACCGCACCAACGCCATTATCACCGATGACGGCGGCTCGGTGATCAATCTGGAAAGATGGGGCCTGCGAAAGCTGGCCTATGAGATCAAAAAGGAAAAGCAGGGCTATTACGTCTACTTTGATTATGCGGCCAAGCCCTCCGCCGTCTCCGAGATGGAGAGAATCTTCCGCATCGATGACCAGGTGCTGCGCTATCTGACCATCAAGCTGGCCGACGACATCGACCAGGAAACCGTTGACCGCGAAATCGAGCGTTTTTCCGCGGCTCCGGCGGAAGCGTCGTCGGAGGAGAAAGAAGAGGTGTCCTCAGGGGACGAGGAGCAGGCTGCGGCTCCGGCCAAAGAGGCCGGGGACGCCGAGTAGAGAGCCCGGGTCTGAACCGGTCTCACCACTGCCGGCAGCAGCGATCCGGCAGCTGGAAATTTCATTTTTTTAAATATTATTTACTACCTATCAAGAGGAGTACCCAATGCCTCCGAGAAAGAAGATATTTTTTCGACGCCGATTTTGTAAATTCTGTGCCGATCCGGATCTGGTGATCGATTACAAGCAGCCGAAGAATCTCCGGGGATCCATCACCGAGCGCGGTAAGATTATCCCGCGGCGGATTTTCGGCACCTGTTCAAAGCATCAGCGTCAGTTGACCGAGGCGGTGAAGCGGGCCAGGCACCTGGCTCTGCTGCCCTACAGCGGGCCGGCTCCCTTTTAAGGGAGATCCGTACCGGGATTCCTGTTCCAGCTGTGACGGTTTTGGGAGGAACGGAATCGGAGATGAGGGGAATACGGCAACGCCGATGACGGGCAACCAGGGTGCCCCTCCCGCCGGACCGAATATGGTCACGGCTGCATTTCTGCTTGCCGCTGCATACCTGTTGCCCGGTGTCAGCCCCTTCGGAATGGGGTGGCTGGCCATGCTCCTGCCGCTGCCGGTATTTTATTACCTGATGGCGCTGGGGCCGTCCCGCTGCACCGTCCTGTTTCGCAACAGCCTGATCCTGGGAATACTTGTGGCTCTGCTCTCCCAGATGGTCTATTCGTTTCTGTTTTCTCTGACCATGGCGCCGGTGGGATTGAGTCTCTATGGATCGGTGAGGAACCGGGAGGATTACTGTTTTGCCGGGTTCAAGGCGGTGATTGTCCTGGCGGTTATCTGGGGTGGATTCTGGCTGTTGATGGGGTTGGGGCAGGAGACGAGCCCCTATGCCGAGCTCTTGAAAATGCTGGACGAGACCTTTGTCCAGGCCGGCAATCTCTATGGGGCCCGTACCGATATCCCCGTGGAAGCCGGCATGCAGATGACAAGGGCTGTCAGCATGATGCGACGGGTGATCCCGGTGATTCTCCCCGGCATTCTGGCGGGGGGCATGGTCATGACGGTCTGGGTGAACCTGGTGCTTGCCAATCGCATGCTGCACACGGGCAAATTCGGGGCTGTCTGGCCTTCCTACGGCAACTGGCGGTTGCCGGAACGAATTGTTTGGGTGGTCATCGCCGCCGGTATTGCCGTGGCCGCCGGCTCGGGAGCGGTTCGTTTTCTTGGGGTCAACGTGTTGATCGTCATGGGGCTTGTCTACCTCTTTCAGGGGTTGGCAATCATGGTGTACTTTTTTGAAAAGTGGTCGGTTCCCCGCTTTCTGAAAATCGCCCTCTATCTGTTGCTCGCCCTGCAGAGTTACGGATTGATCATTCTGGCCCTGCTGGGTCTGGCCGATGTCTGGCTGGATATGAGAAAACTGGAATTCCCCACCGCCTGACAGAAACAGCGGCGGATCTTGCAGACGCTTTCCGGGTAGCCGATATAGGGTACCTTTCCGAGAAAGGGCGAAAGTTCAATGAAAAAAGAGAAGAGGATATAGCAATGGAAGTCATCCTGAAGGAAACCATCGATACCCTGGGCCCGGAGGGCAGTATTGTGACGGTCAAGCCGGGGTATGCACGTAATTACCTTATTCCGCAAAAGAAGGCGGTTGCCGCTACCAAGGCGAACCGGGCGATTCTGGAGCAGGAACGCCGGGCCATCGAGGCCCGCCTTGCCAAGCAGCAGCAGATAGCCGATGCCCTGGCCGGCAAACTCAGCGGTATCACCGTGGAAATAGCCAGAAAGGCGGGTGAGGAGGACCGCCTTTTCGGGTCCGTCACCTCCGCCGATATTGCCGACAAGGTCAAGGAATTGGGTATCGAGATCAAGAAGAAGGCGATTCTGCTGTCCGAGCCGATCAAGACCCTTGGAGAGACCAAGGTGGCTGTGAAGACGGGTTTCCAGACCACTTCGGAGATTACCGTCCAGGTGGTGGCCGAAGTCGCCGGTGACGAAGAGTAGCCATGGAACAGGTGTCTGCTCCCCGCAATCCGGCGACCGCCGGAATGATTCCACCCCAGAATGTGGAAGCGGAGCAGACGGTGCTGGGCACGATTCTGCTGCATGAGAAATCTCTGTTCAAGATCCTTGAAATCCTCGAACCTGACGATTTCTACAGGGAATCCCATCGGCATATTTTTGCCGCCATGGTCCGGCTTTTCGAAAAAAGCCAGCCCCAGGACCTGATCACCGTCACCAACCGTCTCAAGGACGAGAATCTGCTGGAGAGCGCCGGCGGGCCCGGCTATCTTGCCTCGCTCACCGATATTATTCCACTCACCGGCAACATCGTCCATCATGCGCGGATTATCCGCGAAAAGTCAATCCTGCGGCGGTTGATCCGGGCAACATCTGAGATCGCCGCCCGTTGTTACGAAGAGCAGGGCGAGATCGACATTCTGGTGGACGAGGCGGAACAGTCGATTTTCGACATTGCCCGCTCCAAGAGCAGCCAGGCCTTTCAACCCCTCAAAACTATTGTCCCCCGCGCCTTCGAGCGTATCGAAAAACTCTTCCAGCGGCAGGAGCACATCACCGGGGTGGCCACCGGATACACGGAACTCGACAAGATGACCGCCGGTCTCCAGCCCTCTGATCTCATTATTCTCGCCGCCCGTCCCAGTATGGGCAAGACCGCCCTTGCCATGAACATGGTCCAGCATGCCGCGCTCATCGAAAAGGTACCCACCGCGGTTTTCAGCCTGGAGATGTCCATGGAACAGCTTGCCCTGCGTATGCTCTGTTCCGTCGGCCGTATCGATTCCCAGCGAATCCGCACGGGGCATCTTCACGACAGCGACTGGCCGAAGTTGACCAGGGCCACCGGTATGCTCACCGATGCTCCCATCTTCATCGACGACACTCCGGCGATTTCGGTGCTGGAAATGCGGGCCAAGACCCGTCGTCTCAAGGCCGAGCACAATGTGGGGCTGGTTGTCGTTGACTATCTGCAGCTGATGAAGGGAAGAGGCAGGGTGGAGAGCCGCACCCAGGAGATCAGCGAGATATCCAGGTCGCTGAAGGCCATGGCCAAGGAGATGGATGTGCCGGTGATTGCCCTGTCCCAGCTCAACCGCAGCCTGGAGAGCCGTCCCAACAAGCGGCCGCAGTTGGCTGATCTGCGGGAATCCGGCGCCATTGAGCAGGATGCCGATGTGATTCTCTTCATCTATCGCGACGAGGTGTACAACACCGCCGAAGACAACCCCAACCGCGGCATTGCCGAGATCAATATCGGCAAACAGCGCAACGGACCCACCGGCACGGTGAAGCTGACCTTTCTGGCCGAATACACCACCTTCGAGAACTACACGCACCTGGACGAAACCCTTGGAAATTTTCCCGAGGCCGGGATGTGACCGCTCCTTGACCTATCCCGCCTGCCGGCCAAGGCAATCAACTCCCGCATCTTTTTGAACGGATCGAACATGAAGACACAGGATTCACACTACGACGAGCGCTACGATTTCAGGGCCATTGAGGCAAAGTGGCAGCGTATCTGGGAGGAGGAAAAATCCTACCGGGTCGAAATGGAGAGGGAAAAGGAAAAATTTTATATCCTCGAGATGTTTCCCTATCCTTCGGGCCGGATCCATATGGGCCATGTCCGCAACTATACCATCGGTGATGTCATTGCCAGGTATAAGCGGATGCGGGGGTACAACGTCATCCATCCCATGGGCTGGGACGCCTTTGGTCTGCCGGCGGAAAATGCCGCCCTCAAGCACGGTATCCATCCCGCCCAGTGGACCTACGAAAATATTGATTACATGCGCAACCAGCTCAAGCGACTGGGGCTCAGTTACGACTGGGATCGGGAGCTGGCCACCTGCGATCCCGATTATTACCGCTGGGAACAGCTGCTCTTTCTCAAGATGTTTGAAAGGGGCCTTGTCTATCGCAAGGAAACCACTGTAAACTGGTGCGATTCCTGTGCCACGGTGCTTGCCCGGGAGCAGGTTATCGACGGCTGTTGCTGGCGTTGTGATCAAAAGGTGTTGCCGCGCACCATGCACGGCTGGTTTTTCAGAATCACCGAATACGCCGACGAACTGCTCGCCGATCTTGATTCCCTTACCGGCTGGCCGGAAAAGGTGGTGATCATGCAGCGCAACTGGATCGGCAGGAGCCGGGGGCTGGCCTGTGATTTTCCGATTGTCGATTCCGAAAAATCCTTAACGATTTTTACCACCAGACCGGATACGATCTACGGTGTTACCTTCATGTCCCTGGCCGCGGAACATCCGCTCATTGACGAGCTCATTGCCGGGCGGCGGGAGGAGGCCGGGGTCAGGGAGTATATCGACAAAACCCTGATTGAAAAACAGCGCAGCGGACTTTCCGAAGAACCGGAGAAAACC
Organism: uncultured Desulfobulbia bacterium; assembly: GCA_964446115.1. Taxonomy (GTDB): domain Bacteria; phylum Desulfobacterota; class Desulfobulbia; order Desulfobulbales; family Desulfobulbaceae; genus CAYUNE01. Next base: position 7,259 of record CAYUNE010000031.1, on the reverse strand, counting down.
GGCGTGTTCACCGGGCGCTACTGCATCAATCCCTTTAACGGTGAAAGGGTTCCCATCTATGTGGCCAACTTCGTGCTCATGGAGTATGGCACCGGTGCAGTCATGGCGGTTCCGGCCCATGATCAGCGCGATTTTGAATTTGCCCGCAAATACGGGTTGCCCATACGGGTTGTCATTGAGCCGGAGGGTGAGGAACTTGATTCGGCAACGCTGGAGAATGCCTATGTGGAAGGCGGGGTGCTGGTTGACTCCGCTGAGTTCAGCGGTTTGCCGTCCGGGCTTGCCTCCGGGAAAATTATTGCCCATGCCGAGGCCAAGGGCTTTGGCCGGGCGCAGACTACCTATCGTCTGCGCGACTGGGGTATTTCCCGACAACGGTACTGGGGAGCGCCCATCCCCATGATCAACTGTGACTCCTGCGGCCCGGTCCCGGTAGCTGAGTCCGATCTGCCTGTACTGCTGCCCGGCGCCACCGCCCCTTACGGCGATGCCGCTCCCCTGCACCGGCAGGAGGAGTTTTACCGCTGCACCTGTCCATGTTGCGGCAGGGACGCCCGACGGGAGACCGATACCATGGATACCTTTGTGGAGTCTTCCTGGTATTTTGCCCGCTATACCGATCCGCGCCTGGGCACGGCGCCGTTGAGCAGAAAAGAGGCCGATTACTGGCTGCCGGTGGATCAGTATGTGGGCGGTGTGGAACATGCCATTCTCCACCTGCTCTACTCACGCTTCTTCACCAAGGTTCTGCGCGATCTCGGCTACCTGAGTATCGATGAGCCCTTCCGGAATCTGCTGACCCAGGGCATGGTGATCAAGGATGGGAGCAAGATGTCGAAATCGAAGGGGAATGTGGTTGACCCCGAAGAGCTGATAGCAAAATACGGCACGGATACGGTGCGTCTCTTTTCCCTCTTTGCCGCTCCCCCCGAGCGCGATCTGGAGTGGAATTCCAAGGGAGTGGAAGGGGCCTCCAGATTTCTCAACAAGCTCTACCGGCTGGTGGAGGTCCATGCCGACTGTTTCGGAGAGGGAAGCGCGCAGAGCGGTGGAGAGTTATCCGACAAGAGCCGGGCACTCAACCGCAAGACCCATCAGACCATCAGGCGGGTCACCGAAAATATAGAAAACAACTTCCACTTCAATACCGCCATCAGTGCGGTGATGGAACTGATCAACCTGGTGGGTCGCCTGGCCGGTGAACGGGACAACGGGGTTGATCCTGCTGTGATCCGGGAGGCGCTGGAGACGGCAATCATTCTCCTTTCTCCCATGGTTCCCCACTTCAGTGCCGAGCTGGGGGAGAAGATGGGTCTTGGACGCGGGCTCGATCAACAGTCCTGGCCTCTCCATGATGCCCGGGCGGCGCGCGAGGAAGAGCTGGAGATCGTTCTTCAGGTCAACGGCAAGCTGCGCAGCCGCATCCATGTCGGCCCGGAAACCGAAAAGGGCGAACTTGAAAAATTGGCCCTGGCCGATGAGCGGGTTATCAAGTTCATGTCCGGCAAGGCGGCAAAAAAAATCATTGTCGTACCCGGGAAACTTGTTAATATTGTTGTCTGAACTCCCAATGCCACCCTCTAGCCCCAGGAGATTACCGGTGAAACGACTTGACAAAGCCCCGTTCCTGATCAGCCTGTTCCTCCTCTTCACCTTGCTGGGGGGCTGCGGCTATTACTTTCCCCATGTCTACTCGGGGCCGGCTCTCTCCATCTATCTGCCGGACTGGAAGAATCGGACCCAGGAACTGGGGTTGGATGCCAAGATCTATCATTCCCTCAGCCGCTGGTTTCAGAAATCTCCGGCCATCAGCGTCACCAAGGAGAAGCAGAAGGCCGATCTGGTTCTTGCCGGGGAGATCATCTCCATTGACCTGCCCAGCCTTGCCCATGGTCCCAACTATCGCACCAGGGCAATCAAGGTCACCCTCCAGGTTCGCTATATTCTCAAAGACCGCAAAAGCGGCGATATCCTCTGGGAGGTCGGTAAGGAAACCTGGAGCGAGGCCACCTCATCGGGCAGCGGCTCGGTGATGGATATCGACAGCGAGGCGGCGGCCCTCAAGCAGATCATCGACGATCTGTCGGAGAAACTCTATCTTGGAACCCTGCGACGGCTGCGTCTGAGGGAAAAGCAGGGGGAGAAAAAAACCTGAGAAGAAGAGGGAAACGGATGCGGAGCCTGTGATCAATTTTTCTGGGCACCGATGACGAAACCCCGACAGGAGTCATCTCCTGTCGGGGTTTTGTGTTTGGAAGCCCGGTCGCTGTTGCGAAGCTGATCAGCTCAGCAATTCTTTGACGGCCGTTGCCATGGAATGGGCGTCGAGCCCCTGGTTCCGATAGAGTTCAGCCGGCTTGCCCGAACCACCGTATTTGGTGACGCCGAGCCGTTTCATGGTTACCGCCGTGCCGCGGTCTGCAAAAACCAGTGCCGCGGCAGCGGCCAGCCCGGTGTCCACGTGATGATCCTCGGCAAAGAGAATGGGGCCGTTTTCCGCTGCCCGGAGCAGCGCATCCTCATCCAGGGGAATGAGCGAGGCCATATTGAGGACACTTGCGGAGATTCCCTCCCGCCGGAGCAGTTCCCATGCCTTGACCGCCGCAGGAGCGAGGGAGCCGTAGGTGATGATGGTGGCTTCGCTGCCCGGACGCAGGGTGTCGGCCCGGCCGGGTGTAAAGGTGTAGTCGGCGGAAAAAAATGGCTCGCCGTGCTCATCAGTGATGATCTCCAGCTTGGAGCGGCCCATGCCGACAAAGTGGTTGCCGCTGGTGGCGGCCACGTACCTGATAATACGGTCGGTCTGATTGGGATCGGCGGGCATGAACACCGAAAAACGAAACAGGTTTCTCAGTAGACCCAGGTAGTCGATACACTGGTGGGTGGGGCCGTCTTCACCCACGTCGAGACCCACGTGGGTGGCCACAACCTTGACGCCGGTGTGGTTGAAGTCGTTGAGCCGGGTTTGGTTGTAGACTTCGGAAACCGCGAAAACCCCGAAGGTGGAGAAAAAGGGAATCAGTTGCTCACAGCTCATGGCGCCGGCCATGGCAGCGGCATGGTGTTCCTGAATACCGGCTTCGAAATAGGCCTGCGGCGAGTGTTTGTGGAAGCCGCCCATCTTCACCGATCCTTCAAGGTCGCAGGAGATACCGACGATTTTCAGGCGCCCTTCGCCGTTGTTGGCTTCGGCCAGGGAGAGCAGGGCGTGGCCGTAGGCGGAGCGGTTATCGGTCACCGTACCGGCGGGGTAGAGAATGGGAGTGCCGGTGTCAATATCAACCGTCGGCAACCGGGTCTGCTGCCGGGTTGTGGTGTCCACCGGCTGCCGCCGCCGCTCCTCCCAGGAGTCAACATCGTTTTCCACCCCCAATTCCGCCAGGGCGGCATCGAGCTGCTCTTTTTTCAGTGGTGCGCCGTGGTAGCCGGCCTTGTTTTCCATAAAGGAGATGCCCTTGCCCATAACCGTGCGGGCGATAATGGCGGTGGGGGCCTCCCCGGTGTTGTTGTAGGCATCGGACAGGGCCGTGAAGATGGCGTTATAGTCGTGGCCGTCTTCCAGGTAATTCACCTGCCAGCCCTGGCCCCTGTAAAGGTCGCGGATACTCTGGGGCATCACCTCCTCGGTATCGCCGCAGATCTGCAGATGGTTGCGATCCACCAGGACGGTGAGGTTGTTAAGTTTGTACTTATGGGCAAAGCGCATGGCCTCCACCACCTGGCCCTTCTGATGTTCACCGTCACCCATCAGGCAGATCACCCGGTTGTCCAGGTTTCTCACCTTCAGCGCCGCGGCCATGCCCACGGCCGTGGAAAGTCCCTGTCCCAGGTTGCCGGTATCCCACTCCACCCCTGGTACGATCTGCTCGATATGTCCCGGAAAACCGGATCCGGTGCGCCGGAAGCCGGCGAGAAAATCCTCGACGCCGAAGTAGCCGTATTCAGCAAGTACGCTGTACACACCCGGTGAAATGTGTCCGATACTCACCACCACCCGGTCCCGTTCCGGCATGCGGGGTTGACCGGGGTCATGGCGAATCAGGCCATAGGTGACCAGTAGCATGTCAAGGGAGGAGAGCGAGCCGCCCGGATGGCCGGAGCCGGCAAGGGTGGTCGAGAGGAGAATGTTGCAGGCGCAGCGGGTGCGCATTTCACGGAGCGTGGCGATTTCCGTATCCGATAGCCCGTTTTTTTCAAGGTCAAGTCGCAGAGTCATACCAGACATCCTTTTCTTTTGGTGTTTTTACTCGTCGTTCCGACGCTGTTGCGACTTCTATACTACAACAGATGAGAATCACAAGTGGAAAATAGAGTGACCGGTGCCCGGAGCCTTCCTGACGCTACCGACCACCGGCGGAGTTCCGGTTCCCAAAGATCCCGGCACAGGCAGGGAACGTCCCGCCCTTTCTGTGAGAGACGAAACAGGTAAGCGAGGAACGAGACTCCGAAGAAGGACGACAGGAAATGAGGAAATACGGCGCCATGCGGAGTAATTCGTCTGGAGAGAATGCAGAAGTCAGCAGAGGCCATAGTAGCCGAACACCGGGGGTAATGCCCCGGAATATGTTCAACCATTTTTGCAGGAACCTACAACCCTTCCCCTGTACTTCGTGTTGAAATACCAAAGCCTGATGGCAGTCGCAGACCGCTTGGTATTCCAACCGTGCTGGATCGGCTGGTTCAGCAGGCCATCGCCCAGGTGCTGAGCCCAAGAGGCGCGGTCATTGTTTCAGCCGGTACGCGGACGATGCCATTATCATGGTCGGAAGCCGGCGAGCCGGTGAGCGGGTAATGGCCGGTATCCGCCGGTTCCTGGAACACAGGCTGAAGCTTGAGATTAACGAGCAAAAAAGTAAGGTGGCGCCACCACACCCGTACCAAAGTCCGTAACCTTCTCAAGCTGGGAACTTTCAAGAGAGATGCTGTTTTCACCGCCCTCAGTCGCAAAGGACCTTGGCATCTGTCCAGAACCCTGGCAACCCAAACCGGCATGACCAATAAATGGCTGTACAGCGAAGGATTGATTTCTGTCAAAGAACAGTGGGTGAAGATTCACTACCCGGCTACGGCTCGGTAACCTTGATGAAACGCCCTGTGCGGACCCGCACGCAGGGTGTTGTGGGGGCCGGAGGAGAAAAACCTCCGGCTACCCGATTAGCCAATTTTTTCCCTGCCTTCCCTTACAAAATCAATAATTTCTGCCGTTGTGACACCCAAATCAAGCCCTATAACGTCTAATGGCGAGGTAACTTTTTTTACAGGTTTTATAGTAAAAATTTGACCGTCTTTTCTTTTTATAATTACCTCTCCGTCGGTAGCTGCTTTGTCAAGCACTGAAGAGAATTTTTGTCTTGCTTCTGAGTATGTAAATACAGCACTCATTTATAGCACCTCTATAACTTTTAGTTTCATGTTTATTGCGGTCTCGTGTAGCTTTTTATCTAATGTCAACAGTGGAGATTTGTATTTCTGAGAGCACCTTAATAAATAAGCATCATAACAATAGCAATTAAAATTTTCTGCTATTATTAATGACTTATCAAGTTCAATATCCAGTAAACGAAGAGGGATTTTTTTAAATATCTCAATAGATTTTTTTGCATTTTGATAATTAATTCTTCTTCGTTTAAGCATTGCTGAAAAGGCATTACCAATTTCCCAGTACACTGAATGAGGAGCTAGGAGTGTTGCTCCTTTTGTTATTTCGATCAGTTGGGTTTTCTCAGGTTCATTGGCAATGACTGCAATAATTGCAGATGTATCTATAATTATTTTCATTTAGTATGCTTTCTTTATTACTGAGAGCTATTTTTAGTATCAGAACAATTGTACAATCCAATATAACATAAAATCGCATCCTGTGAAACTATTTTTTAAAAGCCAAATCTTATTGAATTTATATGAAATATTTTTACGGCTAACGTCGTGATGAGCTGTTGCGCCTTTACATCAACAACCTTTGATTAACCGATGAGTTTGATTGCAGGAAAAAAGATTGGAAAAGTCCAGAACCGTGGCAACCCAAACCGGCATGACCAATAAATGGCGAAACAAGAAATGATTGATTTCTGTCAAAGAACAGTGGGTGAAGATTCACTACCCGGCTACGGCTCGGTAACCTTGATGAAACGCTCTGTGCGGACCCGCACGCAGGGTGTTGTGGGGGCCGGAGGAGAAAACCTCCGGCTACCCGATTAGCCTTTTTTTATATGTTCTTGGGTTTATGGGTGTTTTTCCAAGGGTTGTGCAAAATTGCGCCACTAATTTCCATATCTTTTGTATTTCTTGTTACAACAGTAAGATCATAAGAAATTCCAGTGGCAACAATCTGACCATCTATTGCAGGCATAGCTTTTCCTGATAATTCTGAATGAGCTTGTATTTGTCCCCAAACGGTTGCTGTTTTAAGATCAAAGTCAATTATTCGATTCCTGAATCTTTCTTTGAGGTCATAATTGACCCATTGGTGTAATTTGTCTTTCTTTTTGCTTTCAGGTAGTTTCTCAATACCTTTGTGGATCTCCCCGATAGTTAGAACGCTAAGAAACAGATTGTTTTCATCAATTCTTGAAACCCATTTAATGACTTTAAGACTGGGGTTTTTCTTGAACAATTCAGAAAGGACACAGGTATCGAGTAAGTATTTCATAGCTCAATGTCTCTTGGCAGTTCTTTGTTTCTATTTAAATCTAACTTAGTATTTGCAAGAGGAGAGCTTTGGAGAAAAGCTACCAAGTTCTTCTTGGGTTTTATTAATTTTTTGTATTCTTCAATTGAAAGTACAACAACAGCATCTTTGCCATGCTTGGTAACAATTTGAGGGCCTTTATGTTGTGCTTTATCAACTAAATGACTGAATTTATTCTTTGCTTCTTGAAGCTGCCAATGGTTTTCTATCATGGTAACACCTTCCGAATGGTTTTGTACGGCTAGTCTGTCTAGAGTGTACCTTTTTGGATTCTTGATGTCAACGCAGTATTATTTTGGGAGGCTAACGTTGGGCTTAGCGGCAGCGGCGGCGATTGCAAAACCAACACGGCCAACCCAAACCAAACTTCGCACAATCGCACCTGATTCGCAAGCGGCGAGCCGCTGTCCGCTACAGCCGTGGTGTACGCCCGGCATGGGCGTGAACTGATGGGGTTCAAGTCCCCTGTAAGTGTTCCTATGTAACGTTGTGAAACGTAACAAAATTACTAACCGATGGCAAGGGCGTCACCGTGAGGTGGGGTCTGAAGGAAGCCGGAGTGTAAACTTGC
>CAYUNE010000030.1:0-60758 GCA_964446115.1 uncultured Desulfobulbia bacterium | reverse complement strand
ATCATTGAACTGAGGAGTATTCGAAATGTCAGAGAAATTAATACCGTTAGAGCATCCGGGAATTATCTTAAAAGAAGAATTTATGGTTCCATTTGGTATAACGGCTTATAGGTTATCTAAGGATACCGGTATCTCCAACATGGCAATAAGTGAAATCGTCCGAGGAAAAAGAAGTATTACCCCGCGTGTCGCTATTCGTTTGTCAAAATATTTTGGTGTATCAGAGGGGTATTTTTCACGTCTACAATTGCAGTATGACATTGATTTGATAAAAGAAAAAGAAGGTGAGGAGGTTGATAAAATTCATCCATTTTTATCAAAACCAAAAAATGATTCCCATATATTAGCATGCTGAGATAAACAGAATCGGGTAGCCGGGGTTTTTCTCCTCCGGCCTCCGCAACACCCTGCGTGCGGGTCCGCACAGGGCGCTTCACCAAGGTTACCGGGCCGTTGCCGGGTGGTGAATCGTAGGCACTCACGACCACCGCATCTTCACTGAATCTTTCCTGCCCGCATAGATAGGCTATAGCGGCCGGGGTAGATGTAAACAAATCTGCAGCACCTTTGATCGGATACAAAAAATGTACCACCTCACCATTGCCATCGCCACCGGGCTGTACAGCGGTTACCTGCCCAAGGCCCCGGGCACCTGGGGCTCCCTGTTCGGGATTTTTCTCTATCTGGGGTTGGTTTTTTTACCGATACCGGGCTATCTCGGCGTCCTGACCGCTCTTTTTGTGGTCGGTGTTGCCGCGGCCGGCGGCATGGAAAAAATCGTTGATGCCGCTGATCCCGGCGTTGTCGTCATCGACGAAATCGTCGGCCAGCTCATCACCCTCGCAGCCTGCCCCTTAAATCCCCTGGCCCTGGCTGCCGGTTTCGGACTTTTCCGCTTCTTCGACATCCTCAAACCCTTCCCGGTGGGTTGGGTGGACCACCACATCCACGGCGGCCTGGGAATCATGCTCGACGATGTCATCGCCGGGATTTACGGCTTCCTGCTGCTGCGCCTCTTCCTGGCGATCTCCTGAGAGGCGGCCCGGCCGGACGGACGCTGTCCGCCGCCGATTACCGCGGTTTCCTGATCCCGGCCTTTTCCATCTTGTAGCGCAGGACCCGTTCGCTGATACCCAACGATTCCGCGGCCCGGGTCTGCACCCAGCCATGCTTCTCCAGGGCTTCAAGGAGGAGTTTGCGCTCAAATTCGGCCAGTTGTTCACTGAGCCCGCCTTCTCCGGATCTGCCCCGATAGCCGCGAATCTCTTCGGGTAGATCGCCTTCGACAATGATCCGACGCCGCGCCAGGGTGATGGTGCGCTGGATGATATGCTCCAGCTCGCGAATATTTCCCGGATAGTTGTACTTGAGGAGGCGTCCCATGGCCCGGGAATCAAAGCTGACCCGGCTATGGCCGTAACGTTTGAGGAAAAAATCGACCAGCAGGGGAATATCCTCCTTGCGTCTCCGTAACGGCGGCAGTTCCACCTCGATGACATTGAGACGGAAATAGAGGTCCTCCCGAAAGGCGCCTTCGCTCACCATTGTCCTGAGGTCGCGGTTGGTGGCGGCGATGATCCGCACATCCACCGGTATCCCCTTTTCACCGCCCACGCGGATGACGGTCTTTTCCTGCAGGGCCCGCAGCAGCTTGGCCTGAACCGTCAGGGGCAGCTCGGCCACTTCATCGAGAAAGAGCGTGCCGCCGTGGGCCAGCTCAAAGACGCCGCGGCGGCGGGCGGCAGCGCCGGTGAAGGCTCCCTTTTCGTGACCGAAAAGTTCGGACTCAAAGAGATTTTCCGGAATAGCCGCACAGTTGAGCTCGATAAAGGGCTCGGCCTTACGGGGACTGAGGAGATGGATGAGACGGGCGATCAGCTCCTTGCCGGTGCCGGTCTCGCCGGCGATGAGCACGGTCCACGGCGCCGGTGCAACCCGGTGCACCACGGAGAGCACCTGCTGCATGGACGGGCTTTCGCCGATGAGCCGCACCGGCAGCTTTTGCCGGTCAATGGTCTCGGCAACCTCCTCCGCCTCGCCGGCGACCACCACCTCCTCTTCGATCCTGGTGACCACCGCCAGCAGCTCCTGGAGATCGATGGGTTTTTCAAAAAAATGATCCGCTCCCAGCCGCATGACCCGCACCGCGGTATCCACCGCGCCATAGGCGGTGATCATCACCGCCCGCGTCGCCGGATTAATCTCTTTGAGCCGGGCCAGGAGCTCATCGCCGTTCATATCCGGCATGCGGTGATCCAGCAGAACCAGCTCCACCGGATATTCCATGAACACCCCCAGGGCCTCGCCGCCGTCGGCGGCGGTAAAGACCCGGTAGCCCTGCTTTTCCAGAAACTGCCGCAGCATGGTGCGCTGCATCTCTTCGTCATCGACTATCAGAATATTCATGAAAGGCCTCCCCCGTCATCGGCGACTGTTTCGGAACTTCTCTCCGCCGCGAAATGCGGCTGCCGGCTGCCGTTGGCCCGGGGCAGTTCGACGCTCACGGAGATCTCTTTCCGGCCATAATCCGGCCGGATCAGCAGACGCCCTCCCATGGCCTCCACCAGGCGGCGACTGATGGCCAACCCTAAGCCGGTCCCCCGGGTCCTGGTGGTGAAATAGGGCTGGCCCAGACGTTTGCCCTCTTCCTCGGAAAGAAAAAAGCCGTTATTGCGCAGACTGATGATCATCCGTCCCTCCCCGGCATGGATGGCCACCTCCACAAAACCCTCCGCGACGGCCGCCGCAGCCTCCACCGCATTGCCGATGAGGTTTTCCAGCACCTCGGCGAGCATGTCGCCGTCGGCAACCACGGCTTCCCGACAGCGTATATCCCGTGAAAAACTGATCTTGTCCCGGTTCATGGAAGATTCATACGGAGACAGCAGACGCCCGAGGAGACGATGAGGAAAAACAGCGGTTGTCTTCGGGTTCAGCGGCCGGCTGAAGCGTTGCAGTTCCGTGACGATCATGCTGGTGCGCCGCACCGCCTCGCCCATGGCGCCCACCAGTTCTTCCTGTTCCGGATTGAGGTTGTCCCACTCCAGCCGCAACCGTTGCAGCCCCATGTTGATGGCGTTTAACGGGTTGCGCACCTCGTGGGCGATGGTGGCCGTTGCCCGGCCCAGAGCGGCGGCCTCATGCTCCCGGGCCAGAAGACGTTCAAAGTCGCGGGTGCGGCGCAGATCCGCCTGCTGATGCCGATAAAGCAGCCAGGAGAAAAAAAGGCCCAGCACCACAAGCATGATTCCGAAGAGGAAAAAATAGCTGCGCAGGGAGCTGATTCTCCGGCTCAACTGCTCCGCATTGAGCCCCACCACCAGGACGCCGTTGTCCAGAGTCCGCCTGGTCTCGGCGACAAAATCGCCCTTGCCGCTCCGCAACAGCCTCACCCCGGCTGCGGCCGCCTCGTTTTTCCCGTTATCCCGGTCTTCGATGCGCACATAGCTGATACCGGGCAGGGCGGGCAGGGACCTGAGCAAGGCGGTCAGGCCGGTACGCTGGTGCAGGCTGCGGATCAGGGTTGCGTCCAGGCCCACCAGCACGCAGTCCAGGGTATCGGCATCCCCGGGACGCAAAAGCGCCAGGCCCAGGTTGCGCTCTCCATCGTAGTGGATGCTCCCGGAGGGCAGACTGCAATCCACAGCCGGCGGCAACCAGCCCGGCGGGCCGACGACTACCGTTTTATCGGTGCGCACCACGCCGATTCCCGCCAGGCCCGCCTCCTCGGCAAAGGCGGTGAGCTCTTCACCACTGAAGGGTTCGATGGAGTCGAGATAGATGATAAACCGGGCACTGCTCTCCAGAAAATCATGGGCGATCTCATCAAGGGCCCGCCGGGTGATGAGGGAATTCTTCAGGTTTTCCTCGATCACATCGGCCACCACCCGGGATCGCTCCAGCGCATGCTGCTGAAAGGTGGCCTTGAGCTGCTGCAACTGCCAGGAGAAGACGGCAATGACCACGGCGACAAGCAGGCCGAAGAGCAGCATATTGATCTGCCAGGAGAGAAGAACGGCAACTTTACCCACCCGATTGCTCCTCTCCGGAGAGTGCACCGATGAACCCTTCACCGTTCCCCTCCTGCTGCGGAGCGACTGCGGCCCAAGCCGTCGGTGTCGCCCTGCCCTTTTCCGGCCGCAGCGGAACCATTGGCGGCCGCACCCTGCCGATGGCGGGGAAAGCGGCAACCCCGGCCGATGCGAAAACGGACGCCGGTGGGATCATCAGGGCCGCGGCCACGGATCTCGGTGGCAATGAAGATCCCGGCTTCCCCTGCGGCAGCCGCCTTTTCCCGCCCGCTGAAACGCCCCCGGACCCGCACGACATTTCCCGGCCGCACGCACCCGGGAAAGAGCCGCCGATTACCGCACGGTCTGCGGTAATCGGCGGCCAGGGTGACGATGACGCGCCGGACCACCGGCCTCTTGTCCTTGCCGGCGGCCTCGCTGCATGCCTGCTCCAGGACAAAGCTGAGGTTGGCGTCATCCAGCTCGGTCACCCGGCCGGTGAGCATCTCCGCTGCAGCAATACCGGATAAAAGAACGGTGAAAAGCAGCAGGATTCCGATCCTAGTGATTGCGGGCAACAGCCTGGATAATCTCGAAAATCCGGACGGGGTCCACATTGTTTTCCTCGGCGTTTTCCTTGACGCTTTTTTCCACGACAGCCGTTATTCCCTCCTTCTTCAAGGCCCTGAGCACCGCAGGGATATGCAGATGATAGGTGGCGCAGATCTCGGCCAGCACCTGCCTGCCGAAACCGGGAGGCGGTGAGTCGGGAAAGACCTCCCCGGCATCGGTGTCGGTCCGGATGAGAGCGGGCTTCATCAGGTCGTAGAGCTGTTTCGGCGTTGTCTTGTTGGCCTTGGCGATATCGGCAAGGCTCTGCTTCTCACTGCGCACCTTGATTCCGGCCGCATCCAGCAGCTTCCCGGCCTTGGCCAGGTCGATATGCTGTTTCTTGGCAAAGAGTTGCAACGACGAGAGTTCGGCATGTCCGTAGGGCGGTTCGCCGTACTTCTCCGCCGCCGCGTCCTTGATGGACTCGCCGAAGTTGATGATGGTGCTCAACGGCGGCACCATGAAATAGGTACCGACACACACCAGCAGAGTGAGAATCAATGCCGCATTGAAACTGGCGGTGAAGAGTTTCAGCTCCCTGGCCTTGTTCCGGAGATAGGCGGTGATCAGCTTCCAGTTATAATAGATATGCAGACAGGCGGCCAAGAGAAAGAGAAATCCGAGGTTGATATGCTGTTCCCCCCACTGGCTTTTGGACAGGCCCCACAACCGCCAGTCCGACCAGTAGGCCACCCGGCCGTGGGGGACGATGTAGAGAACGACACTGGTCACCAGCAGCAAAAATCCGGATACCAGCATGGTCAACGAGGTGATTTTTTTCATCTTCATTGTTTCCTCCTTGGAATTTATATTGTTATACCGCACCGGATCGTAATCACTCACAGGGTTGTCATTGGCTATGCAAAAGCCGCACCAAAAACCGTGTCATTTAATTTCAATTATTTTCAATATATTATCAAAACAAATCGCCGCGCTCTATTCATTCCTCGACGATTCTCGTCCCTGTTCGACAAAATTGTCGAACAGGGACGAGAATCGTCAATGGGAAACGACGGTGCACCCCGGCGGATTGTCTTGACCCTGGACGGAGCAGGGCGTACAATTATTCATCATTCTGGAAATTTCCGAAAAACAACTCATTAATCCTTCATCACCGTTCCGGTAAAAAATCCATGGATCATACAATCATGTCCTTTCTGCGGCCGGTTGTGGCCGCGCTGGTGGGCAGGCCCTGGCTGCAGGGCACGGCGGTCATCGCCATCACCCTGCTCTTTGCCTCGCTGTTGACCTGGCTCATCTTCCTTGTGGTCAGGGCCATCACCAGGCGCACCCGCTTCAGCCTCGACGACCAGATCGCCGCCATCCTGCGGGCCCCGGTCTATTACAGCCTCCTGGTCACCGGAGTGTCCACGGCCATCACCCTGATGCCGCTTTCCGGCAGGCTTTACCTGATCATCATCAGCAGTTTCAAGTCCATCGGCGTTCTGGTCTGGGCCTTTTTCTTCTTTCACCTCGCCTCGCTGATCCTCAAACGGCTGGCGCTGATGTCCGGTCGCTTTGCCATTATCCAGCCCCGTACCCTGGCCCTCTTCGACAACGGCGCCCGGGTGCTGGTCTTCGGCCTGGCCCTCTACTTTATCTTCATGATCTGGCAGATCGACATGACCGCCTGGCTGGCCTCCGCCGGTATCGTCGGCATGGCGGTGGGCTTTGCCGCCAAGGACACCCTGGCCAACCTCTTCTCCGGTGTCTTCATCCTGGCGGACGCCCCCTATAAGATCGGCGACTACATCGTCCTCACCAGCGGTGAACGGGGCAAGGTCACCCACATCGGCCTGCGTTCCACCCGGCTGCTCACCCGCGACGACGTGGAGATCACCATCCCCAACTCGATCATGGGCAACACCAAGATCACCAATCAGTCCGGCGGCCCCCATGAGAAGTTCCGCATCCGGGTACGGCTGGGAGTCGCCTACGGCACGGATATCGATCGGCTGCGGAGCATCCTCATGGAGATCGCCACCGGGGAATCCCTGGTGTGCGCATCACCCATGCCGCGGGTGCGCTTCCGGAGCTTCGGTCCTTCCAGCATCGACTTTGAACTCCTCTGCTGGGCAAAGGCGCCGGCCCTGCGCGGCCGCACCCTGGACAAACTCAATGAGGAAATCTACAAACGTCTCAACGAGGAAAGAATAGAAATCCCCTACAGCAAGCAGGATATCTATATTCGGAAATTACCTGCGGAAAACAGGCACGACGACGGGGAGCAGGGAGAAGGGGCGCCTCACGGAGACGCCTCTTCCTCCTCTGCAGGCGGTCGGGAGAAAAAAAGCGGATAGTAGATACTCCAGGGGAATCTATAGGTGAATTCGGCGCTCACCTCGATCCCGGCTTCGGAGACGATAACGGTACAGGGATCGGTCCCCAGGCAGCCGCCCCCGGACCAGCCGGTGAACTCGGCACCCGCTTCCGGAACAGCGGTGAGGGTCACCGGCGTACCATGGGCATAGGAACCACTACAGCTCCCGGGACAGTCGATACCCGCCGGTTCGGCAACAACTCTTCCCTGTCCCGACCCCTCCAGGGTCACGGCCAACACATGGGAATCCAGCCCAAACTCCACACCGAGGGTGTGGTCTTCAGCCACGCCTGTGAAGCGATATTCCTGCAGCGGGCCCTTCTCCTCATCATCCACCTTCACCCCGACAACATGAAAATGTTCTTCCGGGGTAATCGTGAAGAGCTGATCCTCACCGTCGATCACCGTCACCGGGCCCGGGGGTTCGACAGTGCCGTGGCCCTGGACCGTGACAGTGATCTCATGGGTGGGACGAAAGACGGCGATGCAACTCTTTGCCTCGTTGATCGTTACCTGCCCGTCTCCACAATCACCATTGCCGGACCAGCCCATGAAGATCGAACCGGCATCGGCCACCGCCTCCAGGGTGACAAAGGTGCCGAAGGGAAACTCGGCGGCGCAGGGTTCGCCGCTGCAGTCCAGGCCCGCCGGCGTTGAAACAACGCGGCCGCTGCCTTCTCCGCTCCAGGTGACGGAGAGCTCAAAGGGCTGGCTCGACTGAAATCCCCGCACCGCCCGGACCCGGTAGGTGGTCTCCGAACCGTTTTCCACCTTGTAATAGCTGTAGACATTGCCGTAGGCAAAGTTGAGGTACCAGGCCCTGAAACTGTGCCAGACATTGCTGCTGGACGACCAGTAGCCGCTGGGCTCGGTGGGCCCGGGAAAGGCGGTGGCCGGAAAGGTGGTGGTGTAGTCCACCAGGGACTGCAGTTCCTTGCGGTTGGGCAGCCGCCAGTCATCGCTGCCGGCCAGGGAGAGCTGCTCGCTCTCCGCCAGGGCCTGTTCCCAGGAATAGGAGGCGGCGGTGCCGTCGCAGCCGTTGGTTTCGCCATTCCAGACCTGGCCCATGGAGCACTTCTGCCAGATGAGACCGGTGGCGTTGTCGGTGATGGTGCCGTCGCCGTTATCGGTAAAATGCGGCACCGGCACCTCGTCGCTGCTGCCGCGGACGGCACGGACATGAAAGAGTTGATCTTTCTCGCCGTAATGATAGGTGTTTCCCAGGGCAAAAAAGCAGTACCAGGCCTGGGAAGCGGTGGCCGTATTGGTGGTTGCCGACCAGTATCTGCCGTAGACAGCGGTCTGCGGAAAATAGGCGGTATCCACCGCCGGCTCGGCGTAACCGGCATGGGTGATGCTGGAAAGCTCCTTGATGGTGGGCAGCCGCCAGTCGTTATGGCCGCCGAAGTTATCGTTGTTGAGGGCTTCGATAAAATCGGCGGTATCGGTCCCGTCGCCGCAGCTTCCCTCATCCCCGCCGTTGGTTTCGGAATCGGGATCGCACCAGCTATAGGTGTTGTCCCGGTCGTGCACCGTACCGTCATCGGTCTTCACCTCCCAGACCAGGCCGGTGACGTTATCCCGCACCATGATCCACGCCTCCCCCTCGGCCGCCGGCTGATCGCCGTTCTTGAGCCTGGTATAGTCCCGGGGAATCATGGGGTAGTGGGCATCCTGGCCGTAAAAGGGCTCACCGGCGGCGGGGCAGGTCGGCAGTGAGGCGTAATCCTCCTGGTAACTGCCATCCTCCTTGAGCTCGTTATCGTAGCAGAGCTGCTGACCGGTATCCGGCCACTTGTTGAAGGCACGACCCCGGGAGAGCAGCAGCCCGTCCGCGGCCAGCAGGGAACATATCAGTATGGCGCACAGGAAGAGACGACAAGGGGAATCCATAATTTCATCCGTGAAAAAGGAGTGTTGGAGTGGGCATCACCCACAATGGATGAATGGTATTATATACCACTGCCATCCATTTGTACAAAGGGGTTTTTTGGTGCAAAAACGGCAATGGATGATTTTGGAGTTGACAAGATCATGATTTGGTTGAATTGTTATTCCTGATTCCTGCTCCCGCGTATTCGACGCGATCCCCGCTCCAGCCGCACAGGTGGACTGATGAATAGGGCACCACCTGAGTCCGTGCCTTTCCACAGATGAGGAACTCTTCCCATGGCGCCGCCCATCGAAAAAAACAGAGAAAAACAGGAAGACGACAACCAGTCCGGCAATTCCGCAAGCATCCTTGTCCGCATCATCGCCTGTCTGCTCATCCTCGGCCTGGGGGTTTTCGGTTTCCGGATGCTGAAAAAAATGAAAAAACCGCCCCAGCAGGCGGCCCGGAAGGAGATGCGTCTCAAGGTGCAGGCGGTGCGGGTGGCGCCGGCGGATATTCCGGTTACCCTCACCGGCTACGGCGAGGTGGTCTCCCGCACCCGGGTGGCGGTGGCGGCGGAGATCGCCGGCAAGGTGGTTGAGGTTCATCCCCGGCTTGAGGCGGGCGAACTCATCGACGCCGGAGAACTCCTCTTTCGCCAGGATACCCGTGATGTGGAGGTGGAGATCCAGACCGGCAAGAGACGCCTTGTCACCTTAAGGCGCGACCATGAACTGGCGGAGGGCGAGTTCAGGCGGGCCCGGGAGCTCTTCCGCAAAAACAGGGTGGGCAGCCTCTCCCAGGTGGAAAAACTGGAACGCGCCGTCAACGGTGTGCAGACGCAAATTGAACAGCTGGAAAAGGCCTTGCGGCTGGCCGAGATCAGGCTGAGCCGCAGCCTGGTGCGGGCGCCCTTTGACTGCCGGCTGAAAAAGGTGGATATCGAAAAGGGCCAGTACCTGGCCCCGGGCCGCCAGGCCCTGGTGCTGGTGGATGACAGCAACCTGGAAATCCAGGTGCCCCTGGATGGCCGCGAAGCCCACCGCTGGCTGCGGCTCGATGCTTCCGGCGGCCGCGGTTTCTGGTTCGGCCGCCCCGAACCGGTACGCTGCCGGGTCGAATGGGTGGACGGCGACTCGGTGGCCGCCTACGGCACCCTGGAGCGGATCGTCGATTACGACAGCGCCGCCAGGATGCTGCGGGTGGCGATCAGCCTCACGGATATCCCCCGGGACGGCAACGGTTTTCCCCTGGCCGAGGGCATGTTCTGCCGGGTACTGATCCCCGGCCGCACCATGACCGGGGTCTTTGCCCTGCCCCGCAGCGCCGTGGATTTTACCAATACCGCTCACCTGGCCGTGGATGAACGGCTGCACTCGGTGCAGGTGGAGACTCTCCGGCGCTCCGATGAACTGGTCTACGTGCGCTCCGGGCTGAAAGCCGGCGATCTGGTCATCACCACCCGCCTTGACAATCCGCTGGAAAACAGCCTGCTCCAGGTGAAGGTTGCCACCGGAACGGTGCCATGAAAAAACTCCTTGCCGCCTTTGCCTCCAATACGGTTTTCGCCAATATCGTCCTGCTGATGATCTTTCTGGCCGGGGCCATTGCCGGCATGTCCATGATCCGCGAGAGCTTTCCCCAGTTCTCCACGGACATGATCTCCATCAAGGTCGCCTATCCCGGCGCCGATCCCGAAGAGGTGGAGGAGGGCATTGTCCTCAAAATCGAAGAGGCGCTGGAGGCGATCGAGGGCATCAAGCAGTACACCACCACCTCGGCGGAAAACATGGGCTCGGCCGTGGTCGAGGTCGAGGACGGCTATGATCTCGGCAGCGTCCTCGACGACATCAAGGCCGCCGTCGATGGTATCTCCACCTTTCCCAAGGACGCGGAACAGCCGCTCATCACCGAGATCCTTATCCGCAACTCGGTGATGTTGCTGGCCCTTTCCGGCGACCTGGGAGAAAAACAGCTCAAGACCTGGGCCGACGACATCGCCGACGAGGTGAAGCTGCTGCCCGGCATCTCCCAGGTGGAGGTGTTCGGCACCCGGGAAGATGAAATCGCGGTGGAGATATCCGAAGAACGCCTGCGCCAGTACGGCATCACCCTGGAACAGGTGTCCGCGGCCATCAGGGCCTCGGGCCTCAACCTCCACGGGGGCACCATCCGCACCCGGGACGAGGAGATCAGAATACGCACCGTGGGACGCCGCTACACCGCCGAGGAGCTGGCCGATATCGTGGTGGTGGCCGGGCCCGGCGGCGAACTCATCCGGCTGGGCAGGCTGGCAACCATCACCGACGGCTTCACCGAGGATCCCATCAGCGCTGTCATCGACGGCAAGCCCGCAGTTTTTGTCATGATCTTCAAGACCAGCCGGGAGGACTCGCTGCAGATCTCCGGCACGGTAAAAAAATATGTTTCCCAGCGGCGCCACCGGTTGCCGCCGGGGGTCGATCTCTCCGTTTTCTACGACTCCACCACCATGCTCAGGGCCAGGATCGACCTGCTCAGTCGCAACGGCCTTTTGGGCATGGGGCTGGTTTTCTTCATGCTCTGGGTCTTTCTGGATCTGCGGTTGAGTTTCTGGAGCGGCCTGGGCATCCCCATCTCCCTGGCCGGCGCCCTCTTCATCCTTTACAGCATGGGCGAGACCATCAACATGATCTCGCTGTTCGGTTTTATCATGGTGCTGGGTATCGTCGTTGACGATGCCATCATCGTCGGCGAGGCCATCTACGTGCACCGCCGCCGGGGCAAACCACCGCTTACCGCCGCCATCGACGGCGTCAGCGAGGTGGGCATGCCGGTGATCGCCGCCGTCCTCACCACAATCGTCGCCTTTATCCCCCTGGCCAACATCGGCGGCATCATGGGCAAGTTCATCGCCATCCTGCCGGTGGTGGTGATCTCCTGTCTCTCCATCTCGCTTGTGGAATGTCTCTTTCTGCTGCCCGCCCACTTAAGCCACCTGCCCGACATCAACCGCAAAAAGCCGGGCCACAACCCGGCAAGCCGCGCTCTTTCCGCCTTCCAGCGCTTCATGCAGCAGGGACTGGAGCGGTTTGTGCAACGGCGCTACCTGCCCCTGCTGGATGTCGTCCTCAACTGGCGTTACGTCTCCTTTGCCACGGCCCTGACCATTCTCATCCTCACCATGGGCATCATCCGCGGCGGCCTGGTCAAATTTCAGGTCTTCCCCAAGATCGACGGCTTTGTCATCACCTCCACGGTGGAATTCCCCGAGGGCACACCGGTGAGCGTCACCCGGCAGGCCCTGGAAAAAATCGAGGCAGCCTTTGTGCGCATCGCCCAACGCACACCGACGCTCTCCGGCGATCCCATGATCGAAAAACGGCTCACCCTGGCGGGGCAGACCCTGAGCGAGGGCCGGGGCCGCACCGGGCCGCACCTGGGTAGCGTCCAGTTTATTCTGCTGGATTCCGAGAAAAGGGGCATTCACTCCAACCGGCTGCTGGTGGAGTGGGAAGAGGAGATCGGCGGCATTGCCGGGGCCCGGGCCCTGACATTCGAGGGATTATCCGCCGGGCCGGGCGGCGCCGAAATCGAAGTCTGGCTCCAGGGCGACAATCTGGAGGAACTGCGCCGGGCCGCTGGCGAGCTCAAGGAAAAACTGCGCTCCTTTGACGGAGTCATCCAGATCCGATCAGATGACAGCGCCGGCAAGAACGAATTCCGGCTGCACCTGAAACCCGAGGCCCGCACCCTGGGCCTGACGGTGCGCGACCTTGCCCTCCAGGTCAACGGCGCCTTTTTCGGTCTGGAACCCTACCGGTTGCAGCGCGGCAGCGAGAATATCCGCATCAAGGTACGCTTCCCGCACGACATGCGCACCCGCCTCACCGAATTCACCACCATGCGGATCAGAACGCCCCAGGGCCGCGAGGTGCCGCTTGCCTCGGTGGCCGATATCGACTACGGCCCGGGGTTTTCCACCATCATCCGCACCGACGGCCTCAGACGGGTGGCGGTCACCGCCGATGTGGACTCGCGGCGCGCCAATGCTCAGGAGGTTTTCGGCGCCCTGAAAGGCGACTTTTTCCCGCGGCTCAAAACCCGTTATCCGGGTATTCGCATCGCCATGCAGGGTGCCAAGAAAAACATGCGGGAATCGCTGGGCTCGCTGTTTGTCACCTTTCCGCTGGCCATTTTCGGCATCTTCGTCATCATTGCCACCATCTTCCGCTCCTATATCCAGCCGGTGATCATCCTCTTCACCATTCCCTTCGGTATCATTGGTGCGGTGTTCGGCCACATGCTGCTGGGCTACGATCTGTCGATGATGAGCATGTTCGGCATGGTGGCGCTCTCCGGCGTGGTGATCAACGATGCCATCGTCCTCATCGAGCGGATCAATGAAAACCTGGCCGCGGGTATGGACTTCTTTACAGCCATCAAAAACGGCGGCGCCAGGCGCTTCCGCGCCATTCTTCTCACCTCGCTCAGTACCATCGGCGGCCTGGCGCCGTTGATTCTCGAAACCGACATGCAGGCGAAGTTTCTCATTCCCATGGCCCTGTCCCTGGCCGCGGGCGTCGCCTTTGCCACGGCCCTGACCCTGCTGCTCATTCCCAGCCTGCTGGTGATTCTCAACGATTGCCGCCGGGTGTTCTGCCTCCTCTTCCACGGCTTCCGGCCCACCCGGGAAGAGGTGGAACCGGCGACCCACCGCACCGCCACCCCATCCCCCGTCACTCACGGAGAACAGCCATGAAGACACCGACCACCCTGTTGATGCTGCTGTGTTGCTGTCTGCTGCCGCTTACGGTCCGGGCAGCCGAAGATGATGTTCCGGATCCGGACACCCTGACGACCCTGGACCTGGCCACGGCCCGTCGTCTCGCCCTGGCCGGCAATCCGAGCCTGGGAGCCGCCCGGGAACGCATTTCCCAGGCCCGGGCCCGCATCAGCCGGGCGGAAGCAGCCTGGTGGCCAAGCCTGGACTTCAGCGCCGGCGCCTCCCTGATGCGGTTATCGGAAAACGACTATGAAGAGGCCCTGGCCCTTTCCCCGCTGCCCGGCGCAGGCGTGGACCGAACCCGGGAGAGCTACAAGGCCGGGCTCACCGCCTCCTGGCTGCTCTTTGACGGTTTCCGGCGCCAGGCGGCCGCCGCCATTGCCCGGCTGGATCACAAGGCCGGGCTCAGCTCTCTGGAAAACAGTCGGCGGCTGCTCATTCAGGCGGTCACCGCCGCATATCTCAACGCCCAGCTCGGCGCCGCCGGCATCGATATAGCCACGGCGGATACCGATTTTTACCAAAAACAGCTCCGGGATGCCGAGGCCAGGCAGCAGGCGGGCAGCGGCCGCCTCAGCGATGTCCTCTCCATGCGCGTCCGTCTCAATGCCGCCCGCGCCACCCTGCTGGACGCCCGCCGCGAACAGGAAGCAGCGCTCTACAGCCTGGCGGCCCTGCTGGGTCTGGAGGAGGCCCGGCTGCCCCAGACAGTGACACTGGAACCCATGGACACCGACCCTTCCCCGGCCACCAACTACGATATCGACGCCCTCATCGCCGCGGCCCGCGACAACCGGCCCGACATCCGCGAGGCGGCCCTGCGGCTGAAGCAGATCGACGCCTCCCTGAAGCAGGCGCGGGCGTCCTTTTATCCCTCCCTGGTCCTGGGCAGCGGTCTCAATGCCGGACCCGACGACGATCCCGGTCTCACCGCCGACGATCTCGGCGCCGCCGTCTCCCTCAACCTCAGCTGGAACCTCTTCCGTGGCCGCGGCGACGAGGCCCGCCGGTCGGAACTGCTGGCCCGCAAGCGGGAGGCAACATGGCTGCTGCGCGACCTGCGCACCAATGTCGCCGCCCAGGTGCGCCGCGCCGCCGCCCGCCTGGCCGCCGCCGCCGAACAGGTGGAGCTGCAGCAAAGCAATGTGGAACTGGTGACGGAAAACCGCAACCTCGCCGAAAAGGAATACCTGGCCGGCCAGACCACCCTTACCCGCCTCAACGAGGCCCAGCGGGACCTCATCACCACCCGGAGCCGCCTGGCCCAGGCCCAGGCCGCTTACAGGCTGGCGAAACAGGAACTGGAAACAGCCGCCGGCACCCCCCTGCCCCGCACCACAGAGACGATGAGAGGAACGAAATAGCTTCTTTCACGCCGGCACCCGGGCGGCGGGCAAAACAGCCAGGATACTGCTGGCATCCCCGAGCCCGTTAAAATCGACCTGCAGAAATCGCGTTTGTCTTCCGGAAGACCGACCTCTAGTCGGCCATGCAGACCGAATCCGTAACCTAGCTGTTTTGCAGGGAGCTCTGGCCGGTGCATTCCAGGACGCTGTGCCAGAAGCGGCTGTTGAGGTTTACTTTTTTGCTGCGTTTGGTGGCGGCAACGATGGGGACGTGGACATAACGGTCGTTCCAGTGGCTGATCATCATGGCGGTTTTGCCGGCCATGGCGGCATGGACGGCGTTTTGCCCCAGGTTGGCGCAGTAGAGGCTGTCGTCGATGTTGGCGGGTACGCTGCGGATGATGTAGCTGGGGTCGATGTAGCGGACAAAGGAGGTGATATTTTTCCCGGCAAAGTAGCCCTTGAAGGTATCACGCAGGAAAAGACCGATATCTCCCAGTTTGATGTTGCCGGAGGGATCATGTTCCCGCCGCTTTCCGGTGACGTATCGCTGGCCGGCTCCTTCGGCAACGACGATGACGGCATGGCCCCGGGCGGCGAGCCGCCTTTCCAGATCTCGAAGCAGGCCGTTTTCCCCCTCCAGGTCGAAATCGCTCTCCGGGATGAGACAGTAGTTGACCTCGCGCAGGGCATTGGTGGCGGCGGCGGCGATAAAACCGGAATGACGCCCCATGACCTTGACCAGCCCGATACCGTTGGGACAACCCACCGCCTCGGTATGGGCGCAGCGGATGGCCTGGCAGGCCATTTCCACGGCCGTGTCGAAACCAAAGGTCTTGGAGACCAGGTAGATGTCATTGTCGATGGTCTTGGGGATGGCAACAATGGACTTCCTGAGACCGCGGTTGCGTACCTCGTCGGCGATCTTCTGACCGGCCTTGAAGGTGCCGTCGCCGCCGATGAGAAAGAGCATGCTGATATCCAACCGTTCCATGGCATCGACGATCTCGTCGATGTCCTGCGGCCCCCGGGATGAACCGAGGATGGTGCCGCCGAGCTCGTGGATGCTCTCCACCACCCGGGGGGTCAGGTCCATCACCGGCAAACCGTAACCGGGAATAAAGCCCTGCAGGCCGAAACGGATGCCGATGGTGGAACGGATCCGGTAACCGTAGTGCAGGGCCATGACAATGGCACGGATAACATCGTTGATGCCGGGGCAAAGACCGCCGCAGGTGACGATGGCCGCCCGGGCCTTGGCCGGGTCGAAGTAGATTCTCTCCCGCGGCCCGGCAAACTCGAAGGAAAGCGGCTGCTTCCCGGAAGCCAGACGCTGCGCCAGCACCGAGGCGGAGAGCCGCAGCAGCACCCGCTCGTCGTCGGAAATGAAGTGGCTGAAATTTCGACTCAGGGGCGAAATAATTTTCGCCGCGCCCAGGGTGGGAACCCTGGTCTCTATCTCTTCATCAAGACCCACATCATCGATGGGATCAAAATTTTCGATTTTTCTCCTCAGGCGATACTCTCCCCGATCCATTGCTCACTCTCCGAAACCGCTCGTTGGCCATGACACCCATGGGCCATGATATTGAAAGCTCAGTATGACGCCTAACGCCGGAGTGCATCTTACCCCACGGCGTCAAATTTATCATCCGCCATTCCACCTGTCCCCCCCGGTTCCGAACCAGTCTCCTTTCGGAGACAGCCGGAATCTCGGTCCGCTCCGGGCATGAGCCGGAAACAGGGAACGCCGGTGTCTCCCGGCTGCAACATTTCCATACTTCCCGGGTGATGTCCTGCCGCAGCCGCCCTGCTTTCATCCCCTTCACCCTGAATCATTCCGAAAAGTTCAATGTAACAACATATTGGTTTGACAGGCAAATTATGCAAACACCCCCATGGGAAAACAAAAAAATCCCTCATCCGGCACGTCACTTGCTGTTAGGGGGTAACCCAAGCAAATGAACTCCACAGGGCGAGTTCATTATCACAAACCATATGTATCATTCATGGAGGAAAAAATGAAAAGAATTATCGTACTGGCCATTGCCGGCGCCTTTCTGACCACTCCCGCCTTTGCCGATACCTTCAAGGCCGACCAGGAGGCGATGCTGAAAAAGATCACCGCCAAAATGGAGAAATTCAAGGCGAGCCCGGCAAAAATCGACTTTCTGACCAAGAAAAAGGCCTGTGTTGAAAAGGCCAAGGATGCCAAAGGGTTGGCGGACTGCAAGGCCAAGATGCCGCCGGAGCAGCTGGACAAGATCAAATAACAGCGCAAACAGCGTTTTGGGGGCGCATCTCTCCTCTCCCCCATTCCCCGTGCCGCAAGGCATTCGAGGCTGTTTCGGCGCCCTGCCGGAACAGCCTCCTTCCGGCCCTGTCCCGAACCGGGAGGTGAATGCCGACCGGCACAAAAAAAAAGATGGGCGGACAACCCAAGTCCGCCCATCTTTTTTGTCTCCGGAATGTACCGAATCCGTTATGCCTGGAGACCCACCATCCGCTCCAGTTGCGCCGTGACATCGGCACCGAGATTCATCTCGGCAGCCAGTTGCTCAAGATACTGTTTCTCCGCCGGGGTGTCCACCTCGATGGCCAGCATGGAGGCGGCATAGAGCTGGGCCGCCAGCTGGGGATTATCCTGGGCCGCCTCCACCAGGGGAGCGGTATCCAGGGGGCGTTGCATCTCCTGGATCACCCAGGTGCGAACGTCGTCGTCCAGACCGGCCTCTTCCAGCTTGCCGATGATGCGGGAGACCTCCTGGCGGTCGATTTCTCCGTCGGCCTTGGCGGCGCTGATCATGGCCCGCAGCATGAGCTCGGCGCCCTTTTCCAGCTCCGCGCTCTCCTCATCGTTTTCCGGCTCGCGCAATCCCACGGGAACGTCGTCCCGGGACTCCATACCTGCCACATTGGCATTTTTCAGGGCCTGGAAGGCCATGGCCCCCAGCATGGCCATGACACCGCCGCCCACCGCGCCCTTGACGCGGGAGCCGCTGCCGCCCAATAGCGATCCGGCCAGGGCCCCGAGGCCGCCGATGGCCAGCTTGTTGCCGTCTCCCACGGCCTGGCCCGCCTGACCCAGAACCCCCTGCAGCATACTGCCGAGGCCGCCACCTCCCTGCCCGCCTAGCAGACCGGAAAGGGCATCGAGACCACCGCCGCTTTCACCGCCGCCGAGCAGACCGGAAAGCGCATCACCCAGGCCGCCGCCGGCACCGGCCCGGTCATCTTCGGCTCCCAGTACATTCCGGAGCCGCCCCTGGGTTGCCCGGGCAAGACCCGCCTGGACAACCGCACCGAGTACATTACTGAAGTTCATCTGTCCCTCCCTTTGAGTTGTGCATTCAGGGGTGTCACCCCCACAAAAGACATGGGCACGGAGCCCATGCCGCTGAACCCAAATCCTCGCCGTTCCTGAGGCGGGCCCTACTCACACCATAAAATCATAATTTTATATGTCAACGTTCAGAGGCGTCAAAATCCGCCTCTCCTCTGTTCATCCCGATTTTTTTCAGGAAAAATTTGAATCTTGGCCGTATTTATGAGATAATATTATAGGTGTTTGATAATACAAACAATTTATTCTTTTCTATTTCCCATCGAAGCCGGGCGGAAGAGACCATGGAAAAACGCCGATACCCGAGATACCGGGCCGGAAAACGCGCTTTATTGGTAATCAACACGACGATGGATCGTCCCTTTCACATCCTCGACATCGGCCACGGTGGGGTGGCCTTCAAATATCTCGGAGAGAAAAAAGAGGCGAACCTGATCACCAACATTTCCCTGGTGGATGACCAGCATGTCTACCTGGAAAACATTCCGGTTGTCGCCGTCAACGACATCAGGCTGTCACCGGACTCTCCGGAGGGGCAAGCCGGAATTTCGGCGCCCCGCCGCAGGGTGAGTCTGTGTTTCACCAGCCTCAACCGGGAGCAGGAAGACAGGTTGGAGGAATTCATCCGGGAACATACCGTGGGCACGGCCTAAACCCCGAAACCCTATCCTGAAATAAATGCGGGCTCTCGCTAGCAGCGGCGCAGCAGGACAACAGCATGGGCGCCGATGCCCTCGCCGCGGCCGAAGGGGCCCATCTTTTCCGTTGTCGTTGCCTTGATATTGATCCCGTCCGGGGAAATGCCGCAGACCGCGGCCAGATTTTCACGCATCTTTGGAAGCAAGGGCGCCAGCCTGGGACGCTGGCAGACCAGGGTCATGTCGCAGTTGGCGATCTCGTAGCCCTGTCCGGCGGCTATTTCCATAACCCGCGCCAGCAGGGTGAGGCTGTCGATATCTTTCAGATCCGGATCGGAATCCGGAAAATGGTGGCCGATATCACCGCATCCCAGGGCGCCGAGGATCGCATCCATAAGCGCATGGGTGAGCACATCGGCATCGGAATGGCCCAGTAGGCCCAGTTCATGGTCGATCTTCACTCCGCCGAGAATGAGATTTCTGTCCCGGACCAGCCGGTGGGCATCGAAGCCGTGACCGATTTTCATTCTCTCCCCTGTTCCAGCACCGGCGGCAGCCCGTCGCCCGGCGATGATCGCCAGGGCAAGTTCCAGATCGCCGGGCCTGGTAATCTTGATATTTTCTTCACTTCCCGGAACCACCGCCACCGGCAGGGCGGCATGCTCAAACAGCGAGGCCTCGTCGGTGCCGTGGAAGTTATCCGCCTCGGCCCGCTCGAATGCCCGGATGAAAAGAGACCTGGGTGCTCCCTGGGGGGTCTGGGCTGCGTGGATGTGGCTGCGGTCAATGGTTTCCCTGACCCGGGAGGCTGAGACCCTTTTCAGGGTATCCCTGATCTCAACGGCGGTAATGACCGCCCCGTCTACGGCCCGTCGCAGACAGGCGCGGATGATCTGCGGCGTCACCAGGGGACGGGCCCCGTCATGCACCAGCACCACCTCAATATCCGCAGGCAGAGCGGCAAGACCGGCACGCACCGACAACTGCCGGCTGCTGCCGCCGCGGACAAGCCGCAGCCGGCTGCCCATCTCCTCCGGAAAAAAACCCTTGAGGAGAGCCGCGGCCTCTGCGAAGCGGTCCGCAGCCACCGGCACCACCACCCGGGTAATTTCCGGCAGCACCAGGAAGACTCCCAGGGTACGGACAAGGATGGGTCTGCCGTCAAGTTCAAGAAACTGCTTGGGCAGCGATCCCCCCATGCGGCTGCCGCGGCCGGCGGCCGGGATGATCACCCCCACCGGGAGTGTTGTCGTCACTGGCACCTCGATTCATCCTGTTGTTGTGAAAGGTGGAGACACGCCCGGTCCGGAGCATGAAAAAGGGGTGGCCTGTAAGCCGAATTCTGTCCTCCGCGGCTGCGGAGCCATGATCATTTATCTGGGATGCCGGTCACCCGGCACCTCGTGCGACCTACCCGGAGACATCGGACGGGCCGCCCTCAAACGTCTCCCTATTTGGTCTTGCACCCGGTGGGGTTTACCCTGCCCTCCGTGTCACCACGAAGGCGGTGAGCTCTTACCTCGCCATTTCACCCTTACCCGGCCGAGGCCGGGCGGTATCTTTTCTGTGGCACTTTCCCCCGGTTACCCGGAGTTCGCGTTACGAACCACCGTGCCCTGCGGTGTTCGGACTTTCCTCCCCGGCAATTCGCCGGAGCGATCATGCGGCCACCCCTTTTTCACGTTCCGGATCGGCAACGCGGGCCGCTGCGGCCGTCAATCCCCCGGTTGGCAAGTTCGTCCGCCCGACGGTTCTCGGCACGGGGGACATGCCCGATGCGCCACCGGTCAAACCCTTCAAGCAGTTCCCGCACCCGGCCATAGAGCGGTTTGAGATTGGCATTCTTGACCCTGTAACTGCCCTGCAGCTGCCGGACGATGAGCTGGGAATCGAGAAAAATGCGCAAGGTGCGGCAGCCGAGGCGGGCGGCTTCCTCCAGCCCGGCAATCAGCGCCCGATACTCGGCGATGTTGTTGGTGCATCTTCCCAGATAGTGCGAACCGGTGAGCAGTTCGTTGCCGCCGGCGTCCAGCAGCACGAAACCGGCACCGGCCTCGCCGGGGTTGCCCCGGGAGGCGCCGTCGCAGTAGAGATGGTATTCCTCCCCGTTCCCCGCGGCCTTTCCGGCATCCGGCGGATCGGCGGGGGCAGGGGAACCGGTCTCCTCGCCCGCCAGACGGCGCAGCACGGCCCGCACCCGGGCCGCCCCCATGTCCGGAAACCACCGGTTGAGCCGGTCGCCGTCAAGCCTTTCGGCAAGCGTCAGCAAAACCTGGCGCTCCCGCCGGTGCAGCCGACTCACGCCGACTCCTCTTCTTCCTCGATGAAGTAGAGAAAACGCTGGCAGGTGGGGCAGTAGTGAATCTTGTTGCCCTTGCGGATCTCGTTGAACTGCTGGGCGGGGATGGTCATATGGCATCCCTGGCAGACACTTTCCCTGCTGACCAGGGCAACGGCCTGTCCGGAGCGCCTTTGCAGCAGCAGGTTGTAACGCTTGAGCAGCGAGGCCTTGAGCTCCACCGCAACCTTGTCGCGCTTGGCGGCAACGGTCTTTTTCCTGCTGTTGATCTTCTTGACGTCTTCGGCAACGCTGGTGATCTCCTCTTCCAGAATTTTCTTTTCACCCAAGCAGAGATTCTGCAGCTCCTCGCTCTCCTTTTTGAGCCGCTCCACCTCCTCCATGATCTCGATGATCCGCTCCTCGCTCTCCTTGAGGATGCGCTTGGAGTCTTCGATTTCCTTGAGCAGGGCCTGGTGTTCCCGGCTTGTCTGCACCTTCATCATCTTGTTCTGGCGATCCTTGATGCGGATCTGCGCCGCCTCGTTTTCCGCGGTGAGTTCGCGCTGGCGCCGCAATCCGGCGGCGATTCTCTCGTTGAGCTCCTCAATGGCGCTCTGTTTGGCGGCGATCTCGGACTCGCGTCGTTGCAGTTCGCCTTCGCGGTCACTGATATCTTTCTCAAAAGCGGCGATTTCCAGATCTATGTTCTGCAGGTCGATAAGGGTGCTGATCTCAGGCTTCAATGTCGTGCTCCTTTTCTCTGGCTTCTATGGAATATGGATCGTTACGGATGCGATTTCAACAGGGTGAGCGGCGATGACTGCCGCGTGGATACGGTAACCCGGACATGGGGCCAACGGCTGCCGAGGAATTGCTGCAGTTGTCGGCCCAAAAATGCCATGGCCTGGTTTTCGGTGGCAAAATGGCCGGCGTCGATGATCCAGAGACCGGCGTCTTCCGCCCAGCGGGCCGTGGCATGTTTCACCTCACCGGTGACAAAGACTTCGGCCCCGGCGGCCAGGGCTGCTTCGGCGAGATCGGAACCGGAACCGCCGCAGACCGCGACCCGGGAGATCTTCTGCGGTCCGGAACCGGCACTGAGCAGCCAGGGAGGCGACAGGGTACGGATGAGCCGCGACAGAAACTCATGGGTTCCCAGCGGGCTTTCATAGTCGCCGATCCGGCCCGGCCCGCAGAGCCGCTCCCGCCGACCCGGGCAGGGAACCCCGTCCTCCAGGGGCCGCAGGTTTTCCAGGCCCAGACCGCGGCCCAGCAGATCGTTGACGCCGATATTGCCGGAGTCGAAATTGGTGTGACAGCCGATGACATGGGTGTTGTCCACCAGGGCCCGACGGATGAAACGGCCGTCGGGGCTTTCGGTGCGCAGGGCCTTCACGGGCTTGAAGATGATCGGGTGATGGGTCACGAGCATATTGGCTCCGATCTCCCCGGCCTCGGCCAGGAGTTCCAGGGTGGGATCAAGGCCCACCAGCACACCGTCGACAACACCGTCGGGCCTGCCGATCAGCAGTCCCACATTGTCCCACGATGCGGCCAGCGCCGCCGGTGCCATCCTTTCGATGGCGTCCATTACATCCTTAACCCGGAGCATCATCATCCATGCAAGAAAAAAGGCGCTTACCCGAAGGTACGCGCCTTTTCAGAGTCTATTACTCTCACCTGTTCCGGTTGCGGAGCAATGGCGGGAGTAGCCTGTCGTATCCGTTTGTCTTGACTGCATGGGAGAAACATCACCTCTTCCGTAGGCCTTGCCTGCCCGCCGCGTTTGTCTTTAAAGGTGGTTATTGGTGGGCCTACCTGGACTCGAACCAGGGACCGACCGGTTATGAGCCGGTGGCTCTAGCCAACTGAGCTATAGGCCCGCACCGTCTACTGAAACTTTTAACTATACTTCCAGAATTTCGGAATTGTCAATAGATTCCCAAGAAAAATTGATAAAAGGTGCCCGGCCCGGTATAGTGCCCTTTTGTAACCGATCACGGGGCATGTAACCCTGCAGTATATCATACTTCCTAACTGTAATTGGTCACAGATGCTGCGGATCGACATTAATCTCTCCCGGCTGCTATAGCCCGCCATGCAGCCGGGAGATATTCAGTGAAGATGCGGTGCCTGTAACCAAATACGCCCTTTTTACCCCGGTCGCCGGATCATGACCCTTACCAGCAGTAGGGACAGGCGTGATATATAACAACCTTATCTCCTTTCTCGTTATCATTTTGGTCTTTTCCACCGCCTCGGTTCCGGCGGAGCCATGGCTCTCCCCGGGTCTCCTCGTTTTGGCGCTGCTGCTGCTCTTTTCCGCCTTTTATCTCGTTGCCGCCCGGACTTTCGGCCGACGTATCCATACGGCCGCCGCCTATTTCCAGGCAGAGAGAAAACTCACCATCCTTGCGGTTCTGCTGTTCTGTTTTTGTGTCTATGGCCTTGACATAAAATATTATTTCAACACCATCTTTCCGCACGACACCTTTCCGGCCCTGGTGGACACCCTGGGCCTTTGCTTTTACTTTCTGCTGCTGGCCATCCTCTGGTCCCGGGCCCACCGGAGCTATGGGGAAATCTTTCAACCGCCCCCGGGAACGGGGCGCTTCATCCTCATCAACATCAGAACCAATCTTCCCATTGTTCTGCCCTGGCTGGCACTTTCCTATGTCTTCGATCTCCTCACCCTGCTGCCCGTCAAAGGGCTGGATAAACTGCTGGATTCACCCTGGGGCGATCTTCTCCTCTTCGGTCTTTTTCTGCTTTTTCTCATCGTCATCTTTCCGCCGCTGGTCCTCCGGCTCTGGGACTGCCGCCCCCTGCCCGCCGGCGAGATCCGCAACCGCATCGAGGCATTTTGCCGGCGTCAGAACTTCTCCGTGGGTATCTACCTGTGGCCGCTGTTCGGCGGCCGCATGCTCACCGCGGCAATCATGGGATTTCTTCCCGGATTTCGCTACCTGCTGATTACCCCGGGACTGCTCAGCGCCCTGTCACCGGAGGAAATCGAAGCTGTGGTCGCCCATGAAATCGGTCATATCAAGGGACGGCACCTGCCGCTCTACCTCCTGCTCTTTCTCGGTTTCAGCCTGCTCAGCGGCTTTGTTGCCGAACCCATCTACTTCCTGATTCTCGACAGCGGCCTGCCTTACCGATTGATCAAGCTGCTCCGCGTCAACCCGGAGACGATCGCAGCGATCCTCAACGGCCTTCCCATGCTGCTGATGATGCTCATCTACTTCCGTTTCATCTTCGGGTACTTTATCCGCAACTTTGAACGCCAGGCGGACCTGCATGTCTTCAGAACCACGGGCGACCCGGAAGCGCTCATCAGCGCCTTCGAGACCATTGCCGCCCTCAGCGGCAATATCCGCGACCGGAAAAACTGGCACCATTTCGGTATCGGCGAACGCATCGACTTCCTGCGCAAATGCGTCCGCAACCCGGCGCTCATCGTCCGGCAGGACCGGAAAATCATCATATCGATGATTCTTTACTTTCTCGTTGTCGGTGGTGCCATCGGCGCAACCCGCCTCATGCCCGCCAGCGCCCCGGATCGCTCCCACGGAGCCGAATATCTGGAAGCGGTCCTCCACGACCGGATCCGCACCGATCCGCACAACGCCCTCTGGTACCGGTTGCTGGGTGATCTCATGCAGGACAGGAAGATGGAAGAGAAGGCCCTCGCCGCCTATGAACAGGCCCTGGAGCGGGCCGACGACGATGCCGATATCATGAACAACCTGGCCTGGATGCTCCTCACCGCCCATAAACAGGAGCTCAGGGACCCGCGGCGCGCCCTGGATCTTGCCGAAAAAGCGGCGGCGAAAAAACGGCGCGGCTATATCCTCGACACCCTGGCAACGGCCCTCTGGGCCAACGGCATGAGCAACGAGGCCATTGACATGGAAGAGCGCGCCATTGAGCTGGATCCGGAAAACGGGGAGATGTACCGCTCGCAGATCGAAAAATTCAGGTCAATACAGTATTGACTTTCCGGGTACACCATTTACAGTTGGCCTCTTGGAAGCACCGGCCGCAGAGACGATCTCGGGCCGTCATAACCACGGATTCCGCCCTGGGACACCCGGGCGGTTTATCCTCAGCCATCCCTTGACTACATGGAAATCGCGAGAAAATGGATACAGGCCGTCTGGCTGCTGTTGATGAACGGATACCTTGGTTTTCCCATCAGCCGGACGATTTACCAGGGTCCCCTGAAGGTGATCTGCGCCCCGGGCCTCAACTGCTACTCCTGTCCCGCATCAACCACCTACTGCCCCATCGGCAGCCTGCAGCAGCTGCTCCTGGGTGTGCGCTTTGCCCTTGAAGGGGGACAGTATTATCTGGGAACCTTTGTCGTCGGTTCCATGGGGCTGCTGGGGGCTGCCTTCGGCAGGTTTATCTGCGGCTGGGCCTGCCCCTTCGGCCTCGTTCAGGAACTCCTCCACAAAATTCCCTCCCGCAAGTATGACGTACCCGCTCTCCTCAACCCGGTCAAATACGCCATGCTGCTCCTGTTCGTCATCCTCCTGCCCCTGCTGCTGGTGGATGATTTCGGCATGGGCAAGCCCTGGTTCTGCAAGTACGTCTGCCCGGCCGGCACCCTGGAGGCGGGGATCCCCATGGTCTTTCTGCAGCCGGATCTCCGGGCCACAATCGGCTTTCTTTTCTACAATAAAGTGATTATTCTGGTGGGTTTCGTCATCTGGAGCGTGCCGGCCAGCCGGCCCTTCTGCCGGACCACCTGCCCGCTGGGAGCCTTCTACTCCCTCTTCAACCGGATCAGCCTGGTGCGGTTGCGGCTTGACGAGGAGAAGTGCACCGGCTGTAACGCCTGCCACCGGGTCTGCCCCATGGGAGTGAAATTCAACGAAAATCCCGGCAGCGCCGAATGTATCAACTGTATGAAATGCATGACCATTGCCTGCGGGTTCGGCGCCATATCACTGGAAGTGGCCGGTTATCCTCTGCTGGACGGACTTTCCAGGGAAAATACCTGAATCCGCGACCCCATTTTCATGATCGCACCCACGAACGCTCGCGGATTCAGAAAATAGAAAATTCAACGAAAACCTCTCGCAACAGACATGAAGCATCTCTATTCACCGGTCTTGACAGGAGTGCTCCTCGCCGTTCTTCTCCTTACGGCAACGGGGACGCCGGCCCGGGCCATCATGCTCAGCGTGGCTCAGGACAACGTCAACATGCGCACCGGTCCGGGGAAAAAGTACAAGGTGAAGTGGAAGCTCTCCAAGGGCTTTCCGCTCATGGTCCTCAAACGCAAGGGAAACTGGTACCGGGTCAAGGATTTCGAAAACGATATCGGCTGGGTCTACAAGACAGTGGTCAACAGAAAACCCCACATGATCGTCAAGGTGCACCGCCGCAAAAACAAAAAGATCAACATCCGCAGCGGTCCGGGCACCAAAAACCGCATCGTGGGCAAGGCCTATTACGGCGTGGTTTTTGAGACCTTACAGAAAAAAAACGGCTGGGTGAAGGTAAGGCATGAAAAGGGAGTCACCGGCTGGGTGAAGCGCAGTCTGCTCTGGGGCTGGTAGGGGAGTGCCGCAAGGGGGCGCTGCGGAGAAAAAAGAGTGGCGGAGAGAGAGGGATTCGAACCCTCGGTGGAGTATAACCCCCACACTCGCTTAGCAGGCGAGCACCATCAGCCGGCTCGGTCATCTCTCCGCATGAAAAGACTGATTTTCTGGCACTGGCGGAGGGAGTAGGATTCGAACCCACGGAACTTTCGTTCAACGGTTTTCAAGACCGCCGCCTTCAACCACTCGGCCATCCCTCCCGGTCAGGAAATTGTAAAAATAACACCTCATCACGTTGCTGTCAACCCGTGATGTCAGCTTGTACAAATTATGCCACAGGATACCCTCAAAACAAAAGAGAATCTTCTCGACGATGAACTGAAGAATCTCTATTGCCTCTATAAAATAACCAAAAACCTGGCATCGGCAACCAATCTCCAGAAATGCCTCAAAAAGACCGTGGAGATCCTGGCAACGGAAAAGGGGATGAACAACGGAACCATCACCATCATCAACCCCGCCACCGGCCGGCTGGAGATCGAGGTTGCCCACGGTATCCCGGATACGGCCAGGCGTCGCGGCAAATACCGGCTGGGCGAGGGCATCACCGGCCGGGTGGTGGCCGGCGGCCGGCCCATTGTCGTGCCTGCCATCGGCGAGGATCCCCGTTTTCTCAACCGCACCAGAACCCGGGGCGAGGAGACCAAACGGAAACACTCCTTTCTCTGCGTGCCCATCAAGATCGGCAACGAGAGTATCGGCGCCTTCAGCATCGACCGCCACTATCCGGACGGCCTGGGAAGCCGATCCGACAACGATCTTCGCTTTCTCACCGTTGTCAGCGGCCTGGTCTCCCAGACCGTGCACCGCATCCAGAAGGTGAACCAGGAACAGGAACAGCTCCGGCTGGAAAACCTCAAGCTGCGGCGGGAGCTCGCCGCCAAAAACCGGATCACCGAGATCGTCGGCAACTCGTCGCGCATGCAGGAGGTCTTCGACATGGTTCACAAGGTGGCGGATTCCAGCGCCACCGTGCTGCTCCGCGGAGAATCGGGCACCGGCAAGACCATGGTGGCCCGCGCCCTGCACAACAACAGCTCCCGCCGGGATGAACCCTTCATCGCCGTCAACTGTTCGGCCCTGCCGGAAACGTTGCTGGAAAGCGAACTCTTCGGCCATGAAAAAGGCGCCTTCACCGGGGCCCATGCCCGCAAAAAGGGACGCTTTGAACTGGCGGGCAAGGGCACGCTCTTTCTCGACGAGATCGGTGAGCTCACCCAGGCGGTCCAGGTCAAGCTGCTCAACGTGGTACAGGAAAAAACCTTTCAGCGGCTGGGAGGATCCAGGACCATCACCAGCCATGTGCGGCTGGTGGCGGCCACCAACCGGGACCTGGAAGCCGCGGTCAAGGAGGGCGGCTTCCGTGAGGACCTCTACTACCGCCTCAACGTCTTCCCCGTCTACCTGCCTCCCCTGCGTGAGCGGCGTACCGATATCCTGCTACTGGCCGAACATTTCCTGGAAAAATACGCCCGCCAGAACAAAAAAAATATCAGGAGGATATCCACCTCGGCCATTGATCAGCTCATCCTCTACCACTGGCCGGGCAATGTGCGCGAGCTGGAAAACTGCATGGAACGGGCCGTGCTCATCTGCGACGAGGACTCCATCAAGAGCTATCACCTGCCTCCCACCCTGCAGACCGCGGAGACCGGCGGCAGCGGACGGCTGTCGCTTTCCGAGGCGGTGGCAAATTTCGAAAAGGAACTGATCATCGACGGATTGAAGCAGAACAACGGCAACCAGAGCAGAACCGCCAAATACCTGGACACCACCCTGCGGATCATCAACTACAAAATCCACCGCTATCACATTGATCCCAAACAGTTCAAGGTGAGATAATGCAGATCCTCCTCCATGTCTGCTGCGGCCCCTGCACGGTCTACCCCCTGCGGCGGCTGCGCGAGGCCGGGCACGAGGTCACCGGCTATTTCCACAATCCCAACATCCATCCCTTCCGGGAATTCAAACGACGCATCAGCGCCCTGACGGAGTTTGCCTCGCAGGTGTCCTTTACGGTGGAAATCGACCGGAACTACGGACTCACCGAGTATCTGCGCCGGGTGGTCTTCCATGAGGACGAGCGCTGTGCCATCTGCTATGACATGCGCCTTGAACGCGCGGCGCAGCAGGCAAAAACGGTCGGGGCGCAGGCATTTTCAACCACCCTGCTCTATTCCAGGTACCAGAGGCACGATCTCATCCGCCGGCAGGGTGAAGAACTGGCGGAAAAATACGGTATCGAATTCCATTACGAGGATTTCCGCCGTGGATGGCAGGAGGGAATAGACGGCGCTATCAGCATGAATCTCTACCGCCAACCCTACTGCGGCTGTATTTACAGTGAACAGGAACGTTACGACAAAAAACTGCGTAAAAGGTTACGGCAAAAGTCCGGCTGAGTAATTGCCCTCAGGATTGATAACCAGGCGGTATAATGGGCCCTTTGGCTGTAAGCGCTCACGGGTGTGCGGATTTGCCGAATCTTCCCCGGACGCTGTAATCTGTCCATGGGGATTACTTTTCCTTGGCCTCTTCCCGCTGCTGCCGGACCCGCAGGGCCTTGGGAATCTTTGATTGCGGCAGGACATGTTCTCGGATTTTTTCCACTTCTTCGGGGAGGGCTTCGTCGTTGCCGCAGGTGGGACATTCCTTGACGTGCTTGTCGACGAACTGCATCATGCGGGCAGGGGCCATGGTCTCGGCCTGAACATGGGTGTACCAGTCTTTGATAAGATAGATTAATCGCTCACACTGCATTGTGGTTGTCTACGAAAGATTTTTCCTTGCGGCGTTTGACATTGGCCGTGCGGCCTGATAAAAATGTTGTTTTTCGGATCCGGACCGAGTAATACAGTGAACCCGTGGAAGTGGAAAGGGCACTGGTGGCCCTCCCGGACTTCAAATCCGGTGCGTCGGGTGAGTAGCCCGGCGGGTGGGTTCGATTCCCATGCACTTCCGCCATTTTTTTTTGGAAGCTCCTCTCTCTTTCCCGCCTTTGCCGGGCCGGGCAACGGCCGACCGCCGGAACTTCCCGGCCGTCTCCTCTAAGCGGCTGCCGATGCCTGCTGCCGTTTCCCGAGCAGGGGAAAGCCCATTTCCCGTCGCTGCTCCACATACTGCCGGGCCACCTTGCGGGCGATGTTGCGGATCCTGCCGATATACCTGGTCCGCTCCGCCACGCTGATCGCCTTTCTGGCGTCGAGCAAATTGAAGGTGTGGGAACACTTGAGACAGTAATCATATGCCGGTAGAATCAGGCCCTGCTCCACCAAGGCCAGGGCCGCGCTTTCGTGGGTATCGAAAGCGGCAATCAGGTCGGCGACATTGGCCTTTTCAAAATTAAAGCGCGAAAACTCCACCTCGGCCTGGTGGTAGATTTCCCCATAGGTGATCTCCCGGTTCCAGGCAATATCGTAGACACTGTTGACCTCCTGGAGATACATGGCAATGCGTTCCAGGCCGTAGGTGATCTCCACGGTGATGGGGGCAAGATCAATGGAGCCGGCCTGCTGGAAATAGGTGAACTGGGTGATCTCCATGCCGTCCAGCCACACCTCCCAGCCCAGACCCCAGGCCCCGAGGGTTGGAGATTCCCAGTCATCCTCGACAAAACGGATGTCATGCTCCAGGAGATTGAGGCCGAACTTCTTCAGGCTTTCGAGATACATCTCCTGGATCTTCAGGGGAGAGGGTTTGATGACCACCTGATACTGGTAATAATGCTGCAACCGGTTGGGATTTTCACCGTACCGGCCGTCGGTGGGGCGGCGCGAGGGTTGGACGTAAGCGGCCTTCCACGGTTCCGGGCCCAGGGATCGCAGCAGGGTGGCGGGATGGAAGGTACCGGCACCCACCTCCATGTCATAGGGTTGCAGCAGGGTGCAACCGGCCCGGGCCCAGTAGCTATTCAGTGTGCCGATAATATCCTGGAAGTACATAGACCGGTACCGTTAAAAGTCGAGTCTGATTGTTTGCAAATTATGTCCATCCGATATACTTTACCACAGCAAGGGTAACGGGTAAACAATTTTTATGTAATATCCCGGATAATTAAGGAAAAATCAAACCGGGCCGCAACCGGCCGTCGGAAGAAATGATACACTTGAATTCGTTGAAAGATATGGAGAGGATACTCACCGACAACAGCACGGTGGCGGTGGTGGGACTCTCGCCGAAAACTGCCAGGCCCAGCCACCAGGTGGCAGCTTACCTGCAGCGGGCCGGCTACCGGATTATCCCGGTCAATCCCGGCCAAAGCGAGATTTTGGGCGAGGTGTGCTATCCGGACCTGACCGCGATTCCCGAACCCGTCCACATTGTCGACATCTTCCGCCGCTCCGACCAGGTGGAACCCATAGTGCGGCAGGCCGTGGACATCGGCGCCCGGGTGATCTGGATGCAGGAGGGCATCGTCAACCGGGCGGCCTGTCGTCTGGCCCGGGACGCCGGGCTCACCGTGGTCATGGATCGCTGCCTCAAGGTGGAACACGCCCGACTGCGTGGTTGCTCCCCGGCCTGAAAACCGGTCATGGAACCGCAATTTATCCATATCCGCGGCGCCCGGATGCACAACCTGCGGGATGTCAACGTGGACCTGCCGCGCAACAGCCTGGTGGTGTTTTCCGGCCTTTCCGGCTCCGGCAAGTCCTCGCTTGCCTTCGACACCCTCTATGCCGAAGGACAACGCCGCTACGTGGAGTCCCTCTCCACCTATGCCCGCCAGTTTCTGGGACAGATGGAAAAACCGGACGTGGACCTGCTGGAGGGACTGTCTCCGGCCGTTTCCATCGAACAGAAGACCACCAGCCGCAATCCCCGTTCCACCGTGGGCACGGTTACCGAAATCTACGACCATCTGCGGTTGCTCTTTGCCCGGGCCGGTCAGCCCCACTGCCCGCAATGCGGTCGGGAGATCAGGTCCCAATCCATCGAGGACATGGTCAATTTCCTGCTGTCCCGGCCCGCCGGTGAAAAGGTGATTCTGCTGGCACCGCTTGTCGCCGGCAAAAAGGGCAGGCACGAACAACTGCTGCAGGGTTTACGGCGGGAGGGCTTTGTCAGGGTACGGATAGATGGCGACATTCGCTCCCTGTCCGAAGAAATCGTCCTGGAGAAGAACAAGCGCCACACCATCGAAGTGGTGGTGGACAGGTTGGTGTTGAAGGCGGACATCCGCCGCCGGCTGGGTGATTCCATCGCAACGGCCGTGGCCCTCACCGACGGCACCACCCTGCTTCTCTTTCCCGACGGCGGCGAGGAACTGCTCCTCAGCGAAAAGGCCGCCTGTCACCGCTGCGGCATCAGTGTTCCCGAGCTCTCCACCCAGCTCTTTTCCTTCAACAACCCCATCGGTGCCTGCCCCGACTGCGGCGGCCTGGGGGTGCGCCAGTTTTTCGACCCCGATCTGGTGGTGCCGGACCCGGACCGCAGCCTGTATGAAGGCGCCATCGTACCCTGGGGCAACCGCTCCATGAGCACCTACAGCGGCCAGATGCTGATTGCCGTGGCCTCCCATTACGACTTCGACATCCACACCCCTTTCAGGAAACTGCCCGCCGGAATCCGCAAGATCCTGCTTTACGGTTCAGACGGCCAGGAGATCCGCTTTCATTACCGCAAGGGAAGGCGGCAGCTCACCTCCTATACCGTGTATGAAGGTGTCATTCCCCAGCTTGACCGCCGCTTCAAGGAGACCAATTCCGCCATGATCCGCGAGGAACTGGGCCGCTACATGAACGAGCAGCCCTGTTCCTCCTGCCATGGGGCACGTCTCAAGCCCGAGCCCCTGGCGGTACGCATCGGCCCCTGGGCCATCAACGAGCTCACCGCCATGAGCATCTCCCTCCTGATCAGGGAATTGGGAAAAATCGACTTCGGCGCCCGGGAAAAGATCATTGCCGGACCCATCCTCAAGGAAATCCTCGACCGCCTCTCCTTTCTGGAAAACGTCGGCCTGGGGTATCTCTCCCTGGACCGCAAGGCCGGTACCCTCTCCGGCGGCGAGGCCCAGCGCATCCGCTTGGCCTCGCAGATCGGTTCACGACTGGCCGGAGTGCTCTACATTCTGGACGAGCCGAGCATCGGTCTGCACCAGCGCGACAACAACAAGCTGATCAGGACCCTGCTGAGCCTGCGCGACCTGGGCAACACCGTTATCGTGGTCGAGCATGACACCGACACCATCCTGGCCGCCGACCATGTGCTGGACATGGGACCGGGCGCCGGGGTGCACGGCGGCAAGGTGGTCTACAACGGCCCGGTGGCGGGATTGTTGGAGTGTGAGGAATCGCTCACCGGCGGCTACCTCAACGGCCGGCTCCACATCGACGTCCCCGCTAAACGACGGAGGGTACGCCGGGGAAAACAGCACCGCCTCACCGTGCATAACGCCACCACCAACAACCTGAAAAATCTCACCGTCTCCTTTCCCCTGGGGGTGATGACCTGTGTCACCGGGGTTTCCGGTTCCGGGAAAAGCTCCCTGGTCATCCAGACCCTGTACGAAGGGGTCAGGCATCATTTCCAGCGGCGACCCTCCGGAGCCGGACGGGACGCTTCCATTACCGGTCTCAACCGCATCGACAAGGTGATCGATATCGACCAGAGCCCCATCGGCCGCACGCCCCGTTCCAATCCGGCCACCTATACCGGCGTACTCACCCCCATCCGCGAGCTGCTGGCCCGGCTGCCCGAATCGCGGGCCCGGGGCTACAAACCGGGCCGCTTCAGCTTCAATATCAAGGGCGGCCGCTGCGAGGCCTGCGAGGGCGACGGCGTCATCAAGATCGCCATGCACTTTTTGCCGGATCTCTACGTCACCTGCGAGGTGTGCAACGGCAAACGCTATAATCGCGAGACCCTGGAAATCCGCTATCGGGGAAAAAACATCGCCGAAATCCTGCGCATGACCGTGGAGGAAGCCCTGGAGTTCTTCACCAATATTCCGCCCATCAGAAACCGGCTGCAGACCCTCTTCGACGTGGGGCTGGGCTACATTACCCTGGGCCAGTCCTCGGTCACCCTCTCCGGCGGTGAAGCGCAGCGCATCAAGCTGGCCAGGGAGCTGAGCAAACGCTCCACCGGCCGCACCCTCTACATCCTCGACGAACCCACCACCGGCCTCCATCCCGCCGATATCCAGCACCTCCTCAACGTACTCGGCCGCCTGGTGGATAGCGGCAATACGGTGATTGTCATCGAACATAACCTTGATGTTATCAAGACGGCCGATTATATCATTGACATCGGCCCCGAAGGAGGTGACAGGGGAGGAGAGGTGGTGATTGCCGGCACCCCCGAAGAGGTTGCCGGTTGCCGGGAATCCCACACCGGCGGATTTTTGCAACGCATCCTCTCCGGCTGAAAGCGATCACGGGGTGTGTAAACCATGCGCTCTATCCTGCTCCCAAACCGGAATTGATCGCAGCTGCCGTGGGTGATGACGCTGATATGAACTTGAAACACAAACAAAAAGGATGAAACAATGACGGAAGAACAGAAAAATGCGGCAGAGGCACCGGTTTTCCGGATGCAGAAGATGTACATCAAGGACCTCTCCTTCGAGAGTCCAAACGCCCCCGGAGTGTTCATCACCCAGAACCAGAAACCCAAGATCGACTTCAACCTGCAGCTGGAAAACAAAAAGCTGGATGATGATCACTGGGAGGTGACGATCCTCTGCACCGCCAAGGTGGCCGACGAAAATGCCGACAATGCGGTGATGTTCATCGTCGAGCTGGAACATGCCGCGGTTTTTCTGATGAAAAACATCCCCGAAGAACATCTGCAGCGGGTAATGGCGGTGGACTGTCCTCTGATGCTCTTTCCCTTTACCCGCCAGGTGATGAGCCAGGTATCGGTGGAAGGTGGTTTCATGCCCTTTCTCATGGAACCCATCAACTTTCCGGCCCTCTACGAAAACGCCCAACAGCAAAAAGATCAGGCGGAAAAACAGTAGCCGGCCGCTGACAAACCCATAAAAAAAGCCGCCCGGGCTCACCGGACGGCTTTTTTTTGTTAGCGATTACAGGTGTTACAGATTTGCTTAACTCTCTCCCGGCCGCTTGATCAATTACTTTTTTTCCGGGAAACGAACCGGTCCTACAGGCCCTGGCTGACAAACTCGTCAACCAGGGTGGCCACCGCCTTTTCGGTGGCGCTGGCAAAGAGGGTGTCGTAACGCTGGTCGGCAAACAGGGTTTCCGGCGAAACCCGCACATCCACCCGGTTGGTCCAGACCACATCTCCGGAATGGGCGTCCTGGGCCCACATGCGCAACTGGACAACGGCCTGGGGAACCTTGCCGCTGTTTTTGGCCATCTGCCCCAGGGTGGCTCCCACGGCTCCCCAGAAAATGGAGTTGGCATGCTCCCCGCCGTCGATTCCCAGCACGGAGTTGCCGCCGTCGGAATGCCAGGGGAACTGTGCGCTGTTATGTCCGATGATACCGCCGATGGTGCCGCCCACCGCCATGTTGTCCCAGTTGTCATACTTGTCGGATCGGGCGGTGCCGAAAAGAATCTGGTCCGAGGAGCCGCTGACAAAGGGAAGAATACCCATCTTCCAGGGCGCCCAGGTGTGCTCGTCGCCGGAGAGGTAGCGGATGATCCGTCCCCGGAGAATGTAGTCGGCATGGAAATCGTCACCGATCTTCGCCACCGTCCGGCGATCGAGCCCGTGGGTGCCGGGTGCGGTTTCGGTAAGCCGGTTGCGATAGCTTTGCTCCATGCCCATGTATTTCGCCAGTTCCTGTTTCATGTCATCGGACCACTCTCCCTGCAGTTCATCCTCCAGCTGGGAGCGTTTACCGCCGCCGTAGGCCGCCAGGCTGATGATCTTGTGGTCGGCGAGATAGGCAAAGACATCTTCGAGCACCGGCAGATGATAGCCGTAGGTCACCAGTCGGTCAGTGAGATTTTCCATCAGGTTCAGGTGGCGCTGGTGGGCGGAGTGCACATCGTTGTGCCGCGTGTAGTCGGCAAAGGGCAGAATGACGATACTCTTTCCCTCAGCGGAATGGAGGGCCTGGGAATGGGGGGCAATATGCAGGGTCTCCTGTACGGTCTGGCCGCACCCGGTCATGATGAGCAGGGCAAGTCCGCAGAGACAAACTAACCTGGACAGTGGCATTTTTTTCTCCTGATATTTCTTGTCGTTGGTATATCCGTAATCCGCCTGTATCCCGCTGCCGGATCAATCAGATGATTCTGGGTTGCAGCAGGATAACCAGTTCCCGTTTGCTCATCTGCTTCTGTTCATAGCCAAACAGATATTTGAGCACCGGCAGTTTTCCGAGCAGGGGCGGCATCTTGGACTCATTTTTCTCCACCTTGTCGATGAGGCCGCCGAGCACCAGCATGGCGCCGTTTTTGACCCGTACCGTCGAATTCATCTCGCGGATCCCCACCCGCGGCAGACCGATGAGGGATTGATTCTCCCCTTCACCGATGATGCGGTGCTCCACCTGGTCTCCCTTGATGTCCGTGGTGATGGGGCTGAGCTGCAGGATCACCTCGTCATCGAGAATGGAGGCGACAACACCCAGGGCAACACCTTCCACCACGCTGTCGGTGACGATGGAGTAGGAGACGTTGCCGTCTTTGTCGGTTTTGGCCTCGACCTTGTTGATATAGGTGACATCCTCGCCGATATTGATCATGGCCGGCTGGCCGTTCAGGACCGTAATCTTGGGATTGGCAAGCACATGGGTGGTTCCCTGTTCCTTCAGGGCGTTGATCATAACGCTGAAGGCGGCACTGTTGAGCCTGATATTGGACAGAAACCTGCCCTTGGTGATGAAGTCATCCAGGTCAACGACGAAGTAGCCCTTGTCGAGATCGCTCTCGGCATCGGTGCGATAGAAGTAAGTGTCGTCCACATAGGGATAGACCTGACCCTCGACGAGATCCTTGTGGCCGTGGATACCGAATTCGGCAAGGCCGGAGATGGAAAAATCCTTGAGCAGCTTACTCCAGTCAAGGCCGATTTTGGAGTCATCCTGGAGATAGACCTCGACGATCTTGGCCTCGATCACCACCTGGCGGTAGAGTTCCTTCTTGAGACTGTTGAGATAATCCTCGACCTTGGCCAGGGTGGGCCGGGGTGCGGTGACGGTGATGACGCCGATATGTTTGTCGATGGTGTAGTATCCCTTGGCGGAGCGTTCGGTGACACCGACGCTCTGCTCGGTTTTTGCCTCGCTCTCGTCCTTCTGCTCCTTGCTGGCGGACGCCTCGTAGGTTCTGGCGGCCCTGGCGGCCTCCTCATCACTCAACTCCTTGCCGACGGTTTCGGCTTCACGCCGCACGCTCCAGACCTCGAGAATGGTATCGAGATTGAGCTTGATGTTCTCCCAGGG
Organism: uncultured Desulfobulbia bacterium; assembly: GCA_964446115.1. GTDB lineage: Bacteria > Desulfobacterota > Desulfobulbia > Desulfobulbales > Desulfobulbaceae > CAYUNE01. The sequence goes on along the minus strand of CAYUNE010000030.1, from coordinate 23,598 downwards.
ATCAAACTGGTTTTCACTGCTGGTGAGCTTAACCGTGCCCTCGGTGCCGGTGGCGGAGTCATGGTTGGTGAGGAAGTTACCGCCGGTGTTGCTGGTATAGCTGTTTTTCATGAAGGGCAGGGCCAGATGAAACCGCTTGGTTTCCTTGTACTTGACCACGATGGTTTTGCCCATCACCTCGTGGTAGTAATCCACCTGCCGCAGCAGGTTGTCGATGGCGGTAAAAAAGCCGTCGTCGGCATTGATGTCCACATCCACCAGGGCGTTTTGATTGACGTCGCTGGCCCAACTGACATTCATGCCCTTGAGATTGGCCAGCCGTTTGAGGATATCCCAGAGCGGCTGGGGCCCGCGGGTGGAGGTGATATTGGCGCCCACCTTGATCTCATATTCACCGGTGACGTCCTTGAGCTCGGGATCGGCCATCTTGTCCTCGGTGACATAGGCGGGTCTCTGGAAACGGACCGGCAGCTGACGGGCCTCGTCCTTGGATTTGCCGCTTGCCGCTGCTACCGGCGGGGGCGGGGAGACGGATTCCCGGGCACTGTTTTTGGTGCCTGCCGAACAGGAGCAGAGCAGCAGAAGCAGCAGGCAGCAGGTACCGGTTTTCAGTAGGTGCTTCATATGGATTCCTTCGTGGCTTGTTGCATTTGTTGGTTACTGGATGAAACCGGGTTATTTCATGGCAATTCGTCCCTGAATATACTTTCTCAGGTCCGGTGGTATACGGTAGCCGGAATAGAGGATGGATCTGTAGATTCCGGTGGCCTTGTTCTTTTTCCCCTTTTTGTCATAAATCCGGGCCAGAGAAACCAGGCTGTCCAGGGTTTCGCCATGAACGGCATCGTGACGCTGCAGCAGCTTGATGGCGGCGTCATACCTTTTGTTGTCCTCGCAGTAGGCGGCATAACTCTTCAGAGCAGCCGGGGTGGGATTGGGACCGGAGACACTCTGATCGAAGTACTGCCCGGCCTCCCGGTCTTTTCTCATGTTGGCCAGGGCAATGGCGGCATTCAGGGCGGCGGAGTAGTTCTTGGGATTGATCTGCAGCGCCTTTTTGGCGAAATGGGCGGCCTTGGCATTATGACGCAGGTGCACCAGGTAGAGGGAGGCGATGCGGTTGGCCAGCCGATCGTTGTCGTCCCACTTTTCAAGGGCCTGGGAATAGGCTGCAATGGCCTGCTCGATCTCTTCACGCTTTTCGGCTTCCCTGCCCTGCTGGATGAGTTTCTTGGCGGCGATGCGCTCCGGCGAGAGACTCTGCTTCTGACGGATGACGATCGCCTCCTGGGCCGTGACCTCTTCGTCCGCCTCAAAGGAGAGGTTGTTCTCCGCCTGTTCCGGCCAGTTGAACTGCTTGCCCTTGGGCAGAATGACAATGGTATTGTGCCGTTCCTCCTTCTGCAGATCCTTGAGGTTGAGGATAATGTCCAGGGCGAAATCCCAGGGCACGTTATCCAGGGCCAGGGTCAGGGAGCCGCTCACCGATTCATCGACGACGATGTTGATGTTGCTGATCTCCTTGAAGAGCCGGAAGACATTGTGCAGGTCGATCTTGTAGAAGTCAACGGTGATCCGCTGTTTGTTATAGCCGGAAAAGCTGAAACTGTCCTTGATCTCGGCCTCGGCCTCCTGGATCTCGGGAAGCCTGGTGGTTACCTCCGGAGCCGAATCCTCATCCTTGCCGGCCGTGGCCGCTGCCGTCTCCGGCGCCGCAGCCCCTTTGCCGGCGGCCGCGGTTTCCGCGACAACGATATCGAGGCTGTTTTTCCGGCTGTGGATCTCATAGGGAAAGATATCCTCGCCGGCGGCATCGAAGACGACCCGCAGGCCGGTGCCTCGCCTGGCGACCCGGATTTTCCGAAGTGCGGCACTGGACGGTACCTGCTGCTCGCGCAGCAGAGTTTCGCCGGCAATGCCGGGCAGATCGATATAGAGCCGAGCCGGCTGCCCTCCCGCTGCGGGCAGGACATTGTACCTGTAATCGTCGATATTGCCGTCACCCTGCAGGGATACCGTGGTTTTGGCGCCGCTGGTCTCTATCCGGATATCGGTGATCTCGGTCGCCCCGGCAGGATCCGTCCCGGCAACGGCCGCAGCGGCCTTGGGAGGCGCGGGTGCGGTCCCGTCGGCGGCGGATGACGAGGTGAGGGTGAGAATAATGGTCTTTCCCTCTTGGCTGACCTTGTGGGCAGCGGGGGCGTGCAGGGTGAACTCGAGACGGGACAGCTGCGGATCGTTGGCCGACAGGTAGGAAGCGGACAGCGTCGCCACCGGATTCTTCGGCAGGGTGGTGTCGACGCTCTTGTCCAGCGATGCATCGGCGATATCAAGGACCAATCTGCCGGGATTGAAGAGCTCATAGGCGGTATAGGTGGCCTCCTCGGCGGTGTTGATCCGGACAACAAGTCCGTCGGCAGTGGCTTTGGCGTCGATGCCGATGATCCGGTTTCCGGCAGTGTCGGCCGCCCGGACCGCATCGGTGACGGAAAACGCAAGCAAAACTGAGATGATCGTCACTGCAAAAAGAGAAAATCGAAAAGCGATTCGACGCCCTGTATGAAGAAAAGACATATTCTCCCCTGAAAGTTTCTTTATTATCGGTGGAATCCTCCGGAGTCCAGCCGGCTGCAAGGCAATGAGGGACCGTAAAAATCGATGCCGATGCAGCAGTTTTTTCTCTGGTTTTCTGGCATATCTACTTGTCGCCTTCCTTCTGCAGGCGCATGGTGATAAAGTTGACGATTTCCTTGCCGGAGCGGGTTCTTGAGGTCTCCTTGATGATGAGTTCCCGGGCGCGTATCTCTTCCACCACTCCCCGCTTGCCGATTTCCGTTCCCTCGTGCAGAACATACCCCTTTCCGGTGACATCCTCAACCATGGCGAGCCTGCCGGTGCCCGAATACATAACGGCCACCAGCTTCAGCTGACCCGGTTCAAATCGGCGCATGCCCGTCAGCTCCTCCTCGACCTCGATGATCTCGTCGGTGATCTCGTTGGTGGTGGTTTTTTCGGTGATAAAGGGCAAAAAGGGATCGGGTCGCCCCTCCAGCTCATAGGTGAAATCATCTTCCGAAATCTGCAGGTCAAAGGGGTTCTCCTGCCCGCCGACCGACTCGCTGCCGACTTTTTCCTCCACCGCGTGCAGCCGCGGCGGAAAACAGAGAATGGAGGTGATGAGCAGAACGGGAATGAATTTCATAGGATATCAATGGGGTTGCCACCCCGTCGGGTTATTTTTTCTTCTTCTTTTTCTTCTTGTCCTTGGACTCTTTCTGCACATTGGTGAAGCGATAGGTGGTCAGGCGGCAGCTGGAATTGAGCAGCATCTCCGAACTTTCCCGGGTGGGGGAACCCATCTTGATATTGTCCACCGTGACCACGCGGTCAAGCTTGCTCACCTTGTCCAGAAAATATCCCATGTTGTGATAGGGCCCGCGGATGGAGATATCAACGGGAATTTCGGCATAAAAATCCCTGGCCACCTCGGCACCCGGCTTAAAGGAGAGAAAGTCGAGGCCGCTGCTCTTGCCCAGGTCGGAAATATTGCGCAGCAGGATGGGAATTTCCTTTTTTTTGGGCAGCAGCTTGGCGGTTTCACGAAAGATCTTTTCCGTCTCTTCCATCTCCTTTTTATGCTTGTCCAGGTTGTTCGCCTTGACCTTGGCCAGTTTTATCTCCTGGAGCAGGGTATCCCTGCGGCTGCTTAGTTCCTTGATCTCCTTATCCTTGGGCAGGTAACAGAAAAAGATAAACAGGGCCAGGGGAACGGCGATGATGAAAAGGGCGCCGAAGATCTTGACCCTGGTGTCCAGGGGCATATATTTCTTTTCGATAAAGGAATCGAACTGCGACGCGGCAATGGAAGAGTTCATGGGTCCGGATGCCTATTCTTCTTTCTTTTTTTCTTTCTCTTTCTCCGGCACGCCGACGGTGCAGGAAAGCGAAAAGGACTTGAGGCTGCGGCCGGCATAATCCTGCAGGGAGGAGTTGGCCAGATCCACGCTGCGAATATACGGCGAGGTCTCCAACTGCTCCATGTAGCCGGCGATGGTCTGGTTATCGAGCCCCATGCCGGTGATCTGCAGGCTCTCGCCCTTCTGGGTGAGAGAGGTAAGCCACATGCGGTCCGTGGGAGTCAACCTGGCGATCTCGTCGAGGACATGCACGGTGAGCGAAGAGGTCTTCTTCAGCCGTTTGATCACGGCAATCTGCGTTTCCAGCACCTTCCTGTCCTTCTGGATCTTTTTGATCTGACTCAGGATCTTGGCATATTGCTGTTTCTCAAGCTTCAGCCTGGCGATCTCGTCGTTCAATTGCGCCGTTCTGTTGCTGAAATACCAGAAAGCCAGGCCCAGGGCGAGGAGGAGACCCAGGAAGGCAATGCCGAAAAAGGTCACCTGCCGCCGGGCTTTCGCCCGTTTTTTTATCTCCCTGACCGGGAGTAGATTGATTGTAATCATATCCTAAAAAGCGGCCTTTCTGATCGCGATGCCGGCGGCAATGGCCATTTCCGGGCCCACGGTTTCGATATAGTTGCGGTCGATTTTCTTCAGATTCAACCCCATGGTCAAAAAGGGGTTGAAGAGTTCCACTTCGAGCCCGGTTTCCCGGCCGATGAATTCCGGCAGGCCGTCCACCTTGGAGCCGCCGCCGCTGAGCGCCAGCTTTTCAAGGGGCTTATCCGGATTGTTGGCCAGATAAAGGTCGATGGTCTTCTTGATCTCCAGCACCCACTGGGTGCAGATTGAAGAGAAAATCTCCTCGATGTCGCCGGCCCTGTCGCCGGCCGGAATAACGCCGAGCTTCAGTTTTTCAGCCTCGTTGAAATCGATATCGAAGTGATTGACCAGCTGGTCGGTGAGCTGGCGGCTGCCCACGACGATATCACGGGCCAGTACCGAAGAACCCTCGGCAATGATATTGATGTTCATCTTTTCGGCGCCGATATCCACCAGGGCGATGCGGCCCTTGAGCGAGCGCATCTTCTCATAGATGTTCTCCAGGGCGAAACCATCGACATCCACCAACACGGTTTTCAGTTTGAGCTGCTGGAGCATGTCCAGGTAGGCATCGACCACCTCCTTCTTGGCGGCCACCAGCATGACGTCGGTGCGATCGAATTCCTCGACATTGGTTTTCAGATCCTGGAAGTCAAGATAGACATCTTCGATATCAAAGGGGATATACTGCTCGGCCTCGGCCATGATATGCTCGGCAAGTTCATCTTCATTCATGACTTCGAGGTTGATCTTTTTGACGATGACGGAATATCCGGAGATGGAGATTCCCACCTTTTTCCCCTTGATCTTCAGGTTCCTGAAAAGGGAGGCAATGACCCGGCTCACCGGCTCCGGCTCGAGCAGCACCCCGTCCTCCACCGCTCCCGGCGGCAAAAAGCCGCTGCCCAGCGTCACAAGATTATATCCATCGGCGGTTTTGGCAAGCTGGCACACCTTGACCGCGTGGGAGCCGATATCCAGGCCGATGAGTAGCTTTTCCTTCCTTGCCATTACACCGCCGTCTTAAAGTTGGGATTCAGATTCATGTAATCGAATTTCTATGATTACTTCATATGGTAATTCGAAAAGTACCCTTTTGAAATGACATAATTTTTTTTATTATACGTAATTTAATGCCAAAACAAAAGGATTTGTCAAGAACTCTGTGCTTTTTTTAAAGATTTTGCCGTTCGTTCAACCCGGGGAGATTCGGGCTGTTTCGCAACATGGATACAATTTTTTGTACCTTTCTCCAAACCCGGTCCCGGCCGGGAAGAGAGAAGCGCCGCCGGATGCCTAACAGCTGGAAAAAAGATAAAAAAGGGGCCCATGGAAAACACCCTTGCTATTTCCTGATCCATGCGCTATTTTTGCCTCGCGTCCGCAAGAAAGTCTCCATCAACGCCCGCGGATGGTGTCAATTCACCCTCTTTCATCACCATACCGACCACCACAACAACGAATCTGTGTGAGAGCTTCCAGCAAGAACAAAACCGGTTCATCCAAATCCACTCTCAGGGAGTACGCCGAGGCGATCCTCATTGCCCTGATCCTTGCCCTGTTCATCCGGACCTTTGTGGTCCAGGCCTTTAAAATTCCTTCCGGCTCCATGTTACCCACCCTGGAAATCGGTGATCATATACTGGTAAACAAGTTTATCTACGGCATCAAAATGCCCTTTTCCGGCAAGGTGATCATTCCCATAAAAAAACCAAAAGGCGGAGATATCGTCGTCTTCAAATATCCCAAGGACCCGAAACTCGACTATATCAAACGGGTAATCGGCACCGCCGGCGACGAGCTGGAAATTAAAGACAAGCAGGTCTATGTCAACGGCAAACGGCTCGCTGATAAGTATGCGGTCCACCGCGACGGCCGCATACTCAAACGTGGGGAATCACCCCGGGACAACTTCGGCCCCATCAGGGTGCCCAGGGGCAAGATATTTGTCATGGGAGATAACCGGGACAACAGCTACGACAGCCGCTTCTGGGGATTTGTCGATCTGAAGGCCGTGCGCGGCAAGGCGTTTCTTATCTACTGGTCCTGGGATCTCAAGCAATCACTCTTTTCCCTTGACCGCTTTCTGTCAATCCGCTGGAACCGATTGGGGCACCTGGTTCACTGAGTCCGGCGGTGCGGAAGGTTTTTTTCAGGCAGGACTGAGATGGATTCCGCATACACCTTCAATCACAGACACATCTTGGGGATAGATCATCTCTCCCGTGATGATATCGACTTCATCCTGACCACGGCCGAGTCCTTCAAGGAGATCTCCTTCCGGCCCATCAAAAAGGTTCCCACCCTGCGCGGCAACACCATCGTCAGCATCTTTTTCGAACCAAGCACCCGCACCCGCCTCTCTTTCGATATCGCCGCCAAGCGCATGAGCGCCGATACCTTCAACATCTCGGCCTCCACCAGCAGCGCGGTCAAGGGAGAGACCCTCATCGACACGGCGCGCAACATCATGGCAATGCAGCCGGATATCATCATCATGCGCCATGCCCATTCCGGCGCCCCCCACATGCTCACCCGCCATATCGACACTCCGGTGATCAATGCCGGAGACGGAACCCATGAGCATCCCTCCCAGGGACTGCTGGACATGATGACCGTGCGCGAACACAAGAAGAGACTGGATGGCCTCAAAGTCGCCATCATCGGCGATATCCTCCACAGCCGGGTGGCCCATTCCGATATCATCGGTTTTACCAAGATGGGTTCCACGGTCTACATCAGCGGACCGGGAACCCTGCTTCCCCGGGGGCTGGACAAAATGGGCGCCGTTGTCTGCAACGATATCCGGGAGGCGGTGGCCGATGCCGACGTGGTCATGACCCTGCGTATCCAGAAGGAGCGGCAGAACGACCCCCTCTTCCCCTCCTTCCGCGAATACGCCAATGTTTACGGCATTACCCGCGACATCGCCGCTCTGGCCCGGGAGGACGCCCTGATCATGCACCCGGGGCCCATCAACCGGGGAATCGAGCTCATGCCCGATGTTGCCGACGGACCGCGGTCGGTCATCCTGGATCAGGTCACCAACGGTGTGGCCGTGCGCATGGCCCTGCTCTACCTGCTGATGGGCAACAAGTGACGACGAGGAGGAGATGATGGCGGCACGGGAAAAAGTCAGTGGATACCTTCTCAAAAACGGCCGGTTGATCGATCCGGCAGCCGGCGTTGACCAAAGGGGCGATCTTCTGGTGATCGACGGACGGATCGCCCCCCTGCATTCCGCCGGAGGCCGGGTCGAGGTGCTCGATCTGGCGGGCAGGTGGATCGTTCCCGGGCTCATCGACATGCACGTCCATCTGCGCGAGCCCGGCGAGGAATACAAGGAGGATATCGTCAGCGGCACCCGGGCGGCTGCGGCCGGCGGCTTCACCGCCGTTGCGTGCATGCCCAATACCAGGCCGGTCAACGACTGCGGGGCGGTAACCGCCATGATCCGCAAACGGGCCGGGCAGGCTTTTGCCCGCGTCTATCCCATCGGGGCCATCAGCAAGGGCAGCCGGGGCGAGAGCCTGGCCGAATTCGCCGACATGAAGGATGCCGGCATCGTCGGCGTCTCCGACGACGGCCTGCCCGTGGTCAACAGCCAGCTCATGCGGCGTGCCCTGGAATATGCCGCCGATCATCACCTCTGCGTCATCTCCCACTCGGAAGAAACGTCCCTGAGCCGGGGCGGCGCCATGAACGAGGGGGAGGTCTCCACCCGGCTTGGTTTACGGGGTATTCCCACCGCTGCCGAGTCGATCATGGTCTACCGGGAAATCGCCCTGGCCGAGTACACCGGGCTGCCCATCCACATCGCCCATGTGAGCACGGCCATGTCAGCGCAGCTGATTCGCGCGGCCAAGGAGCGCGGAGTTCCGGTGACCGCCGAAACCACACCCCACTATCTCACCCTCACCGAGGAGGCGGTTGCCGGCTACGATACCAATGCCAAGATGAACCCGCCGCTGCGTTCCGCCGAAGACCGCGACGAGATCCGCCGGGGCCTGGCCGACGGCACCTTCGATGCCGTGGCAACGGATCACGCTCCCCATTCCATCCTGGAAAAGGAGGTGGAATTCGACCTGGCCGCCAACGGCATCATCGGTCTGGAAACCGCCGTTCCCCTGGTGCTTGACCTGGTCCGCCGGGGATTTATCGACGCCGGCCGTTTTGTCGAGCTGCTCTCCGTCAACCCGGCAGCCATTCTCGGGGTCGAGGGCGGCAACCTGGCGGAGGGCTCTCCGGCTGACATCACCGTCATCGACCCGGACATCACCTACGAGCTGACAGCGGAGACCATTCTTTCCAAGGGCAAAAATTCACCCTTTCTCCACCAGCCGCTCCAGGGAAGGGCCGTACTCACCATGGTGGGGGGACGGATCACCCACAACCTGCTGTGATCGGAAGCTTTTCGACGATCTCAATTCGCTGCGGCGAGACCGCCGCCCGGTAGGCCACCACCCGTACCCCCTGTTCACAGACCTTTGCCAGGGTCTCGGCATAGAGGGGATCGATGTGGGCCGCCGGCCGGAAAGCTGCGGCATCGCCGCGTTGCACGCAGAAGATGAGACCGGCGCCGAACCCCTGCCGGTGCAGGCGGGCGAGCTCCAGGAGATGCCTGGTGCCGCGCCGGGTCACCGCATCCGGAAACATGGCGACTCCCCCTTCGGCCAGGGAACAGTTCTTCACCTCCACATAGGTTGTCCGGCCGCCGCCCTGCAGCAGAAAGTCGAGGCGGGAATTTTCCACCTTCACCTCGGGGCGAATGGTCTCAACGGGAGCAAAATCGTCGATGACGCCGTTTTCCAGCGCCTCCCGCACCAGGCGGTTGGTCAGCGAGGTGTTCACCCCGATCCAGGTGCCGTTCTCACGTACCATCTCCAGGGTCCAGGCGTATTTTCGCCGCGGATTGTCCGAGCGGGAGACGACCACCGGGGAACCGGGCGTGGAGCACCCCCGCATGCTGCCGGAGTTGGGGCAGTGGACGGTGAGCATGGTCTTGTCTTCAAGGATGACGTCGGCAAGAAAACGCTTGTAGCGCCGTTGCAGAATGCCGGTTAGGCGGGGAGCGGTCAGTTGCATGGGATATCCTCCGGGGTGTCTGTGGAAACCGCGGTGAGGCGGTAATGTTTGTCCTTTATAATATATCCTTTTTGCTCTATAATTAATGCATATAATTGTATGAAAATCGATTCGTGCCCCGACGTGCGGCCCGGCGCCTCCATCGCGTCATCAACCTCAACAGTTCACGGTAAAGGAGAACAACACTATGAAATTGGGGATCAATGCTCTCGGCAGGATAGGACAACTCTCTCTCTGGCACCATGTCTCGCGTAAATACTTTTCCGAAATCGTCGTCAACCTTGGGCGTGAAGTGGGCCGCGGTCTCCACGATGTTGCCTCCATCATTGAAAAGGACAGTACCTACGGCAGGCTGAGCACCTACCTGCACGGGCACAAGGGCGGCCGCGTCATCGAGGAACTCAACGAAGAGGCCGGCACCATGGTGGTTGACGGTGTACCGGTCACCATCCTGCGAACCGACCGTAATCCCAAGGATATCGCCTGGCAGGAAAACGGCGTGCGGCTGGTGGTGGATACCACCGGCGTGTTCAAGGATCCCACCGCCGACCCCGACGAGGGCTGGGGGTCGGTGCGCGGTCACCTGCAGGCCGGTGCCGAAAAGGTCCTGGTATCGGCGCCGTTCAAGATCAAGTCCAAAGGGTTGGAGATGCCCGATGACGCGGTCACCGTGGTCATGGGGATCAACGATCCCGATTATAACCCGGGCAAGCACAACCTCATTTCGGCGGCATCCTGCACAACCACCTGTCTCTCCTACATGATCAAGCCGCTCATGGATAAACTCGGCGCCGAAAACATCCTCAGCGCCTCCATGGTAACGGTGCATGCCGCCACCGGCAGCCAGAAAGTGCTGGACCGGCTGCCCGCTGCCGGAGCCTCGGACCTGCGCAAGGTGCGCTCGGTGCTCAACAACATCATTTTAACCACCACCGGGGCGGCCAAGGCCCTGGGTCTGGTTATTCCGGAGATGAAATCCATCGGTTTTATCGCCGAATCGGTGCGGGTTCCCACGGTAACCGGCTCGCTCATCGTCCTGGTCCTCAACCTGCAGGACGACCTCAAAAATCCCATCAAACGCGAGCTCATCAACTCCATATACCGCGATTTCGCCGCCGCCTCCCCCTACCTCGAATACACCGAGGAACAGAACGTCTCCTCGGATATCATCGGCACCCCTGCGGCCGCCGCCATCATCGAAGGCACGGAAACCCACACCAGGACCGCCACCATCGACGTCAAACTGGACAAGGTATTTGACGCCGTCGGCGGCGAGATCCTGGAGGTACCGGTCACCCAGGCGGTGATCTACGGCTGGTACGACAACGAACTGGGCAGCTACACCAATATGCTCGGCGACCTGACGGTGTCCGTGGCCGAACAGATGGTCTAAGAGCAGGGGGAACGGCATGAAAAACATACGGGATCTGCATCTGGAGGGAAAACGGGTCCTTATCCGGGTGGACTTCAACGTTCCCATGGATGAATCCGGCGCCATCACCGACGATATCAGGATGCGTCGGGCCCTGCCCACCCTCGGATACGCGCTGGAAAAGGGCGCAAAACTCATCGTCGCCTCCCACTTCGGGCGTCCCAAGGGTAAAAGGGTGGAAAAATTCAGCCTGGCACCGGTCGCCGCGCACCTGGCCTCGCTCCTGGGCACCCGGGTGGAAATGGCGCCCGACTGCATCGGCGCCGAAACCGAGGCCATGGTCGCCGCCATGGAACAGGGCGATGTTCTCCTGCTGGAAAACCTGCGTTTCCACAGCGGTGAGACGGAAAACAGCGATGAATTCGCCGGCCGGCTGGCCGCCCTGGCCGATGTCTATGTCAATGACGCCTTTGCCGTCTCCCACCGGGCCCATGCCTCGGTGGTGGGAGTGCCGGCACTGGTGGAGGAGCGTGGCGCCGGTTTCCTGCTGCAAAAGGAAATGGACTACTTTCACCGCTCCATGGATGAACCCACCAGGCCACTCGTGGCCATTGTCGGCGGCGCCAAGGTCTCCAGCAAGCTGGGGGCGCTGACGAATATGCTGGACAAGGTGGACCGCATGCTCATCGGCGGCGCCATGGCCAACACCTTTCTCAAAGGCCGGGGATATGAGGTGGGCGCCTCCAAGGTGGAGGATGATCTGCTGGAGACGGCCCGGGACTTTCTGGATAAAGCCGAGGCAAAGGGCATCAAGATCTATCTGCCCGTGGATGTGATTGCCGCCGACCGCTTTGCCCCGGACGCGATCACCAAGCAGGTAACCATCCGGGATATCCCCGAGGGCTGGATGGCCCTGGACGTGGGCCCGGCAACGGTGATCCAGTTCCGGGAGGCCATCGCCGATGCCCGCACCATCATCTGGAACGGGCCCATGGGCGCCTTTGAGATGGATGCCTTTTCCCGCGGCACCATGGCCATGGTCAGCGCCGTGGCCTCCTCTCATGCCCTCTCCATCACCGGCGGCGGCGACTCCAACGCCGCGGTCAACAAATCCGGAGAGGCTGATAATATCTCTTACATGTCCACCGGCGGCGGCGCCTTTCTCATGCTGATGGAGGGCAAGACCCTTCCCGGTGTTGCCGCCCTTGAACAGTGAACAGGATCCACATACCATATTAACCACACGCAAAGGGAAAACTATGCTGCGAAAATCACTCATTGCCGGAAACTGGAAGATGAACCTGTCGATTCATGAGGCGGTGAGGCTGGCAACTGCCGTGGCCGACGATGCCGCGGGCCAGATTGACCGCGAGGTGATGATCGCACCGCCGTTCACCGCACTCTCATCGGTTGCCGTTGCCCTGGAGGGCAGCCGGGTGATCCTTGCCGGTCAGAATGTCGCCTGGGAAAAACAGGGGGCCTTTACCGGTGAGATCTCCTCTGCCATGCTTGCGGATGTGGGCGCCTCCATGGCCATTGTCGGCCACTCGGAACGGCGCCGCATTTTCGGCGAAGACGACGAAATGATCAATCGCCGGCTCAGGGGCGCCATCACCGGAGGGTTGACGCCTGTTCTCTGTATCGGCGAAACCCTGGAAGAACGGGAAACGGGAAACACCCTGGCAGTGCTGGAGAAACAGATCCGCGGAGGGCTGAACGATGTTGGTGCTGAGGATGCCGCCGCCTGCGTAATCGCCTATGAACCGGTTTGGGCCATCGGCACCGGGAAAACCGCTTCCACTGCCCAAGCCCAGGAAGCCCATGAATTTATTCGGGAGCTACTGGCGCGCATGTATGAAAAAACTGTTGCCGAGGGGATAAGAATACTGTATGGTGGTTCGGTTAATCCCGACAATGTCGACAAACTCATGGCCCAGCCAGACATCGACGGCGCCCTGGTGGGAGGGGCGGCGCTCAAGGCCGAATCGTTCAGGCGGATAATCCGGTTCAAGATATGACCACCCTGCTAACTATTGTTCACGTCATCGTCTGTTTCTTTCTCATCGGTATCGTTTTGCTGCAGCATGGCAAAGGTGCCGATGCCGGGGCCGCCTTCGGCGGTTCCAGCCAGACGCTGTTCGGCACCGAAGGGCCGGTACCCCTTTTAAACAAAATCACCACCATGTCGGCCATTGTCTTCATGGCCACCTCGATCACGCTTGCCTATCTGTCATCGCACAAGAGCACGGGAACGGTCATGAAGGAGGTTCAGGTTGAAAAGGTACAGCCGCCGGCCGCGGAAAAGGCGGCGGACAAGGAACCGCTGACCATTCCCATGACCGGTGAAAAAAAAGGCGGCAACGACCAGGCCCTGCAGCAGACAGAGGAGGCCGCCCCGACAACGGAGGAAAAAAATACTAAATAACGCCGAAGTGGTGGAACTGGTAGACACGCTGTCTTGAGGGGGCAGTGGAGCGATCCGTGCCGGTTCGAGTCCGGCCTTCGGCACCATTTTTCCAGGCGGCATCTGCGGATGCCGCCCATGAAACCCGCAACCGTTCACCGGTTCGCGGGTTTTTTTCATCTTGAGACGCTGCCGCAGGCAGACAAAAATAACTCCCCTTCCCCTGGGGACGGAACGGAATTGATTCAATAATGCGGCAAAATCGGGTATAATAACAGCCATTGCCACAGACAGAAGGCGCCCACGGTCAAGGACAGGACAACTACACCATCGGCTTGAAAACCGGTGATCGGTTTCGGGCACCCTGAAAAATACCTTTTCCGCCAAAAATATTTTTTTCAGGATGTCCCCAGGTGACAAGCGGAGAGTATGACGGAAAACCCAGCGGCCAGACTGTTTAATATCGCCAATCTCCTGAGCTGTTTTCGCCTTGTCGCCGTGCCCTTTCTGCTCTACCTGGCCTGGAAGGGACGGCCGAACCACTTTCTTATCCTGCTGGGATTTTCCTTTTTTTCCGACCTCATCGACGGTTCGGTGGCACGGCTTCTCAACCTTACCTCGGAACTGGGTGCCAAACTCGACAGCTGGGGCGATCTGGCCACCTATCTCACCATACCTGTCTGTGCCTGGTGGCTCTGGCCGGATATTCTCAGGCGGGAGGCCTTTTTCGTTCTCTTCATCCTCTGCGCCTACTCCATTCCCCTGCTCGCCGGACTTTTCAAGTTCGGCAAATTACCCAGCTACCATACCTGGGCGGCCAAGGCGGCAATGATCATTCTCAGCAGCACGGCGGTGACCCTCATTCTCACCGGTGTCACCTGGCCCTTCCGCTGCGCCGCCATCGCCCAGGGTCTGGTGGCGCTGGAGGAAGTCGTCATTACCATGCGGTTACCGCAACCGCGCAGCAATGTCCGCTCGTTACGTCATGTCAACAACCTGATCAACGATGAAAAAAACTGACCACGAACAGTTGATCAAACGCCTGCAACAAAAGACCCGGGCCCTGGAAGAGGAGATCCGGGAACGGCGACGGGCTGAACGGGACCTGCGGGAAAGTGAAAAGAAGTACCGGGACCTTTTCACCCATACCCATGACGCCATCTTTATCGTCCAGGACGAGTTTATCCGCTTCTTCAACCCCATGACCGAAAAGCTCCTCGGCTATTCGGCCGAGGAGATCCGCTCCATTCCATTTTTTCGCTTCATCCACGCGGATGACCGCTACAGAATCTATAGAAAATATCGCCAACGCCTCCGGGGCAGGGATATCGCCTCCACCTCGCGGCTGCGCATCGTGCCCAAAAACGGCGAACCCATCTGGATTCACATCAACTCCGTCCGCATCACCTGGGAGGAGCAGCCGGCAACCCTCACCTTTGCCCGGGACATCACCCTGGAGAAAAACCTGGAAAACCAATTGCAACACGCCAGGAAGATGGAGGCCATCGGCATTCTCGCCGGCGGCATCGCCCATGATTTCAACAACATCCTCAGCACCATCAACGGCTATGCCGAGCTCACCCTGCTGCAGTTGGACAAAAAGAGCCAGGCCCACGCCAACCTCACCCGGGTGATCCAGGCGGGCAACCGCGCCCGGGAGCTGGCCAGGCAGATGCTCAACTTCAGCCGCGAGGAGACAAGCGACTACACACCGGTGACGGTCACCCCCATTGTTAAGGAAACGGTGAAACTCATCCGTGGCACCCTACCCAGCCCCATCCAGGTACATCTGCATATCGAGGTCTCCAACGATCTCGTGCTCGGGGATGCGATCCAGATCCACCAGATTCTCATGAATCTCTGCACCAACGCCCGTCATGCCATGGATGAAGAAGGCGGCATTCTGGACATCAGCCTGGACAACATCAGGCTCCGCAAAAAAACCACCATGGGATTCTTCCAGCCCGGCCCCGGCAACTACCTGCGACTGACGGTGCAAGACAGCGGCCATGGCATTCCCGATGACATCCTCGACAAGATCTTCGATCCCTATTTCACCACCAAAAGGAAGAACCGGGGAACCGGCCTGGGGCTCTCCATCGTCCACGGTATCGTCAAGGGGCTGGACGGAGCCGTTACCGCCGCCAACCGCACCGGGAGCGGCGCCGTTTTCACCGTGCTTTTCCCGGTGATCGACGAGCGGCGGACCAGGAAACGGAAAAGCGACCGTCCCTCCCTGCGGGGCAGCGGCAATCTGCTGCTGGTTGACAACGAACCCTTCACCGCCGACACCTGCGCCGAGATGATCGAAAGTCTCGGCTACCAGGTGAAAATCGCCACCTCCGGCAACGAGGCCCTGGCGCTGTTCAGATCGAACAGCGGCGAGTTCGATCTGGTTCTCACCGATTATGCCATGCCGCAGATGGGCGGCATTGAACTGGCCGACCGTTTGCTGCGACTGCGGCCGGAGATCCCCATTCTGCTCTACAGCGGCTACTGCGATGATCTGCTGCCGGAAAACGTCAAAAAACACGGGATCAGGGAAATCCTTCCCAAACCGCTCACCAAACGGGATCTCTCCGAAATTTTGCGCCGGTACCTGTGAGCAGCCTCCGGCCCACCATCAAAAAACAACCATGAAAACGAAAACGGCCTTCATCCTTCCACTCCTTCTCATTCTCATCCCGGTATCGCTTTTCGCCGCCAAGGCAGGCAAAAGCGGCGGCCCAAACCAGGCGGACGCCATCACCATCACCCTGCCTGCAGCGGTGATCGAACAGGCAATCAAAGAGAGTCTTCCCCTGCCGGTCAAGCCCCTCAACGACAACTTCAAGGGCTCCGTCACCGTGGACTCGGTGACCAACCTGCGCATCTACAAAAACGCGTTGTCGCTGCAGGCCCATATCACCGGCCGCAACATGAAGGTGACCACCATGATTGCCGGCCGCAACATCGCCCTCAATGTGGGGACGGTGTCCCTGCCGGTTGCCGCCGACTTTCTGCTGCGCTTTGACGGACGGAAAAAGATCCTCTTCGTCAAGCCCAGGATGCAGCCGCCGGGAAAAACGCTGCAGGCCGGAAATCCCGCCGATATGCTCCAGCTGCTCATCCAGGGACTCGCCGGCCGGGAATACCCGGTTGCCCTGAACAATCTGCAGCCCCTCACCGCGCGGATCGGCGGCCGCACCCTCTCGGTACGGATGCGGATCAGCGATATTCAAACCAGAGACAACACCCTGATCATGCACCTGACGCCCCGGGTCCGGAAGGGCTCCGGATAATCGTTGTCCACCGGCGGTAACCATGAAGAGTTGCGTTGAAAAAGTGCTCGGATTGGCGTATGATATCATTTTTGAAATTCCCTTATCCCACACAGATTCGAAGGAGGCATCATGGAAAAGGACTGCATTTTTTGCAAGATTATCCGTGGAGAAATTCCCGCCGACAAGCTGTATGAAGATGATGATGTGATGGCCTTCAAGGACCTGTCGCCCCAGGCACCGGTTCATTTTCTGGTGATTCCCAAAAAACATATCTCCGGCCCGGCGGAGATCACCGAGGCGGAAGAATGTCTGGCCGGAAAGGTGCTGCGGGTGGGTGCCGAAGTGGCCAGGCAGCAGGGAATCGATCATTACCGGGTGGTTTTCAACAACGGCGGCCAGGCCGGGCAGACCGTTTTCCATATCCACATGCACATCCTCGGCGGCCGTACCATGAGCTGGCCCCCGGGTTGATCAGCCGCCCCTCCTGCAGCAGCAGCGGCCGGTGATCCCAGCCCCCTGTCCCGGGACTGGAGCAAGACCACCGGTCGCCGCCATCCGCCCGCCATGGATATATTTCCCCGCGCCCAGACAATCCCATGCCCTTCCCCGTTGACGAGATTCTCCCCCTGCTGCGACAGGAGGTAAAAAATTACCAGGTACCGGTGGTGGACCTCATCGCCGTTCAGAGCCGCGATCCCTTCAAGGTACTGGTTGCCACCATTCTCTCCGCCCGCACCAAAGACGAGGTCACCGCCGCCGCCTGCTCCAGGCTTTTTGCCGCAATCTCCACCCCCGCGGAGCTGGCCATGCTGTCGGTGGCGGAGCTGGAAAAGATCATCTACCCGGTGGGGTTCTATCGCAACAAGGCAAAATATCTCCACGCTCTGCCGGAGGCGCTTGCCCCCTATGGGTACTCGGTCCCGGACACCATCGAGGAACTGGTGCGGCTTCCCGGTGTGGGCCGTAAAACCGCCAACTTAGTTGTGGCGGTGGCCTTCGGTAAACCGGCGATCTGCGTGGACACCCATGTGCACCGCATCACCAATATCTGGGGATATGTCCGCACCACCGGCCCACCGGCAACCGAGGCCGCGCTGCGCAAGATCCTGCCGAAACGGTTCTGGCTCACCATCAACTCCACCCTGGTGGCCTTTGGCCAGTCCATCTGCAAGCCGCGCCGGCCGCACTGCGACCGCTGCCCCATCGAGGAGCAGTGCCCGAAAATCGGCGTCACTCCCCGAAAGGTAATGAAAAAGAGCTCCCCGCTCTTTCGTTTTCCGGAGAAAAAACGGTTTATCTCCTGGAACGTCAACGGACTGCGGGCGGCCTGCAAGAAGGGATTTCTCGATACCATGGCCGAACTGGAGGCGGACATCTTCGCTCTGCAGGAGATCAAGGCCCTTCCCGATCAGCTTCCCCACGAGGTGCGCAATGTGGACGGCTATTTCGCCTACTGGTTCCCGGCGCAGAAGAAGGGGTACTCCGGCACCGCGGTCTATACCCGGCAAAAACCCAAAAATGTGGTCTACGGGCTGGACATTCCCGAATTCGACCGGGAGGGACGACTGCTCACCCTGGAGTTCGACGACTTCTACTTCATCAACATCTACTTTCCCAATGCCCAGCCCGGCCTCAGGAGGATCGATTACAAACTGGCCTTCAACAGGGCGGTGCTGGAATACTTTGACCGGCTCACCTGGGAAAAGAGTGTGGTGGCCTGCGGCGATTTCAACGTCGCCCATAAACCCATCGACCTGGCAAATCCGGCGGCCAACGAGAAAAATCCCGGCTACTCCCCGGAGGAGCGCGCCTGGATGGACGAGCTCACCGGCGCCGGCTACGTGGACACCTTCCGCAAGTTCAACCGCGAACCGGAAAACTACACCTGGTGGAGCTACCGCTTCCAGGCCAGGGCCAAAAACATCGGCTGGCGCATCGACTACTTTTTCACGGACCCGGGCAGTGAGGAACGGCTGCTCGATGCCGCCATCCACGACGACATTCCGGGATCGGACCACTGTCCGGTGAGCATTCTCTTCCGATGAACCGTATCCGGTCACAGGCACCGTATCTTCGCTGAATCTCTCCGGTCCGCAGAGCCGGGGAAAAAGCGGCCGATAAAGATTCGGCAAATCTGCAGCACCGGTGACCGGTTATTATGATGAAAGGCAAACCCGCAGACCCAACCATGCAACAGAAAAGGAATTCAGGAGGAAGACGATGAAAAAAGGATTTTTGCTGTCTCTACTTGTATTTTTGTACGCGGTATCGTCCCTGGCAGCGGAACCGGTGACCATCGGCATGATCACGACACTCTCCACCAAGGCGGGCTATCTGGGCGAGGATATCCGCGACGGCTTCAAACTGGCCATCGACATGAACAACGGCACCCTCGGAGGCGTACCTGTCAAACTGGTGGTTGAGGATGACGGCCGCAAACCGGGCAAGGGAATCCAGATCGCCGATCGCTTCATCAAGCGCGACAAAATCAAGATCATCACCGGTATCGTCTTCTCCAACGTGGCCATGGCCGTGGTCCCGAAGGTGGTGCGCCGGGATGTTTTCTATATCAGCCCCAATGCCGGACCCTCAAAACTGGCGGGAAAGGGCTGCAATAAAAACTACTTCAACGTCGCCTGGCAGAATGACAATCTGCATGAGGCAGTGGGCCGCTATGTCACGGAAAAGGGGTATGACAAGGTCTTTCTGCTGGCTCCCAACTATCCGGCGGGCAAAGACGCCCTGGCCGGCTTCAAGCGCTTCTACAAGGGCGGAATAGCGGGCGAGGTCTACACCAAGCTCGGCCAGGCCGATTACGCGGCGGAACTGGCCACCCTGCGCGCCGCGGCTCCGGATGCGGTGTTCTTCTTTCTGCCCGGCGGCATGGGTATCAACTTCATCAAACAGTACGCCCAGGCAGGCCTCAACAAGAATATTCCCCTCTTCGGCCCTGCCTTTTCCTTTGACGAACGACTGCTCAAGGCGGTGGGCGAGGCCGCCGTCGGGGTGATCAACGGTTCCCAATGGAGCCGGGATCTTGACACCCCGGCCAACAAAACCTTTGTTGCCGCCTTCACCAAGGCCTATAACCGCACCCCGACCCTTTATGCCTCCCAGGGATATGACGCCGCCCTGCTCATCGGCAGCGCCCTCAAGGCAACCGGCGGTGATCCTGAAAAGGCCGATGAATTCCGCGCTGCCCTTGAAAAGGCCGACTTTGATTCGGTGCGCGGCAAGTTCGCCTTCGGCGCAAACCATCACCCCGTCCAGGACATCTATGTACGCGAGGTGATCAGGGACAAAGAGGGCAACTTCACCAACCGGCTCCTCAAGAAGGTGTTTACCGACCACCACGATGCCTACGGCGGCGAGTGCACCATGAAGTAGCCCGGAAGCGCCGCGGTCGCCATGCTTTTGCTCGAACAGATCCTCAACGGTCTCCAGCTCGGGGTCATGCTCTTTCTCATGGCCGCCGGGCTGACTCTCGTCTTCGGCATCATGCAGGTCATCAACCTGGCGCACGGCAGTTTTTACATGATCGGCGCCTATACGGCCGCCACCGTCACCATGCACGGCGGCTCCTTTCTCCTGGGCCTGGCCGTGGCCCTGCCTGTGACCGCCGTCCTCGGTATGCTGGTGGAACTGATCATACTGCGACGTCTCTATGAACGGAATCACCTGGACCAGGTACTGGCCACCTTCGGCCTCATCTTCTTTTTCAACGAGCTGACACGGATCATCTGGGGACGACAGCCGCTGTTCATGGATGTTCCGTCCTTTGTCGGCGGCACGGTGGAGATCCTGCCCGGGGTCGATTATCCGCTCTACCGGTTGGCAATTATCGGCGTCGGCATCCTGGTGGCGCTGTTTCTCTATCTGCTCTTTTCCAGGACCAGGCTGGGCATGCAAATCCGGGCCGGAGCCGTCAACAGGCGGATGATCGGTGCCCTGGGGGTCAACATCAAACTGCTCTACACCCTGGTCTTCGGCCTCGGCACCCTGCTGGCGGGACTTGCCGGCGTCATGGCCGGCCCCATACTGGCGGTGGAGGCGGGTATGGGAGAATCGATCCTCATCCTCACCTTTGTGGTGATCGTCATCGGCGGTATCGGCTCGGTACGCGGCGCATTGGCGGGAGCCCTGCTGGTGGGGCTGGTCGACACCCTGGGACGCGCCTTTCTTCCCGATCTCTTCCGGCTCGTCATCTCCACGGCCGCGGCGGATCGCTTCGGAGCCGCGGTGGCCTCCATGGCCGTCTATATCTTCATGGCCGTTATCCTGGCCCTGAAACCGCGCGGCCTCTTCCCGGCAAACGGCTGATCCCATGATCGGCTCTCGTTTTCAACTCCACCGGGCAGCGAAGTGGACCGTCGTGGCGCTGCTGTTTCTGTTACCGCCCGTTGCTACCCGACTCGGCGGCGATTATCTCGTCTCATTGGCCGGCCGCATCCTCATATACGGTCTTGCCGCCGCCGGCCTTGACCTGATTGTTGGTTACGGCGGCATGGTGAGCCTGGGCCATGCCGCCTTTGTGGGCATCGGTGCCTATGCGGTGGGGATCTTTTCCTATGCCGCCGCCGAATCCACAACCGTTCTCAGTTGGCCGCTCACCATTCCGGGGACGGAAAACGCGCTTTTCACCTTGCCGCTTGCCATGGGTCTTGCCGCCCTTTTCGGCCTGGTCACGGGAATTATCTGCCTGCGGACACGGGGTATGTATTTTATTATGATCACCCTGGCCTTTGCGCAGATGCTCTTCTACTTCTTCGTCTCCCTGGAGATCTTCGGCGGCAGTGACGGGATTGTTCTGATAAACCGCAACCGGTTGCCCGGCATTGATCAGGAAAGCGACACCACCCTGTACTACGTCTGCCTGGTCATCCTATTGCTCTTTCTCTTTCTCGGCGGCAGGGTTGTCCGCTCCCGTTTCGGACGGGTGATCATCGCCGGGCGGGAAAACGAGATCCGGGCACAGGCCCTGGGATTTGCCATCCACCGCTACCGGTTGGTCTGCTACGTGATTGCGGCGGCCACCGCCGGTCTCTCGGGTGGCCTGCTCGCCAACCATACGGGTTACGTCAGCCCGGATCTCATGCACTGGTCGCGATCCGGGGAGATCCTGGTCATGGTTCTGCTCGGCGGCATGGGCACGCTTGTCGGCCCGGTTATCGGTGCCGCCGCCCTGCTGCTCATGGAGGAATTCCTGGCCATGTTCACCGAACACTGGATGGTCATTCTCGGTCCGGTTCTCCTTGCCGTTGTTCTCTTCGGCAATCAGGGTTTATACGGTCTCTGGAAAGGTATTACGGAAAAAGATGAACGAGGCGATACTGACGACACATAATCTCTGCAAACGTTTCGGTGCCGTACCGGCATGCTCGCACCTCTCGCTGACCCTGACCCCGGGTGAACTGCACGCCCTCATCGGTCCCAACGGCGCCGGTAAAACCACGGTGCTCAACCTGCTCTCCGGTTTCATCACCCCGGACAGCGGCTCGATCTTCCTGGCGGGCCGGGATATCTCCGCAATCCCGGTTCACGGTCGCGCCGCTCTGGGATTGGCCCGTTCCTTCCAGCTCATCTCGCTGTTTGATCGACTCAGTGTCGAAGAAAATCTCGCTATTGCCGTGCAGGCACGCTCCGGCACCAGTTTCCGGTTTTTGGGCGACGCAGCCGCGGACCGGAGGCTGCGGGAGCCGGCCCGCCGGGTGATGGCACGGATGGGACTGAAGGGATGCGGCCGGGTGATTACCGGCAGCCTTTCCCACGGTCAGCGGCGGCAGCTGGAAGTGGCCATGGCCCTGGCCATCAAGCCCAGGGTCCTCCTCCTGGACGAGCCCATGGCCGGCCTTGGAGCCGGCGGCAGCCAACGTCTCCAGGAGCTGATCTCAACCCTCAAGGGCCGGTTGTCGATCCTGCTCATTGAACATGATATGACCGCCGTCTTCTCCCTGGCGGACCGGATAACCGTGCTGGTCAGGGGGGAGGCGATCGCCGCTGGAACACCGGATGAAATCCGCCGAAACCCTGAGGTGCAGAGGGTTTACCTGGGAGAGGAGGCCGCCGCATGCTGAGGGTGGAGGGGATCGGGGTTTCCTACGGCTCCAGCAGGGCCGTCTTCGATGTCTCCCTGCACATCGAGGACGGCGAGGTGGTGACCCTGCTGGGCCGCAACGGCATGGGCAAAACCACCACCATTCAGGCGATCATGGGCCTGACGCCGCCGGACTCCGGAGCCGTTCTTTTCAGGGGTCGGGAAATCCACCGCCTGCCCCCTTACCGGATCGCCCGGCTTGGGATCGGCCTGGTTCCGGAGGGCAGACAGATCTTTCCAAATCTGACGGTTCTGGAAAACCTGCTGGTTACCGCCGCCAACTACAACGAAGAAAAACCTCCCTACACCCCTGAACGGATATTTTCCATTTTTCCCCGGCTGGCCGAACGCCGACGCCACCGCGGCGGCAGCCTCTCCGGGGGCGAACAGCAGATGCTGGCCATTGCCCGCGCCCTGATGATCGGGCCGCGCCTGCTCCTCCTCGACGAGGCCACCGAGGGTCTGGCCCCGCTTATCTGCGGGGAAATCCGGCAGGGACTCACCACCCTCAAAGAGCGTGGTCTTGCCATTCTGGTGGTGGATAAAAATATTCCGGCCCTGAAGCGCATCGCGGACCGCCACTACATGCTGGAAAAGGGAAAAATCGTCTGGAACGGCACATCCGGGGAGCTGACGGAAACGGTGACGCGCCGCTACCTGGGGATCTGACGAGGCCTCTTCCCTCCCCTGGCATTTCCCCGGGGCGACCTCCCCGCAACAGGGAAAACAGGTTCCTTTTCAGCAGATCCGGGGCAGGGGATCGCCAAAGAGCGGTTCGAGGAGCCGGCTGCCGCCTGCCCGGGTGCGGAGGATGACCCGGCCGGGACTGCTGCCGCCGACCCGGCCGATGCAGGCGGCCTGCCGTCCTTGGGTGTGGG